>JAKUNK010000025.1:0-45831 GCA_022451945.1 Dehalococcoidia bacterium
AATGGCCGTAAACTAGTTATTGGTTGAAAAACCGAGGCCCTCAGATCGATCATCTGGGGGCCTTTTGGCTCCTACAACCAATGGTTCTAAAAGTCAGAGTCTAATTGGCGCACCGTTCCTATTGTTCCAGGGAAATCTTATCGAAGAGACCGTTGCCATGAACGATGTCATCTACTTCATAAGACTCTGCGAACGCTACGACCTTTTTATCTTTGACGATTCCCACGCAGAAGCCCGTGTAGAGACCGGGGCTGCTAACCCAGCCTCCTGGAATTACGTACCCACGCCGTTCAAAACCGGTTTGTGAATATTCATTGATTGTCACCAGCAGTTCACACTTTTCGAATCCGTGTGGGCTGGGAATAACGAATTCAGGAACCCGCTCAAATGCATCTCCGAACTCGGTTATTAGACGATTCAGAACCACTTCCACAGTTTCACCCACTGAAGAATCTGCATTAAGGATTCCGAGCACTTTATATCCATTGGATAATACGTCTTGATTATTACCGCTCGTTTCTGGCGCCCGTACGTCGAAATAGCCAAAGCCCGCTAAAATCATCCAATCGGAAGGTTTGGTCACATACGCCGGTATGCCTATTAAATCAAGTCCGAATCTTAAGCCATCAGCGGTAATGTTCTCGGTGTATTTAACTAGTTCTTCTGCCAGCCCATACTTGAAGGTCTCTGGTGAAAATACGCTACCTGACTCTCCCTCACCAAGTCCATGGGCCACAATACCAACCAATTGCCCCATTTTGTTCAATGCAGGCCCGCCGATATTGCCGCTGCCAGCAATACCGTCGAATCTTATAACGAGTCCATCAAATTCAAATCCCGCAACCGTACTATATCTAGTAGCTGTTAACGTCTCTCCTCCGAGTAGAAGGAAATCTCCGATTATTAATCCTTCGCCCAATTCGGGCATGCTCTGAGATATTTCGACCGGAGGACCCAACTCATCGGTTGAATAGATTAATGCTAAGTCGAATATTTCGTTAACATAAATTATGGAGCCGTCCGTTACAAGCGTAGAGGCAACCTGAGTGACCTGTACTTTATGTGAAGGGTCGGCAGTTACTGGTGCGTAAGTGACTACAAAGTGGCCATCTCCCACAATCACCCCGCTCCTGGTATATTCATCTTCTGCTGTAGAGATCGTTATTTTGACCGTAGATTCTTCTGCGACCAAGTATGGGTTGATACTCCGGTCAACGCTCCTAGATTGTTCCTGAGAAGTAGCGCTAGTTTCGGGAGATCGACCAGGGGTCTCAACTGAGCAGGCAAGTAAAGCGGCTCCAATTATTACCCTTATAACGACTGTCAGTCGCATATCCGACTCTTAGGCTTTCTAGACTGCCTAGCAATGCAGCACCATTCCTGGTGTTCCAAACTTCCATACTCCGTTCCTAGCATTAACCAACCTATCCCACGGTACAATGGCTAATCCATCAGAAGACTCCTTAGTATCTTCCCTGTAATCAACTCGTGCCTATAACCTCAATCACACAGGTCTCTAAACCCAAAATAACAAAACTTTTCGTACGTCTAGCACCGGGGCATTGGGTCTCCCAACACGTGCGACAGACGATTAACCCAGCCGAACAAGGATGCTGCAAACACCAGATCTAAGACTTCGACCATATCCAATCCGTTGCCGAACAATCGCTCTATGTCCGCTTTCGTTGCCTCAGAAGGGCTTTTAGACAATTTGCTTGCAAATTCCAATAGGGCTTTTTCCCGAGGAGAGATATCAGCAGATTCTCCTAAGGAAAATATGCTGTCGATGACAGCAGGGTCCTTGGTTAGCTGGTTGTATTGGTCCGAATGGGCGGCGGCGCAGTAAATTGACCGATTTACCACAGAAGCAGATACAGCTCCTAACTCGGTCTCTGATCTGGATAGTCCACCCGGCCCAGACATGATTCCGTTGAGGAGGGGCGTAAGATGCAAAAGAGTCTCAGGGTCAAGTGCTAAAACCAGGGTAAACTCTCCGATATTAGTGCTCGAAGTCGTGACTCTCATAGCTTCTAATTGGGCACCGGAAGCTTCCTCTATATTAAGAGGAGTGACTCTCGATCGCCACGAAGGAACGGCAGTCGTGAAAGATCTGATTGGTTCGCTCATCCTACCTCCACCGTAGGCCGCAGTTCGGCAACCACTGGATGTATCCTGGCCATTTTACTTTTGTCATGGAAATCCGCTTCTCTCCTGACAGAAAGACGAAACCCTCAGGAGTCATGCCAAATCCAATCCTTCTTCGGTGCGGACCTGATTTCCTCGCTCTGCTCTTGTAAAGCATCACATGTAGCACGGTCTGACAGCCGTAAGTCGACCTCCAATTCATGGCTGTCACTTACCGTCTGCCATTGCCGACCTAAAGAAGCGATTGGCAATATGCTGAACCCGGTCCTGCCAATACCAAAGTTCAACCAGTTTTAGGGTTGTGGTTTTACGCTCTTGAATTCGGCTCCTACATCATCAATATACGTTCGGAAATCGGTCCAAAATCCAATTGAATCTTCTGGTTTTCAGTAGTTTCTGAAAACGCTCCGCAAGGAACACTCCCCCGAGGCGCCAATTTTCTTATTCGCCGGGGCCTGTGATTTATTGGGACTTAGTGATGGTGGCCAGCAGCCCTTTGGGAGGGGGCCAAAGGCACAGCCAACAAGACAATTGTAGCCAAAAGATATATCCCCGATATATACAAGAATGCAGCCTCAATTCCCTGTGCATCGAATAACTGACCGGCGATAAGAGGGGATGCAGCGGCAAGAGCGAACCGGGAAAAAGAGAAGACCCCCAGGGTACTGGCTGCCACCTTTTCGCCCACCACGTCTAGAGCCGCAGCCGTAAGGATGGGCTGGTCGCTAAACAGGAAGGTACCCAAGAAGGCTAGAATGATTATCAGACCTATACCTTCACCAAAAGGAATCAAAAGAGCTGTCAGGGCCGAAAGTCCTATCAACCCTGGGATGAGCACCAGTTTCCGGCCCAGCCGGTCGGAGATGTAACCAGTGACCGGCGTGGCGAAGACACCTACACCCACCAGAAGCGCGATGTGTAAGCCCAACGAGGCATTGCCCAAACCCAGTTCTTCGTCTAGACCCAGGTACAGGGCTAAGAAGGGCAGAAAAGCTACGTTGGCCATGCCCCGAAGACCTGCAACGGTCATTATTCCCCACAACCTGGGGTGCTCCTTAAAGGACTCTCTAGTATTCGCCATTTGTTCCCGGAAACGGGCGGGCCTGGAATCGTCGTTCTCAGAGTGTCCGATGTTACGGAAAGCCCAGAAGACCACGAAGGCCAGGAAAAGCGGCACTGCGGCGTAGATACTGAGAATCCCGCGCCAACTGAGGGTCAGCAGAAGGACGCCGGTCAGAGCAGGACCTAACACGTCACCTATGTTGCCGCCTACTCCGTGAAGTGACAAGGCTGAGGCCCGGTGGTGGCTAAACCGGTGGGAGAGGGCCGCAGTGGCCGGCAAATGCCACATGGAAGCGGCGGCGGCTACGATGGCCATACCAATCAGTAAGATTGGGTAGAACGGAGCGATCCCCATAATGAGCCATCCCAATCCAAAAAGAGCCATGCAGGCCGTCAACACAGAACCCCAATGACGGCGGAGCATGTCCGTAACCACTCCGCCAGGGAGAGCTATAATCCCAGAGACCATCTCCCTAGTAGTAGCAACAGCGCCGACTTGTAGGCCGCTTAGCCCAAAGGTAGCGACTACCTCTGGGAGCATCACGAAGAAACTCTGACTGAACCAGTGGAAAACAGCGTGGCCACCGCTTAACCCGGTCAGGATGAACTGAGCGGTAGTACGGATCCCTTTGGCCTCCTCGTGAGCATGGTCGTGATGATGTGTGTGGGCCTCTGCCATATCTACTCCCTCTACGAGTTGGCGAATGGGAATACCATACAGGAATGGTAGGCCAGGCCATTATGCCAGAACATCGCCTCTAGGTGACAACTCGCATGCTGCGACCATACCCAAAAGCCCCGTCCTGGTTGCCCTTATCAGGTTCCACCTTGGGGACCGGCAGAAGAATTCGGTACAGGGTTCTGACAAACGACCTGCACCAGGTTACACGACCTTCGGCACTTCCATGCAACGCTACTTTTCCAACAGGGAACCAACCCTAAAGTAGTCCAAGAAAGACTGGGGTATTCTTCATTTGCCATCACGATGGATACTTATTCCCACGTAGCCCCAGGGCTTCAAAAACAGGCAGCGCAGGACTTCGCTCTGGCCATGGAAAAAGCAAAACCACCGAATAATTAATTCCTATTCGGCAAAATGTCGGCAAATCGCAAAATCAAAAGCCCTCCAAAACTAATCGGAGGGCTCTTTTGTGCCTAATATATGGTGGGCCGTGTGGGGGTCGAACCCACGACACCCGGATTAAAAGTCCGGTGCTCTGCCAACTGAGCTAACGGCCCATGGTGAGGGGAACCAAAGTGGGGAGCCTCGGCTAGGTTATTGTATCACCCGCACCTATGTGAGGCCTGGTCGTCATTTTTTCTGCGCCTATCGTGAGCGTGACTTACCCTGACACATGAGATACCACCGCCACCAATGCACGCTGCCTTGTTTGTCAGCATGCCCACGGAAATCCGGTTGCGCCAGTTGCCTGGTTGCGAATAGACGTTTATATATGATAGTTTTGGCGACGTAAACCAACGCTACATTAGGAGAAGAATGATGGGTTACACACCAAGCCACCTAGGCCATGTGAACATTTACGTTCGAAATGCCGAGGTTTCGCGTCAGTGGTACGAGGACATCTTGGGTCTCCACACCTACGACTTCTTGGCCGGACGAGCCGCATTCATGACGGCCAACCTAGACGAGTCCCACGAAATCGCGCTGATGGAAGTCGGCGCCGACGCAGAAGGCGTCCACCAGGGCCAGGTTGGTCTGAACCATATGGCCTGGCGCATGGAGAACCTGGACGACCTAGCAGACTTCTACAACAATCTGAACGAGAAGGGCGTTGAAATCAAACGAGTCTCCAACCATGGTTTGTCCCTAGGCATCTACCTCGAAGACCCCGACGGCAACGGAATCGAGTGCTACTACGAGATGCCGCGGAGCGAGTGGTACCGCCAGGAGAAACTATTCATGCACGGCGACCGCCCCATGGGCACCTTCCCCGGCCCTTGGGAGAAAGATCTGGTCCCGGACGGCGTGTCGGCCAAGAGCTAACCGCCCTCCCCAGTAAAACAGAAAGACGTCCCGAATAATCGGGACGTCTTTTTTGATCACCTGGACGCTGTGAGCTGAGAGCCTAAGGCCTTGATTCGGTGGGGTCACTGAACCACCGCAATCGCCTCAATCTCAATCAGCATATCCTCGTGAACCAGCGATTTTACCTCCACCATAGTGCTTGCCGGATAGCCACTGGTGAAGAACTCCCCTCGAACCTTGTGAATGTCGGCGAAGTGCCGTTCCAGGTTAGTCACGAACACCGTAACTTTCACCACATCGTCCAGAGTCGCACATGACTCGGCCAGCACCGATTGCATGTTCTGCAGCACCTTACGGGTCTGCGCAATTACATCACCTACGCCAACCACGCTACCATCCAAGTCTCGTGCCACCTGACCAGAAACGAACACCATCCTGCCGGATGGCACCTCCACTCCCTGGGACATGATCCCTCCGGGCGGAGCCACCTTAGAGCTCTGAAGGATCGTCTTAACCATATCGGATCTCCAAAATCTTTCTTAGTAAAGTCTGCCTACCGCCATTCGGCATCCGATGGATAAAGGTTCTTGCTGCCTCGAGCCGAGCCCTGGATACCGTCAATCCGCCACTTATCAGCAGCTTCCTTGAAGACCTGGAAGTGGGGCGCCTGAAGGTGGGCCTGGAAGGCGGCCTCGTCCTTATAAACCTCGTAGAGCCAGATGCGGTGGTCATCATCGGCATCTTGGACGGCGTCGAACCTTAGGCAGCCCGGTTCATCCTCGTTGGCACCTTTAGCATCTACCATCAGGGCTTCCAGGAACTCATCCCGGTGTCCCTGTTCAATCTGGATGGGAACGATCACAACATACATATCAAAATCTCCATCTACTGAATTCACACTTGAGCACGCGAATGCTACAGCCTTTAAGTCCCTGAAGCAACGAGTGCCGGGCATGGTAATATCTCCCCGTTCGATACAAAGAATCGCCGCTGTCTAGACACGGAGGTCAGGCCATGCCAGCCAGAACCGGAGCAGAGTACATCAAGGGTTTGCAGGAACGCCCGCCTGAGGTCTACCTCAACGGCGAGAAAGTCAAAGACGTCACCAGCCATCCGGGCCTGCGCAACGGCGTGCACACCATGGCCAAGCTGCTGGACATGCAGCACGACGCTAAACTCAAAGCCGATATGACCTACCAGTCACCTACTACCGGCGATCCTGTCGGACTCTCGTTCCTAACTCCCCGGACTCACGAAGACCTGGAGCGGAGGCATGGGATGATGTACCACTGGGCCAAGACTACCTGCGGTATGATGGGACGCAGTCCCGACTTCATGAACGTCAACATGATGGCCATGGCCGCAGCGGGAGATTATTTCGCCCAGAACCGCCCTGAGTTCAAACAAAATATCCAGAATTATTACGAACACATACGGGAGAATGATCTGGTACTGACCCACACTCTATTGAACCTGCAACGTAACAGGGCGCCAGGCGCAACTCCTCTAGAAGACCGGACCGATATCGCCCTCTCGGTGGTGAAAGAGACTGACTCCGGAATCGTTGTCCACGGCGCTCGAGTGTTGGCTACACTGGCCCCGTTGTCCGACGAGATCGCCCTCTACCCAACGGCGTCCCACATGCTACCTGGCAACGCACCCAGCCCGACATCATTCGCTTTTGCCATTCCCAGCAACACGCCTGGGCTGAAATACCAATGCCGGGAGAGCTTCGACCACAACCGCTCCCACTACGACCATCCGCTAGGCTCCCGATTCGAGGAAATGGACGCCGTAGCCTTCTTCAATAACGTATTTGTGCCATGGGAAAGAGTGTTCCTTTTAGGCGACGTTGCCCTCTGCAATAACATGCAGACGGCCACCAACAGGCACCTTCACGCCGGCCACCAGGTCGTCACCAGGAACCTGGCCAAATGCGAATTTGTACTGGGCCTAGCCAACCTGATGACAGAAACCTTGGGCTCCAACGACTCGACCCAGGTCCAGTCAATGATCGCGGAGATCATCGAGAACCTAGAAGTCACCCGGTCATGCCTGAGGGCGGCCGAGGTGGACGCCAAGATCGACGAATGGGGCGTCATGTGTCCCTCAGAGCTGCCGTTACAGGTCGCCCGCAACATGTTCATCCGGATGTATCCGCGCATGGGCGAGATACTGCACCTATTGGGATCCAGCAGCCTTATGGCACTGCCTTCTGAAGCTGACATGGAAGGACCACTGGCCGATGACATTACCCGCTATCTGGAGACCGACACATCATCAGCCAAAGACCGTGTCCAGCTATTCCGCCTGGCCTGGGACGTCAGTTGCAGCGCCTTCGGAGCCCGCCAGATACTTTACGAACGGTTCTTCCAGGCTGATTCGGTGCGCAACGCCGTCATCCTATACAACATGACCGACCGGGAACCGGCCAGCGACATCGTGCGAGAGTTCTTGGCCCAAGACTAAATCGATTCAAAGCAGGGAGTTCAAATGCCAGAGCCACGAGTTATCAGAAGAGAGGAAGTCGAAAGCCTGCAACGGGCTCCAGGTGTCTCGGTAGCCAGCAGTGTAACCAAAGAGAATGGCGCTACTGAGATTTCCAGCGGTATCACCACCTTCCAGGCTGGCACGTCCAACAGCACCCACTTCCACAACCCAGAGGAATCAGTGCTCGTTATCGAAGGCTCGGGGATATTGATGATCAACGGCCAACAGCACGATGTGCGTCAATACGACTCCGCCTTCATCACACCTGGCGCTCACCACAGGCTAATCAACACCAGCAAAACACCCTTCAAAATAGTCTGGCCCTACACCACCGTAGACGTGACCCGGACGCTGGTGAACGAATAACTCCGCTGCCGATACATGTCCTTTCCCCTAACAATAGGGAAGGTTAGGATAAGGACAGGAACTCGCAACACGACTCCCCATATCCGTGCGGCTTACCAATGTCGGTAGTTCACCCATGAGCAGGAAACACGGCCATCGGCAATCAAACCACCCGTCATGGAAACATATACGTCATACATGCCCCCGCGTTATACCCTGCTGCCGATCACTCCACCTTGTCACCATCCAACAATTTGTCATTGTCAACATGAGGCGGTTGCAGCGCTGAAAGGATCATGCCGGCCAGCACTATGCCCATCATCGCCAAGAAAGCGTACCGGAGCCCCAGAGTAAACGCCGGAGCAACCCCCTCAACCTCTTCACGAACCGCTTCTAAGCTCGGCTCGAAGCCCTGGGAAGCCATGGTGGTGGTCACTATGATGGTGGCAAACGCTATGCTGGTCACGTTGGCGGCGTTTCGCACCAGATTTAAAAACCCCGACACCACCCCGTACTTCACCTGGCCAACGGTGCTCATCACCGAACTAGAGTTGGGCGAGTAAAAAATCCCCATGCCGGTATTCATCAGCATCAACGCCGGGACCACCATCCACAATGAAGAATATTCAGTAACCCTAGACAAAATCAACAACCCAATGGCCGAAGACGCCAAACCGCCCACGGTGAATGGCCGGCGGCCAAACCGATCCGAAAGTACCCCGCTCACCGTCCCCATCACCGCCATGCAGAAGGCGCCAGGTACCACCACAAACCCCGCTGTCTTGGCGCTGTAGCCCAAAACGTTCTGCAGGTAGAAAGGCATCATAAACAGGACTGCCGATGAGCCCAAAAAGGTCAGGAACGCAGAGGATATTCCAAATGTAAATGTCCTTCCCTCGAACAATCTGAGGTCCAGCATCGGCGCATCAGAGCGGAGCTCCCACCAGATGAATATCGCCAACATAGCAACCGAGCTACCAAAAGTGCCTATGATCAGAGGCGACGTCCAGCCGGCTTTGTTGCCTGTGGTCATAGCCACCAGTAAGGCCACCAAGAACCCGGTCGAAAGCGTAGCGCCGCACCAATCAAACTCGGTGTCACTGCTTTCTTGGACTTCCGACCAGCCCCGCAAGACAAAAGCCGTAGCCACCAAGCAGATAGCCTCCAATGGTAGGGTCAGGAAGAAGACCACCCGCCAACCAAAGGCGTCAACTACAAGCCCTCCGATAGCCGGGCCTGCAATGGCTCCCACGCCGACCATGGTCATGAACATGCCGATTGCCCGGCCCTTCTCGTTGCTGGGAAAAACTGCGGTGATGATGGCCATGCCAGTGCCCTGGGTCATCGCCGCCCCGACCCCTTGCAAGACACGGGAAGGGAACATCATCTCCAACGATGGTGAAAGGCCTGACAGGATAGCTCCGGCGGCCAGAACCACCGTGCCGATGATGTAGATCTTCTTTCGCCCCACTAGGTCCGACAGCCTACCCATGGGTAACAGCAACGAGGCAATGGTCAACGCGTAGATAATCACAACCCACTGGATAGTGGGCAAGTCTGTCTTGAACTCGCCGGCTATGGTAGGAAGCGCCACGTTTACGCTGCCGTGGTCCACTACTGAAGTAAAGATGCCGATGGCCAAGGCGCCAAAGACCCAATATTTGAAATTGGGTCTTTGCGTCATTGCCACGCCACTCCGAGTGCCGGATTCATCTGTATCCGAGGTGGGGTTATTCGGGGACATATTTCTTAAGGTTACTTTACTTGGGCGGGCCTTGCACACCCAACACGCACACCTGTTGTATCCGTTCTAGTGTCACTGCTGGAATTTTACTGACGGGCCCGGGCCAGCTAGGACCTGAACCTCAAGTCTAGACTTTAACAAGGCCTGTGTATTATCATCGGATGCAGTGGTAGCTAAGGATAAGGTTACTTCAGAAGCGGCACAGACCCTTATCAAAAGGGTTGAAGCCTACCTGCCCAAAGACAGCACAGAAATCGTGGGGCAGGCATACCTCTTCGCCGACAAATGCCACGTAGGGCAGATGCGCAAATCCGGCGAGCCCTACATCGCCCACCCACTACAAACGGCCCTCTTCCTCGCAGACCTCCACCTGGACACCCACACCATTGTTGCTGCTTTGCTCCATGACGTGGTCGAGGACTGTGACGTTTCCCTTGATGAGATCAGTCAACGCTTCGGGCCCGAAGTAAGCAAGCTGGTCGATGGCGTCACCAAGCTGACCCGCATGGACGACAAACTCCAACCGCCCATTGAAGATGTAACCAACCTCATGGACGACGCGGAGTCCCTGCACGCCGAGAGCCTGCGCAAGATGCTCGTCTCTATGGCAGAGGACATCAGGGTGGTGCTAATCAAACTGGCCGACCGCCTGCACAACATGAACACCCTGGATGCATTGCCCCCCGAAAAGCGGAAACGCATCGCCCAAGAGACCCTGGATATCTACTCTCCTCTGGCTCACAGACTAGGCATCTGGGAAATCAAGTGGCGGTTAGACGACCTAGCCTTCCGGCACCTCAATGAAGAAAAGTACCGGGAGATATCCAAGATACTGGCGTCCAAGCGGACAGAGCGCGAGGAGTACATCGAAACAATCTGTACCAGGCTTCGTGAAGAACTATCGAAATTCGGCGTCGAAGCCGAAGTGATTGGCCGCCCAAAGGGTATCTATAGCACATACAGGAAAATGCAGAAGTACGAAGCCGAAGGCAAACAGTTCGGCGATATATACGACCTATTCGCCTTGCGCGTTCTAGTTGACGAGAAGGCCGATTGTTACAAGACCTTGGGGGTGGTCCATCAGACGTGGCATCCCATCCCGGGCCAGTTCGACGATTACATCGGCAACCCCAAAGAGAACATGTACCAGGCGCTTCACACCAACGTCATCTGCGATGGTGGGACCCCCTTGGAGGTGCAGATCAAGACCTACGAGCTGCACCAGATTGCTGAGTACGGTGTCGCGGCCCACTGGGCCTACAAAGAGGGCACATCCGGCGACCAACGATTCGAAGAGAAGATGACCTGGCTTCGCCAACTGCTGGAATGGCAGCGGGAAGTGGCCGGAACAGCCGAGTTTATCGAGTCTGTCAAACAGGACTTCTTCCACGATCAGGTGTTCGTATACACTCCCAAGGGACGCATCGTTGAACTTACATCCGGCTCGACCCCGATTGACTTCGCCTACAAGATTCACACCGACTTGGGCCACCGGTGTATCGGTGCCAAGGTGAACGGAAAACTTACTACTCTAGACACGTCGCTGGAGAACGGAGACACAGTCGAGATTCTCAATTCCAAGTCAGACCGTGGCCCTAGCCTAGACTGGCTGAACCCTAACCGCGGCTTCGTCCGATCAGCAGGTGCCAGGCAGAGCGTCCGCGCCTGGTTCCGCAGGCAAGAACGCGGCACCAATATCGAACGAGGCCGTGAAGTCATTCAGCGTGAACTACGGCGTTTCAACCAGAAAGTGGACGATGCCACGCTAGTAACCTTGTTCAAGGTCGACTCCATGGACGACCTTATGGCCAGCCTGGGATCAGGCAACATCGCCGAGAGCCTGCTGGCCCAGCGTCTAGCCCAGGTAGGGCGCGAAACAGAGGAGCCGTTGGCCCAACAGCGCAACGGATTGCCGCTGACCAGCCCCAGTTCTGGAATCACCGTCTTAGGTGCCGGCGATCTGCTCGTACGCATAGGCCGTTGTTGCAACCCCATTCCTGGAGACCTTATCATCGGGTTCATCACACGTGTACGCGGCGTGACTGTTCACAAGCAGGACTGCTCTAGTGTCCGGCACGAAGACGAACCGGAACGACTGGTGGACGTTCAGTGGGGCCAGGAGAAGCAACTCTATCCAGTCCGCATCATCATGAAAGCCTATGACCGAGTCGGCCTCCTCCGGGACGTGACCGCTTTGGTCTCCAACGAGGGAGTAAACATAGCTTCAGTAGTCACTGGTGACTATTCCGACAGTACCGTGACGTTGAGCCTCACCTGCCACACAACTGGCCTTGACCAACTCAACAAGCTCTTCTCCAAGATGGAAGCCGTCCGTGGCTGCATCTCCGTAACCCGCGATCATACCGCCATGCCCCTCCCTTCCCACAGCTAGTATCTCCTTCTAACACCGTTTCCTCCAAGTTCCTCTCACCACACATCACTCTTCTAAAAGTATCCCCTGCTCGCCCATACCAACCCAAACGAGCCGGGGGGCCTATTTACCCTTAACTGTGCTGCCTCAACGGCACCAAGAATCCTCGGCTAGCACCTCTAGATACCCGTGCTCAGAACAGCGGCTCACACGATTCCTTCTCCCGCAAAAAGGGGTTAGTATGGTTGCTAATGTCCGGCTTCTCCAGGTAACGCGAACGAGGCGCCAAGCACCAGCCCAGTATCGCTGTATGTATAATGTTGGCTCACGCGCCCAACCGACTAATAAAAAGAATAACCCTGGAGGTACAGTCATGCCAGAAAGAAAACCTGTGAGCCCAGCGGGTGCCGCTCCCAACCCTGCCCTGTCACCCGGGATGATCGTCGGTGACTTATTGTTCGTATCGGGACATGTCGCCGTGGATAGCGGTGGCAATGTGATTGGAGTCGGTGACGCCGAGGCCCAGTCCCGCCAGGTGATGGCAAATATCGGCGACGTGGTCTCCGCCGCCGGAGCCAAGATGGAAGATGTGGCCAAGATCACCTGCTTCATCACTGACATCGCCCACTATCCCGCCTACAGCAAGGTCCGGGCTGAAACCTGGCCCAAGGACCCACCGGCTAGCTCTACCGTGGTAGTTGCGGGCCTGGTCCGCCCCGAGCTATTAGTAGAAGTAGAGGCCATAGTCCGCCTCCCCTAGACGGGCAGTACAACCGCGGTTAGATTGGAAACACCCCTTCGAACATTTTATCCGAAGGGGTGTTTCCAATCTAAGACCACCCACGAAAAGCTGGCTGCGCTGGCGCCTAGAAGTTACCTTTGGCCAAGTCTGGGAGCCATGTTGCCAATGCAGGGAAGGCGATAATCAGGCCAATCACGATAAACATACATACCATGAACGGCAATACGCCCACGAAAACGTCATTTATGGTTCCCGTCTCCGCCAGCACGCCTTCATACTCTGATAGCTCTCTGTCAGTGTCGCTCCGAGCTCCATGAAGGACATAAAGGGCCATGCCCTGGGGCGGACTGATCTGCGCCGCCTCAAGAAGGATCACCATTATGATTCCGAACCACACCTTGTCGACGTCGGCGTCATTCAACACCGGGATCAAGATGGGCAAAGTAGTCAGCATCATGGAATAGCTTTCCATGAAAGTTCCCAATACCAGATAAAAGACAACCAACATCAGGATCAACTGCAACTGTGTGAGGTCGAAGGAAGCGACCCACTCCGCCATATCCACAGAGATTCTCACCGCCGCAAAAGCGAATTGTAAGGTGAAGGCCGCCATCAAGATCAGCAAGATCATGGACGATGTGCGAGCAGTTGAGAGGAACGATTCCTTCAGGAGGCCGACCATGCGGTCGACGTTCCGCCTTACGTCACCTGGCATAACCGGTCTGACACTCTGAATATCGTCCAAACGGACCATCGCACCTCGTGGAAGTAGAGGGAATTTTCTGACGCAACCTGCGGTCAGACTAATGACCAACATCCCTGAATTCCCTGCAATGGTCAGGACTAACGCCCCGGTCACTCCTGCTGCGGCTGCTTCAGTCGGGGTGGCGATCCCAAAATAGATGCTGCCCAGCACTGCGAAGATAAGAGCGGCGATCGGCAGCAGGCTGAACAAACCCACGAACCGCAAACGCCAGGTAACACTTTGTTCTTTCGGTGCTATGCCCGGCCATATCTTGGACGCCACCACAATCATCAGCATGAACGTCACGGCCAACATAACCCCGGGGACAAAGCCTGCCAAGAACAGTCTGCCGATGGACTCGCCAACGATTAGCCCATATAGCACCAACCCGATACTGGGGGGTATCAGGATGCCCAGTGTGCCGCCAGCGGCCAGAGACCCGATGACCAGCCGCTCGTTATAGCCCCGTTGACGGAAGGATGGAAGGGCCACTCTGCTTATAGTAGCCGCAGTAGCAATGCTGGACCCGGCGCAGGCAGCAAACACTGCACAAGAAGCGATGTTGCTATGAATCAGTCCGCCGGGAATAAAGACGAGCCATCGAGAAAGGACATTGTACATCCGCTCAGCGACTCCACTCCGAAGGACCAGCTCGCCCATCAAGATGAACAACGGAATGGCGATCAGGATGAAGTTAGTGCTTCCCTCCCAAGCCCGATTTCCCATGATGTTCCATAGGTTGGGATTAGATATGTTGAAGAACTTCATGAGTATGAGCGCTATCGCACCCAGCGCTCCGGCCACGTACAGGCCACCCATGAATAAAGCGCTCATCATTCCGAATGCCGCGCCTATCGCCATAGTTCATAACCAGCCCCGGCCACGTTGAATCGGCGGCGGGTGATTGGAGTTTAAGTGTCTAACCGAGCTAGGAAGAACGGCGCCCCGAGAATTACCGCCACGGGACTATACAGGAATAGCATTACGGTTACAGCCGAGGTCAGGGAATAATAGTTATCAGGACCGAGGGCTGACCAAAGGGGTCCAGTTAGTCATCAGCCGCCGCCGGAACTGCGGAGATGGTATCTTCCCAGCTTGGTATCAGTATGCGGTCTGTAGGCTCCATGGACATGATGATTGCAGCACCAGCAACGCTGGTGAGAGTTGAGATAAGGATAGTGGCTGTATAGGAGTCGAACAACCAGAACAAAGCTCCGCCAATCCATGCGCCCATGGCCATACCAGAACCAGCGCCGAACTGCTGCCAGCCAAAAGACGAACCCATCGGACCTCGGCCGAAGTACTGGCGGTTGATGATTGGGAACGCTGAACCTTCCCCTCCGTAGCCGATACCGAAGATCACTGCGAACATGTAGAACTGCCAGGGTTCATGGGCCCAAAAGAGCATGAGCACTGGCAGCCCCTGCCACATGAATGACGTGGCCATGGTACCCCGCGCGCCGATGTAATCAGCAATCACTGGAGTCAAGAAGCGTGTACTAACACTGACTAGGGCTAACGTGCTGAGAACACCAGCAGCGGTTACCTTATCTACTCCGGCCAACACAGCGATAGGGATGATATATATGATAACTATGGCGTGGCTCACACAGCCTAGGAAGTGGATAGAAACCAACTTCCAGAAGGTTGTGGTCGACTGCATACTGGTCCGGAAGGCCTTTACCCTTGCCCTTTCCATAACCGGGTCTCGTTCTTCCGGTTCATCAGGCTCGGTGGCGCCGAAAGCCTCCCCTCCGATGTCCGCAGGCCGATTCCGGAAAAAGGCCATCAATACCAGCATGATGATGCCGCCGATAATGGCTATAGACCAAAAAGCCATCTTCCACGAGGCCCCGGTGATCAACACGCTGACCACAATGGCCATCACGGCGGGGCCGAGACCGTGGGATGCTTGTAAAAATCCCACTCCGTACCCCAAATGGGTACGGAACCAATAAGTAGCAGTAGTGATGATGGGAACATTGAAGCACGCCTGGGCTACGCCCAAGAACAGACCGTAAGAGATCCAAAGATGCCAGATCTCCGAAATCACTCCGGTCATCAGCGCCCCAACGGCGAAGGTGGCCACGCCAACCATGATTACCTTACGAGCACCATAGCGGTCAGTGCAGATGCCGCTTAACGGAGCTAGCAACGCACCTATTATGCTGGCCAGCGCATAGGCCAAGGTGACGGTGGCCGGGTTCCAGCCCATATCCTCTTGTAGAGGAACAATGAGCACACCGAACGCTTGCCGGATCGACCCACCAGCCATATGCATAATCGCCGCTATAGCAATAACGATCCATGCGTAGTGGAGACGGCTCGTCAAGCCAAAAGCTGCTTTATTTTTGGGCTTAATCATGTGTAAGGCTCATTCTGCGCCTATGGGATACCCCTGTCAATTGATACAAACCTTCGACAATTATTCGATCTTCACTCGGGAGGCATATCTAGCCAGCGCCAAGGTTCACGAAGTACCAATCCAACATGTTCTTTCACGGGTTCTTGGATTTCCGTCAGAGATTTTCCCTGCGGTCTCTGGACTGGGTAATTTCGTCTAACCTAACAAATAGCTGCTCTGGAAAAGAGATGCAACGTCACGAAGGGCGTCGTTCAGGCGTAGCTGGAGCCCAAGCGCTTCCTAAGGCGGTGGGATGAACTCCGTTATTTCAGTGATTGACTTGGTGCCTACGGCTTTGAAGCAACTTTGTTTGATTTGAAAAATCAATCGATCCAACTGGCCGAAAATTTGATACAGTTTCGCGATTCAAGCATGTTTTGCCTTCGCCCGAACGCAGATCTAACAAAACTATTACCATCTCAACAATGTGCTTGGTAACTAGCCTTTGCAACCATCGACCTATAACGTCATGGCTCCAGAAAAACAATTCCTAGAGGTGTCCTTCCGAATAGAGGTTGAACCACCGGCGTAAACAGCCTGCATCTCTGGACCCCGTGAGAGATTACAGCCTACTCATCCTCGCGCTGCCGGTAGCGGTTTACAATCGGAAGGCGTCTATCCTTTCCGAAAGCCCGCTGAGTGATCTTGACCCCGGGCGGGGCCTGGCGGCGTTTGTATTCGTTGCGGTCCACCGCGGTAATGACCTGCCACACCACCTGGGGGTCAAACCCTTGACTAACCATATCCTGGTAGCTTAAGTCGTCCTCTACGTAGGCCTCTATCACCGGATCCAACACCTCGTAGGGCGGTAGACTGTCGGCGTCCAACTGGTCCTCGCGCAATTCAGCGCTCGGCGGTTTATCGATGATGGCCGATGGTATAACATCGTCGATCGTCCCGAAGGCCTGACCCTGCCGATTACGCCAGCGACAGAGTTCGTAGACCGTGGTCTTGGGTACGTCCTTTAAGACCGCGAACCCGCCTGCCATATCGCCGTACAACGTGGCGTACCCCATTGCCATCTCTGACTTGTTGCCAGTTGTTAACACGATCCAACCGAACTTGTTGGACACCGTCATCAAAACGTTACCCCGTACCCGAGCTTGAACGTTCTCTTCAGCAACATTGGCTTCGGTTCCTTCGAACCGATCTTCCAGCATGTCGGTAAAGGCACGGTGGGCTCGTTCGATAGGCACCTCCCAAAGGTCCATACCTAAGTTCTCAGCCAACTGCGTAGAATCCCTGATACTGCCCTCAGAAGAATAGCGCGAGGGCATAGTGATCCCGACCACATTGTCTTTGCCCAGCGCGTCCACTGCCACCACAGCTGTCAAAGCTGAGTCCACACCACCAGACATCCCGATCAGTGCCTTGGAGAAACCCGATTTTCGTAGATAGTCGCCAGTGCCCATAACCAAAGCCCGGTACACTTCTTCTGGACCATTCATGGCTCGCGAGAAGGTCCGGGTTTCGAGAGGTTCCTTGCGCGCAGCATTCGGTCCAGACACTGTCAAAATCTTAGACATCCCAACCGATGCAGTGTCCACACTAGCAAATCTTGACGCCGTATTTGCAGGAGGATCTGGGAAGAGCAAATCCGCCACCAGCAACGATTCCTCGAAAGCGGGCCCCCGAGAGACCAACCCACCGATTGAGTCGCAGATGATGCTGCCACCATCGAATACCAATTCGTCCTGCCCTCCCACCGTGTTCACGTAAGCAACGACAAGCCCATGGTCAGACGCTCGCTCCGCAATCATCTCCTCCCGGGAGGCGCGTTTGCCGGCGTGGAATGGCGATGCGTTTATGTTGACGATGAGTTCGGCGCCAGCTCGACGCTGGACCGTGGTCGGACCCACCGGATACCAGATGTCCTCGCAGACGTTAACGCCAAGAGAAACGCCCCCTATCTCGTAGACAGGGCAAACTGAGCCTCTTTGAAAATAGCGCTGCTCGTCAAAGACTCCGTAGTTGGGCAAGAATATCTTGTGGTAGGTGTCGACCAGCTTGCCGTCATAACACAGCGCCGCGGCGTTGGTGATCTGCGGGCCGACATATTCGGACTCGCGCTCCAGAGACACGATGTTCACATAACCCAGCACAACCGCCATGTCTTGGGACGCGCCGGCCACCTTCTCCACAGCAGCTACATTCTCAGTCAAGAATGACTTCTTGTAGAGGAGGTCTTCTGGTGGATAGCCAGTCGTGGCCATCTCGGGGAAGGCAACAAGGTCTGCCTGGGCTTGGCGAGCGCGCTCCAGGTAGTCCAAGATTTTGGCTGTGTTTCCAGGTATGTCGCCAACCGTGGGGTTGATTTGCGCCAGCGCCAGGCGAAAAGTCCGCGCCATGTAAATCCTCGTGAGGGTTTTAGCCGAGTATACAGACTTCGGTTTTTTCCTGCCAAATATCGTGCCCGTGGTCCCATCAGGCCACTCTGGAGTAGACAAGGGTTCCCAGCGAGGCTAACATTCCGACGTGTGCAAGCAAGCCCAACAAAGGGCCGCATCTCGCATCTAAGGAGAACAATCATGGACTACGCAATCAATCACGTCCATATCCGTGCCAAAGACCCTCATACATCGGCCGCCTGGTACGAAAAGATATTCAACGCTAAGAAGACGTCCGAGCGCGAGGTTATGCCGGGCACGATCACCATCGGCATGCAGGTCGGCGGACCGACGCGGCTGAATATTTCTTCCCAGCCTCCCAACTCCTCTCCCGAGCGAGCGATCCCCGAACTAAACCGGCTGGGACTTGAACACTTCGGGTTCCACGTGGAAGACCTTGAATCGGAAATGGCACGGTTCGAAGCCGAAGGAATCAGGGTGATACTTCCCCTGACGGTCACACCGCAAGGTATCAAACTAGCCTACATCGAAGGCCCGGACGATGTAGTGATCGAGTTGGTACAACCCGCACCCTAACTTGCACACCGTGAAAAGTCTGTTTGTGCTTGCCCCATAGCAATTAAAATGTACCAGCGAAAATTGCCCGAACAGGCGGTTTCGGGTGAACATGAATTACCCGTTCAAAAACATTACTTAGTTAGATGGAAGGTTCATTAGATGGCTCAAATTATGACCGGTAAACAAGCCGTGTTGGAGATGCTGAAGGCGGAAGGCGTGAAGCACATCTTCGGCAACCCCGGTACCAGCGAAGCGCCCTTGATAGATATGCTAGGAGACTACCCAGAACTACAATACTTCCTGACCCTGCAAGAGAGCGTGGCGATGGGCATGGGCGAGTCCTATGCCAGGGCAACCGAAAAGCCGTCCTTCGTCAGCCTCCATGTAGACAGCGGACTTGCCAATGGCATAGCCCTCATGCTGGACGCGCTCAACACCGGCACCCCTATGGTCATCACATCGGCTAACTACGACGCCCGCAAGGTCAACGAGACCAAGACCGACTTAGCCGAGCTGGTACGTCCAGTAACTAAGTGGTCCGTGGAGTTGAACCTTCCAGACCAGATCCCTTCGGTCATGCGTCGTGCGTTCCACGAAGCCAATAGCCACCCCAAAGGCCCAGTGTACGTCGGATTCACCGCCAACGCCCTGGAGGCGGAAGCCGAGATGAACATCGTACCCTCCAGCAAGATGCACGACTCTTATAGGCCCGACCCCAAAGGGATCGAAGAGGCCGTGAAACTGATTATGGCCGCCAAGGAACCCTTGATGATGGTGGGCGATCGCGTCTCAGAAGACCACGCCAATGACATGGCCGTGGAGTTAGCCGAACTGATGGGTTTCCCCGTCCACCAGTCCAGGGGCGCGGAGGTGTCGTTCCCTACCACTCATCCCCAGTTCTTCGGCAACCACACCCTGCGGGTGACCAGCAGCCGAAAGGCTCTTGAAGGTGTGGACCTGGTTTTGGCGATCGGTATGGACGCCATGGACGAATTATTCTACTGGGGAGACATCATCCTGGGAGAGAATACCAAGTTGGTCCATATCGACCCCATCCCAGGGCGTGCTGGCCGCTCAGAACCCACAGACGTCGGTATCGTGTCTCACTGCGGCCTAGCGATCGAAGAACTCATCCGATCACTCAAACCTTTGATTACCCCTGAGCTAGCCAACGAGATCGAAGGTCGGAAGATCGGAGTGGTGGCAGCAGCTGCGGACAAGCGAAAGGCCTTTGAGGACTCGGTAACCGCCAAATGGGACAACAAACCTATGTCCCCAGCCCGGATGATGTCTGAGCTTGCGGACGCCCTGCCGGACAACGCCATCGTAGTGGACGACTCCATCAGCAATCGCGCCACCATGCGTCACTATTTCCAGGGTCAAAAGAGGGGCGACCTCCGCGCTTTCAGGGGCCAATCCATCGGAGGCGGCATCGGCACAACCATGGGCACCGCAGTAGCAAACCCCGACCGTCCGGTGTTCGGAATCATCGGCGACGGTAGCGCCATGATGACCATCCAAGGATTATGGACCGCAGCCAACGACAACATCCCGTGCATCTTTGTCATTTGCAACAACGGTATGTATCGCGTTCTCAAAGTGAACTTTGACGTATATCAACGGGAGATTCTGCAGCAGAAGGAATCTTCCGGGGAAAACCTGCCTTACTCGGACTTCCCGACGCCCTTCGACGTCTCATCCATTGCCAGCAGTATGGGCGTCCACGGCGAGCGGATCACCGACCCAGCCGAGATCGCACCTGCTGTCCAACGTGCAGTTGCCTCGGGCAAACCAGCGGTGCTAGACATCGTTATCGACGGATCATTCTAGAGCCGTTCAGATATATGGAGGCATATTGGATATATTTGAAACCATAGTCGCCAAAGCATCGGGCATCTCTGCCGACAGCCCTCTGGCTGGTGCTCTATCCCTGCGCAGCGACATCTTACATTTAACTGAAAACTCCCACGAAGCGTCGCTCCGGCCCAATCACCCGGGCGGGCTGTCCCATGCCGAGCGGGCGGGACTCGCCTGCCGGATAGCCAAAAGGAACAACGAGGAAACCTTGGCCCGGCATTACGAATCACTATTCAGCGTCGGAAGCCACGCCCTTGCCGACACCGATTTCGAAGGCGGCCATGACACTCGGATAAAAGCGATTCTCCGCCACACCGACTTAGTTACGCTGAATCCCAAAGACGTCAAAGCAGAAGATGTCTCTGCATTAAAGTCGGCGGGCCTCAACGACGCTGATATAGTCCGGCTTTCAGAGCTAATCGCCTTCATCGCCTACCAGATCAGAGTCGTCGCCGGGCTTCGGCTGATGGCACAAGTCGCATGAACGAACCGATCAAGGAATTCACCTCCTCCATCCCGTTCTGGCAGCCACGCGTAATACCCCTTGAACTCGAACAGGCCAGTGACGAACAACTGGATGCTATGAAAGTCACAGTCTCCAATACCAAGATTGGCGAGTACACGCTGGTATTAGCGCTAGACCCTGAAACCCTCCAACAGCGCACGCCCCTCTTCAACGGAATCATGTATGGCCACGGTGGCCTCTCTCGCGCTGAGACTGAATTAGGGGCAGTGGCAGCCTCAGTGGTCAATCGGTGCATCTATTGTGCGGCCGTCCATGCTAACCGCTATAGCCAACTGACAAAGGACGAATCGGTCATGGATAGCATCTTCACCGACGGTGAAGATGCAGACTTAGACGAACGCCAAAAAGCCCTCTTGGGATTCGCCACAAAATTGTCCAAGTGCCCATCTGAGGCGACCAGATCCGACGTGGAACGCCTGGTCGATAACGGACTTAGCATGGGTGAAATCCTAGACTTGGTTCTGTCGGCATCTCTGTTCGGCTGGGCAAACCGCTTGATGCACGTCTTAGGAGACCCTCTGCACCAGGATTAGGCACGCCGAATATGGAAGTACCTGCCATATCGCACGAGCTTTTCCATGATTGGAGCGCACGCCCTTGAATTTCGCGGCGCTGCGTACCCGCCTGGCCCATAGACTGCCGGTCTACTACGGTTGGGTGATTCTAGCCGCGGCCTCAGTCCCGAGCTTCGGAGCGCGGCCAGTGATGGCAGTAGCCACCCTTTCAGTATTCGTCGTGCCCATGACGGAGACCTTCGGCTGGACTCGAGGTCAGTTCTCCGGTGCAGTCAGTTTGGGCGCCCTCTTCGGGCTGCTCGTATCCCCCATGGCAGGCCGTCTCATAGACCGATACGGCTCCGGGGTGCTGCTTTCGGCTTCGTCGGCCATGGTCGGATTATGCGCTATCGGGCTTTCTCTGACCTCTCCCATCTGGTCTTTTTACTTGTTGTACGTCCCTGGCCGTGCGGTATTTTCCAGTCCGTTGGAATTGGGCACATCCACCGCAGTCAGCAACTGGTTCATCCGCCGCCGGCCTATGGCGTTGGCCTTGATGGGAATCATCCAAGGCATCGGCCTCACAATATTCCCGTTGATCGCACAGGTGCTGATCAACGGCTGGGGTTGGCGCACTGCCTGGCTGGCCATGGGGATATTCACCATCAGCTCCGGCATAATCCCGGTGTTGCTGCTGATGGCACGGCGGCCTGAGGATATGAACCTAGAACCTGACCCTAAAAGAACCAGGCTGCTAGAACCTAATAGTCTTGCAAAAACAGATGTTGACCGCGAGTCAACCACACACAGCTTTACCGAATTCAACTACACAGTGCGACAGGCGCTGAGGACCAAGGCATTTTGGATCTTGGTGTTATTCTCGGTATTCGGGTTCATCGTCCAGGCCGGGGTCAGCCTGCACCAAGTACCCCACTACATCGGCCAAGGCGTCCCAACCCATCTGGCTGCATTAACAGCCAGCACCTTCGCCTTTGGACAGGTTCCCGGCGGATTGTTCTGGACCATGCTGGCCAGGCGGTTGCCGCTCAGGATCCTCCTGTGTATGGCAGGAGCAACGATGTCACTGGGTGCCATCGGCACCGGGTTCAGCGCCTCGCTGGCAACGGGAATTCCAATGGGGTTACTACTGGGCATCGGGGTCGGTGGTATGCAGCTACTGTTACGGCTCACCTGGGCCGACTACTACGGCAGACTCCACCTAGGAAGCATCCGGGGACTAACCCTTCCAGCTCAAATCGGCGGACAAGCCCTCGGCCCTATAGTTGCCGGGTTTATGTTCGACGCCACCGGTGGCTATAAAACGCCATTTACTGTGTTCGGCATAATCGTGGCTTTCGCTGCTGTGGTGGTGTTGGCCGCGACTTCCCCCGGCCGTCTACCACAGTCCTCTGTCACACCAGAACCTTCGGTTGATCCGGGAATCGACTAATCCTGGGTTTTCCGGCAGTAGACTGCGTACATCGGATCGCCCGGAGGGCTCTGGTCAGGATTGAGGAACGAGGCCTGGATATCCTCAAATCTCTCTGCCGCCTCCATGTATGTGCCCACCAAATCAACCCTGCCACGGTCCGTTGAGTTCCGCCAGTTCAGGACTGCCTTGGTGGGGAACATACGGTTGGAGAAACCGACTATGAACTTACCACCCGGCCGCAATATACGCCCGATCTGGTGGAATGTATCGATGGGATTGGTCAGGTATTGAGCAGAAACTGTGATGACAACCGCATCAAAAGTTTCATTCTCAAAGGGCAGTATGGGATTCGCGTTCACATCATGAACAACATATCCGTCCAGGTCCGGATTTTCTCTTAGCTCAACGTCGTTCATGCCCAGCCCGATCATCCGTTTTTTGGGATGCCCCGCAGGCCAATGGGACCGCCAACTGCTCATGAAATCCAAGACTTCAGAGTTCTCAGGGATCTGCTGTTTAAAGAACTGGCCGATGGCGGCGATAGCCCCATCATCTATATGTACAACTAATCGCGGCGTCTCGTAGAAGACTGAGTCGTCTTGTTCATCCACACGCTGGAAATATTCTGGGGTAAATCTAGACTCGGCGATAATACCTCCTAACCGCCTGACTCCACGATCACGGGCGGCATCGGCGAATTGTATCACCCCACCTCTGGTTTTTTCATGCTTAGAATATGCAACGGTGTTAACTGGTAGGCAGCGCTTAGAGAGCTTACAATCTGCGCACCTAATTAGGCATTTGCCGACAAAAGAAATAAACCAAGGAGCAAGAACAATGGCTGAAGAAACAAGAGATGAAATGCTAAAGAGGGTCTCGGAAAACCGTGGTTATTCTCTGGAGATGCACCGAATCATGGCTGAAGTGGACATGGAATGGGTCGCCTCTTACAACCAGTTTATCGACGCCACCTACACCGGGCAGCGCTTGCTCGACCGCAAGACCAAGGAACTACTGCAAGTGGCAGTGGAAGCCGCCCTCAAAGCCGACATTGACCAGATCCAAGCCCACATCCACGTGGCTATCCAAGAAGGTGCATCACCCATGGAGGTCCTGGAGGCTATGCAATGCGTCATCATGCCCATGGGCGCGCTCGCTTACCGCCGCGGCCTTCAGGCCTGGTCCGCCGAGACGGGCATCGGCCTGGAGACGTAATGCTTCATGCAAAAAAGCGCCCCGGCTAAGCAAGGGCGCTTATCCTAGTCTAAGCCGATGGAACCGNANCTNAACTGCCTATTTCTGCCAGTTAACTTTATTCGTTAAGGTTCCGATATCGTTGATGGTGATGGTGCAGACGTCACCATCAACCATGTTCTCGGTGGCGCCGTCGGTCCCCATCCACAGGACATCACCTGGAACCAGCGTTAAATACTGGCTCATCTTGCTGATAAAAGTGCGCACACCAAAGATTGCCGAGGCCACATCATATTCGCCCACTATCCGGTCGTTGACTTTGATAACCACATGAAAGTCGTCGGGGTTAAGGTCAGTCACGATCCAGGGACCCATCGGTTTAAAAGTGTCTGTATTCTTGGCCCGCCACATGGTGCGATCACCTCGCTGCCAGGTCCGTTCGCTGACATCGTTACCGATGCTGTAACCCAACACATAGTCCAGTGCTTGCTCTTCGGTGACGTTGCGGCAGGTCTTACCGATGACTACTACCAGTTCACCCTCATACTGCAGCATCTCCGTAGCATCCTTGGGAACGATGATGTCGTGTCCGTCAGGCACGAGGGCATTAATCGCACGGTATCCGACATCAGCCTGCTGCGGTAGGACCGGCTCTTCGCCACGCATCTGCGCAGCCCAGGTAACATGCTCAGGATAATTGATACCTGCGGCGTAGAACGTCGGTGGAATAACGGGCACTTCCAGCTTCACGGCATCCAATTTATGCGTATTAGAAGTCCTCGTATAGCTCTCAAAAGGGCTGCCTTCAACCTCGGTAACCGTATCGCCTTCTATAACACCGAAGGAGATGGGGCCTCCTGTGGAGAATCTGCACCATTTCATCGTTACTTCACCTCATGTTGGCCCCCATCGCTGCGGTGGCCGTAGATATTTCACGGCAATTCTACACCGCACTACAGTACGGTCAAGGTAGCCGCGCCACCACATATCTAGGCAAGATGGTAAAATCTAGCCCGCAACACAACTTACGTTACAGCGCCACGGAAGATTAATATCTCGCGAAAAGGTGAAAAATGCGACTGGAAGGAAAGACAGCCCTCATCACCGGTGCCAGCCGAAATATCGGCAGAGAGGTCGCATTGACCTTCGCCCGGGAGGGCGCTGACCTGATCCTCAACACCCGTGTCAACCAGTCTGATCTGGACGAGGTTACAAGCAAATGCCGGGAGCTGGGGGTAAAGACCCACTCGGTACTCGCAGACGTTTCTGATTCGGCCAGCGTCACCAAAATGGTGGAAGATGGCATCAAAGCTCTAGGAAAGATCGACATCTTGGTTAGCAATGTGGCGATCCGTCCTCACAAACCCATATTGGAAGTGACCAACGAGGAATGGCACCACACTCTGGGCGTTAACATGCACGCCGCCTTCTACCTGTGCAAAGCCGTATTGCCAGGGATGATTGAACGCCAAACCGGCAGTATCATCGCTCTGGGTGGTCAATCGGCCATTACTGGACGTCCAGGTACGAGCATCGTTACAACCGCCAAGACAGGAGTCCTCGGCTTGATCCGCGCAGTCGCCGCCGAGATGGCGCCTTACAATATCCGCGCCAACATGGTGAACCCGGGGTCAACTGACACTTCTAGGAACAACCCTGAGTGGTACCCCGAATTCCAGGCGGAGGTCAGCCGTGGCTCGTCAGAACACCTAAAAGAGATACCCATGGGCCGGCAAGCCACTGTCCAAGACATCGCCAACGCATGCTTGTTCTTCGCTTCTGACGAGTCGGGTTACATCACCGGTGACAGTGTAAACGTAATGGGAGGCCGTTACATCAACTGACCCGTGCCATTAAGCTTTCATTGGTTTGATTAACATCAGTGGGAATTCCCAAAGAAACCGGAACGCGTTCAGTAACTAGTCAATACGATTCCTATTAGAATCAACGCGCCTGTGCCTGGCAACACTTAGTTAGCCTTAATAGGCTAACTACCCAGCTGGTCCCAGACCAACGCAGCGGCTCCAGCCAAGCCAACAGAGTCGCCCAGCCGGGCTGAAGTCAGTTGGAAATCTTTATGGAGTTCGCTCATAACCCGGCCCGTCACCTCCTGGCGGATGCGCAGGAGCAAATCCAGCTTAACCAGACCTTGGGTCACACCGCCACCCAGCACTATCATGTCTGGGTTGAACAAGTGGACAACGTTGGTCAGACCCACTACCAGCGCTGAAACGGCGCCATCCACAATCGATACGGCCAAAGGGTCGTTCTTAACTGCAGCATCGAAAACAGCTTCAGAGTCTATAAGATGTGATGCAAGGGCCGCTAGAGCCGAATCAGCGAACGAGCCTGAAGCTACCTTCTGCTTGGCTATTCGCTCGATGGCCGAACCCGACGCCATCGACTCAAGACACCCTTTAGACCTGCATTGGCACTCTAATGCGGCGTCGGTCGTATCAACTAAAGTATGCCCGATCTCTGCGGTGAGCCCGTTGGCACCCAGAAATACCGAGCCCTTGTCTACCAACCCACCACCAACCCCTGTGCTCACAGTGACGTAGAACAAGGTTTTGATCGGACGGCCATTATCCGCCGACTCTTTGCCCGCGCCGAAGTAATGTTCACCCAGGGCAGCCAGATTCCCGTCGTTACCCACCCAGACCGGTACGTTAAAAGCATTTTCCCACAGGTCTTTGAAAGACACCCCGTCAAGCACCATCAGGTTCGGTGGTTGAAAGAACGTGCCGGTAGTGGGTTCCACCGGTCCAGCCACTGCGGCTCCAATGCCCGCCACGGAGCCCCCAGCTTGCCGGATAGTCTCGGCCAGGAGGTCCTGAGCGTTACCAAGGTACTCCTCTTTGGTCCCGTTGGGGGGGTTGGGCTTCCTGTCCTGCCAAAGGATCCTGCCCTGTTTGTTGATGAGGGCCGTCCTGATCCAAGTACCGCCCCAGTCCATGGCAACTGCCAATTGTGGTGCGCTCATAGCCCACCTTTATCGCTGTTTAGCGTTATAGGTCCAGCAATCCGCTGTTAATATCTCAAGCTGCTTGGCATCTAGCGTGCCATCAGTTCATTGATCGTGTTCCGAAGGGTAGTCTCGGTCAAAGGCCCAGACAGCTTCTTTATCAGAAACCCGTCCCGGTCGATGAAATACTTCTCTGGAATTCCCCGTACGCCGTAGTCTATGGCTACGGTCCCATTTGCGTCGAACCCATTGGGGTAGACCTGCCCTTCCTGCTGGAGAAAGACCTCCGCATCCCCGGAATTATCCCATGTATTTACCCCTATAAACTCAACCGGGTGTCCTCGGAACTCCTCATAGACTATGCCCAACGCTGGAGCCTCCGCACGACACGGTGCGCACCACGAGGCCCAGAAATCCACCATCACGATCTTGCCACGCAGTTCGGAGAGCTTCAGAACTCCACCACCGACCAAATCCAATTCAAAATCCCTAGCCAAGCCGGTGTCGACTTCAAACTCGATCAAGTCGGAATTAACCGCCAAGCCTCCGGGATTACCACCAGTGCTGATGGACGCCCAAGCCAATATAGCGATGAGCGCGGCGATGGGAACTCCGCCACCCAAAACGGCCCAAACACGCTTGCTCATTCTTGATCCGACCTGGTGGAATCCCCATAGGCGCCTTGGCCTAGCACTTGAGAGACCAGTTCCATCCTTTCGGCCCGGTAATAAACATCAGACAACTCGCCTTTCTGGTATCGATGGTCTAAGGCTGCAACTGCCTGAACCACAGCCGTTCTCTCCCTTGGATCTACAGGCTCCGCCTCTCCAGACGAGCCATCCGCAAACGCAGGTCGATAACCCCATATCAAACCGTACATGAGCATTGCGGCCAACGTTGCTCCCAAGGCGCAGGGAATGGTAACCTGCCAAAATTTACCTCCCGTGACAGAGTCCACGAACCGTGCCCAAACTCCGGGCATCGGCAAGCCAATGAACTCCAGCTCTACACCCTGCCCACGGGGGATGTCATTGTGCTCGTAAGCCCGGTAAGCAGTCCCTTGGACGTTTATAGAGTCGATACTGCTTAGTCCGTTAACTTCCACCCCAGAGATCACCTCTGGGATCCAAACTTGAAATATATCCGTGCCTTGCACCAAACTCTGACGGAATGGGAGTGTTTCGTCGTCGAAGGGAAACGTATACGAGAAATCAATATTGTGGGGACCAGGCGCCACCGGAGACGCAAAGGCGAACCCTGTACCGATTGAAACGATATCCCCCGCCGGTAGGTCCGAGTTGACGTTTAGCTCTGTCGGGCTGGGAGGCAATGAAAAGCGGAGGAAACTGATTTGCTCCACATTTGTCAGGTCCGGGACCAGAGTGCGGTCCGAAGGATTATCGATCTGGACGAACTCGATGGCGCTGAGGGATTGAGCTCCTTCGTCCACCGCAGCGATGACCATCACATGACGCTTCACTTCGATGACTGAAGCGTCAGCGGTGGTCTCGAAGATGGTCAAGGTCAGATCATCGACCAGATCTGCCGCATCCAGCGCCACCCCATAAAAGACTCCCAAGTAGTCCGCACTTACTGTGTAGGAATCGCCTTCGCGGACTTGAACATCTTCAAATACGAACCGGCCCTGAGCGTCGGAGGACGTCTGTCCGGTACCTGACAACCTACCGTCAGCGCCCGTGATAAGCATCAAGACATTAAGGCCATCCGGGACAACCGCCCCTTCAGTCCCGTTTACCACCTGGCCGCGAACATCCAGCGTCTGTTGAGCTGAGATAGGTGTTGGGCCCAATACCGCCAACAACGACGCGAATGCCAATACCGTGAATAATGCCCTCGTCCCTCTCACGATTGCAGCGCCATTTCCGCTCCACAGTTAAGGCACAAAGGTGTGCCTGCCAGCACCGCCGAGCTGCAGTCTGGACATGCCATTACTCTGCTGGTAACGCCAGCTTGGGTACCGGTTGCTAGCAATACCTCCTGTTCCAACGCCCATGCAGGGTCGCCGCGGCCGGCCTCCAACTGATCTCTGAGCACCTCGGCCGCCCGTACCCTATAAGCTTGGAATTGGGTCTGGAATTCTTCCTCGGCCAATCTACCTAGCTGATATTCCAGGTCTAAGGTGTTTATTGCATCAAAGATATCCGCCAACGCCTGGTCATCTGTCGAAGCTGGAGTGTTGGCTTCGACGGTACCATATGGTCGGGCGCGCATAAATGTGTAGTACACCACGCAAAAGCTGAACACCGCCAAAGCTGCTCCAAGGGATATGGCTATAACGGTTTCCGCGTCCATGTGACTCAGTGTATCAGGTGCGCATCGGCGCTAAACAGCCGAGGGCCGGGTAACGTAACTATGGGGGCTTTGCGCTGGCATTGGTACGCGTATCTTCTGTGGCCACAGAGCGATGACCGTACCCACTAACATCACTGGGCCAGCCACCCACATCCACCACATAAGCGGATTCACCAATACCCGGAAGCCAACACTGCCGTCAGGCAGGTTCTCGCTAGGTACGATATACAGGTCCTCCACCGGCGTAGACCTTATGGCGGCGCTGGTGGAAGCCATGTTGAAGTTCGGATAGAAGGATCGCTTAGTGCGCATTGTCTCCAGACGGTCGCCACCACGGAACACCTGAACCGTGGAGGTGAACTCGGTACGGTTGCTTTTGGGGGTTTCAACAGTTCCCAGAAAGACCAGTTCGTAGTCCTCTATCTGTGTACTCTGACCAGGGCTCAAGACCACATCTTTCTGCACACCGAAGAAAGATGTGCCGACTATCCCTAGGGTAACCATTACCACCGACAGATGCACGATGTAGCCACCGTAACGGGGCCGATTGGCCATGATCAGCCTCACGAACGCCGTGCCATAATTCTCCCCTGAACTCCGGTGGCGTGCACCAGTCCCACGGTACCATTCCATCAGTATCCCGGTAGTCACAAAAGCTGACAAGCCAAACCCAATCAATGCATAGTCCTTGTGCAACCCGAGAGCCGCCAAGATGGCCACGGTAAGTAGGCCTCCCGCAATGGGCGGCAGCAACGATCTCCGAACACTAGCCAATCTGGATTTGCGCCAAGGGATCAAAGGTCCAACGCCCATCAGAAATACCAGAGCTAACATCAAAGGGCCGTTCAACTGGTCGTAGAAGGGCCGCGCTACTGTGATCTCCTCGCCGTTCGTTAGCCGGGATATCAGCGGATATACCGTTCCCCACAGTGTTACGAAGGCGATAGCCAGAAGTAGCATATTGTTGACCAAGAACGCTGCTTCACGAGATAGCATTGAGTCTAGGTTCTGAGCGCTCTTCAGCAACGGATAACGCCAGATGAAGATCAAGAAGGGCACCACCACTCCGATAGCCAAAAAGAGCAGAAAGATCCAACCTAGCTGTGAGGCCCCGAAGGAATGGACAGAAGGCACTGATCCACCCCGGTTCATGAACATACCGTACAACGCCAGCCCGAAGGCCACGTTGATTAACACGATATTCCACATACGGAACATCCCTCGGCGTTTCTGAACCATGATGGAATGAATGAATGCCGTAAGGGCCAACCATGGCATGAAAGCAGCGTTCTCCACCGGGTCCCAGAACCAAAATCCGCCCCAACCGAGAATGGTGTATGCCCACCAAGAACCAAGCAACAGACCGGCGGCCAGCAACACCCAAGATATCATTCCCCAAACCCGTCCGGCGTCCACCCACTCATCGCCTGACTTTCCAGCTAACAGCGATCCGATGGCAAAAGAGAAGGGCACGGCGATCCCAATCAGTCCCGCCATCAGAGCCGGTGGGTGGAAAAACATACCAAAGTGGGTCAGCAGCGGGTTTATACCTTCGCCGTCCACTGGCACAAAGGGTAATTTGTCGAAAGGGTTGGCCATGACGGCGGTCACAGCCAGAAAAAAGGTCAGCGTAAGCATCAGGACGGCGGTAGTGTAAGGAATGGCGTCCTTGAGTTTCTCAGGAGCCCGCCACACCGCGATAGCCGACATGATTGAGAGCACAGTCGCAATGTATAGGAGCGAACCCTCATTACCGGCGTAGAACGCCACCCAGGTGAAGCGGTTCGGCATCGCTAGGTCACTGTGCGCTGCCACGTAAGCAATCTCGAAGTCACGACTGATAAAGGAGATGATCAGGCAGAGCGTGGCTACCAGTAGGACCAACCCTGCAGCATACATGGCCGATCGAGCGCTCTCCACCAACGCTGGAGACGTCCGCAACTTCCCGGCAACTGACCCAAGCATGGAATAAGCACTCAACGCCAACCCTATCCAGAGGCTTATCGCACCTAGATCAGCCATCTAAGTTTTCTCTTCCGAATCTGCCAGCTTAGGGCCGGATAATTCATCAGTGGTGCCAGGATGGTTAGAAGGGGCGCCCAGTCTGGGCTCTGATCGGGTCATATCTAGATATCGGTCAACTAACTGCAAGTAAGGAAGCAGTCCGACGTCTTGAATTGGTCCAGACAGGGCAAGCAGTGGTTCACGCCGGGCCATGGACCTGAGGACGAAATATACTGCTAACAATGCTGCCGCGACGCCTCCAATTGGAGCCAACCAGGCCACCAGATTGATTCCAGACTTGGGCGGAGCCCCCAAGATATCTTGGCCGTAACGGTCAACGAAGAACTCCAATATCTCTTGTCTTTCTTTGCCCTCAGCCAGCATGGCACGGACCATCTGACGCATCTGTCTCGCGATCTCAACTTGAGCCTGATCAATGGTCTCAGCCGGGCAGACCGGACACATAATCATACGGTCTATGCCCTGGGCCTCCTTTTCGCTGAAGGAACCAGCACCAGGCTGAGGAGTCTGGGCGTGGAGGGTACCTAACTGGACAACCGACAACACAGCGCACAACAAGAGAGCAGCTAGGAGGAAACCAGTCTTAGAAACGAGCNTGGTCTGAAAGTGGGGTGGTATGGAAGGTCTCATATCTCAACCGGAGCCAAAAGCGCGGCCCCAATGCGCTCCGGGCTATACTATGCGGAGACGTTTACTTGGGCAACGAGCGGATGAATTCGGCAATCTTTTCCCGATCATCCTGGCTTAGCAGTTTACCGAACGGTGGCATAACTGATGTTGGTCCTAAAGGCCTGGCTGTAGCTTTCAACGTGGATTCTATNACTACCACCGGCCTATTGGTGATGTCAGCGGGGACTATAGGCTCATAGCCGTAATTCTGGGTAATCTTTGCCAAAACAGGACCCGTACCCTTAGCATCCGAGCCATGGCACATCTGGCAGTTAACCCGGTACAAATCAGCACCAGTATCGGTCACCACAGAGGCGGCAGCCGGATAGAAAGCGACTGCTTCTGCAGCACCATTCAATCGAGGCGGCTCGTGGGACCGGTAAGACTGCTGGTAGTGTTGCTCATAAAAGATATCCACCGGATATGAACCTTGGGAGCAACCGACCAAGACGATGCCGAATAACACCGCAACGCCAAAGAACCAACGCTTTAGTCCGCGCCTATTCCGTCCTGTCCTGGGCTGGTCTTTAGCAGACTGCCCAGAATGTGATATCACCCGGTTAATCATTAGGCTCCCTGATTACGGACCACATCAACAGCGCCCGCCTGGGTAAGCAAGGTCTGGGTCTGGGTGAGCTGGTCTTCTTCGACGTTAACCAGAACGCCGATATAACCTTCTGTGATCCGGGTATCGTACAGGCCCTGCTTGAACGAGGGCAAACGAGACTCGAATATGATTCCGATGATAGTGAAGACTATGGCCGTGAGCATAGTACTCTCATAAGTAACAACAGCCATGGGAGGCAAGGACAATATGGGCTTCCCACCCTGAACAAGTGGGTAAGCCATCTGAGTCATCGACGTCAGCATGATGCCACAAGTCAGGCCAATCAGAGCTCCAACGAATGGGAATATATAGAGCCTATGAGGCTCTTCTCGCTCTCCGAAGGCTCCCTCAGGATACGGAGCGTCCGTAAGAAAGTCGTAGTCGGCCGACGAAACGCCCGCCGCCTTTAGGGCGTCGCCTGCGTCGGCGGCGTTATCAGCGGTTTCAAACAGGCCTAATATCGGTGCTTTGGCCATTTCAGTTCCCTCAAGATATCTACTCTGATTAGTCTTCTCTAAACGTCGCCGGGACTGTAACCCGGCCGACCTTTATCTCTGTTCTAAGTATCTCGCCCTCTTTTATGTCATAGAGCGGTATCAAAGGCACCACTCTGGCAACGATAACCATGAGCATGGTGACTAGGAAAAAAGTACCAATAATAATGATCCATTCCACCGCGCTTGGCGTGTAGGTGTACCAGTCAAAGGTCAGAAGTTGCTTGCGGGCCAAGCCAGGCACTATGATCAAGAACCGTTCCAGCCACATGCCTATGTTCACGAGGATACATGCCAGAGACATTATCCACAGGTTTCTCCGTGCGGACCTACTCAACCAGATGGCGACTGGAGCGAAGTAGGTCACTCCCACGAAAATCATCATCCAAATGTTCCACGGACTGACCATAAACTGGTAGTCCCTAACCGCTATCTCGTCTGCCTCTCGACCGTAGAAGCCGAAAACGACTTCCATCACAAAGAAATAGAACCAGCCGGTGGCCACCACTATCAATAAGCGGGCCAAGGCATCGATGTGCTCATGCCGTATATAGTTCTGCCAACTGTAGATGTAACGCAGGATTATCAGCACGAATGCTACAGCAGACACCCCAGAATGGACCGCCCCCACAACGAAATAGGGAGCGAAGATCGTGGAGTGCCATGACTTAACAGATACTGCCATACCGAAGTCCCAAGAAACTATACTGTGCACTGAAACGAACACGGGGAGGATCAGTGCTGAAAGCAGAACTCCGGCGATGATCTGTAGCTTCCACTGCCTAGGGTTGCCCTGCCAGCCCATGGCCAGCATCCCATAGATGCGGTGACTCATGCCGGTCGTCCGATCACGTAGCACGGCGAAGTCGGGAATCAACGCAACCAGTACGAACAATATGCTCGAGGTCAGGTAGGTGTAAACGGCACTGGGGTCCCAGACCAATGGTGTCCGGATATTTGGCCAGATACCACGGGCATAATCGTAAGGCACAAAAGGCAGGGTGTAGATCCAGTAGACCGTACGCCAAGGGCGACCGGTATGGATCAGGGGCATGGTCATCGCTGTCATCAGCGAGAAGACAGTCAGAATCTCTGCTGCCCTAGTAGCAGGACGTCGCCATTCAGCCTTGGATAGACGCAGGATCGCCGAGAGCATCACCCCAGCATGGCTGATACCGATCCAGAAAACGAAGTTGGTGATGAAGAAGCCCCACATCACTGGGCGGTTCAGGCCAGTAACGCCGAAACCCTGGTTGATCATGAACCCAGCCGTGCTCATAGCGATAAGCACACCTATTCCCAACACGCTGATGGTGCCAAAGAACCACTTAGGCGAGTTCAGGATGCTGACCAACAGCTCCCTGTTTATCTGTCTAGATTGTAGTGGTGTGCCTTCCTGCATGATACTCCGCTGGAGTTTTAAGCCTTGGTTACTCGGGTTTGCCCAATATCAGATATTCGCCGCGGTGCAGTTTGCCCCACTTTTGATATAGTGCGCCTTCTTTCACTTCCCATAGCGACAGGACCGGCAGAAGTCTGGTGGCCAGCAGATAAACGAAGGCCGCCGCGGCAAGGCCTCCGATCACCATAAATACGTCCCATATGTCTGGGTAGACCGGCGACGGTACGTGCTCAAAGAAGTAAGCATATATATCAGAGCCAGGAGCGGCATTCGCTGACCCGACAAAGATCCTGATGTTGAACATTATCCCGCCGACGATCAGTAGGCCCCCTGCCAAGGCCGGGCCCCAGTCGCTGCGGCGTACTGGATTCCAGATCAGCACCGCGAACGGTAGTACGAAACTGAAAGCCAAGTTAAGCAAGAAAATGATTGCGTAGGTGTCAGTTATCAAGTATTTGATTATGTTCTGTTCTACTTCCAGCCGGCCATACCAGAAGGTTATGAAGAACGCGAACAGGTGATAGATCCAGAGTAAAGTGATGCCGAGCATTACCTTACTGGCTGACCAGAATGTCGATTTACCGATGTATCCATCGTAACCACCGAATCTTCTCAGTATAAACAGCGTTACGAGGACCGCTCCTAACCCCATGTGTAGACTAGTGATCGTGTATATAACCGGGAATATGGAATCTTTCCAGCCCGGGATCAGGCTCTGTGCATAGTCTGAACTGATCACGAATTGCATGAAGATCAACGTCATGAAGTAGAAAGCACCGAGCAATGCCAATCCAGCTTTCTGGGCATTCCACTGTTTCTTGGTACCATACCAATTACCCGAGAGCTTGCTGTAGAGCGTGCGCCTGAAGCCAGTGGCTGTGTGCCGAGATTCCGCCATATCCGGCATCGCTGACAGCCAGAGGATGAAGAGTGCAGTCACTACTAGGCCAGCCACGCCAACAAGGTCCCAGGCGTGGGGTGAGCCTATGGGCGCTTCGAACCAGATCGTTCTTCTGACCGCCAGTTCACCCTCGATCAGACCGCCGACTGCATCTGGATTGCCGATGGACGGTAGCAGGAACATCAGAGGGATGAACAACAGGATGTTCAATATCCCGGCGATAGCGAATAACTCTGAGACTCTAGACAACGGGCGGCGCCAGTGGCTCTTGGTGAACCTGAAGGCCACTGCGGCCAACGGAGCTCCACTGGTGACCATGAACACCATGGAGAAGACCGAAAGGTAATAACCCCAAGCACTTATATCGTTGAACCCATCGTCAGCCGCACGGGCTATGAAGCCCACGATGCCGAGAACGAATAAGATTCCAGTCACCACCAGAGCCATCGTCAGCGGCCTGGGTGAAGACTTGGTCTTTTCCGTAACCTCGCGGCTCATCACCGAGACATCTGGGAAAACCCACAAGCCGGCGTGTTGGCCGTGTCCTTTTGGTTCGGTAGCCGCCATCTATCTAAGCCTTTTCCAACGGGAATGCATCGACTTTCTTCAGGTAGATAACATTGGGCTTGGTACCAATCTCTTCGAACAACCGGTAAACGCGAGTGTGTTCTTCATCAACGTGCCCACCGTGATGCCGAGTCTCAATCTGCTCGTTAGCTTCCTCGAAAATCTCTTTCACAGGACTAGTGTCATCATGTTGGTCGGCGAACATCAGCGCGTTCGTAGGACAGGACTGGACGCAGGCAGGCATGTAGTTGCCTTCTTTCATGCGCTTGCTATCCAAGTTTCGGTCGCCGACGGGAATCCGCTCACCGGTCAGGGGCTCCAAGCCCCTTCTTTCAACGTTCACCTCGCCACGGCGCAGACGTTGCACACAGAAGGTGCATTTCTCCATGATTCCCCTAGTCCGGATAGTCACATCGGGGTTCAGCTGGTTGCGCAACCGGTTCGGCCATTGAGGTTCCCAGTAATTGAACATCCTAACGGTGTAAGGACAGTTAACGGAGCAGTAGCGGGTACCGATGCAGCGGTTGTAGACCTGAACGTTCATACCTTCGTCGTTATGGTAGGTGGCGAACACCGGGCAGACCGGCTCACACGGCGCGTTTTCGCAGTGCTGGCACAGGATCGGTATGAACCTTGCTTTTACATTCGGGAACTCGCCTTCCCAGTAACGCTCGATGCGGATCCATTGATAAGCCCGGCGTTGCTGGTAGAAAGACTTAACGTTGATGGGGATGTTGTTCTCTGCTTGGCAAGCAACAACACACGCCTGGCACCCGGTGCACTTGTCCAGGTCCACTACCATTCCCCATTTATGATTTGCTCGTTGAGTTACCATCGATTAACCTATCTTTACTTCTCTACTGATCCGCCCGGCGCTTTTAGGCGTTCTCCGGTGCAATGGTTTTAATTATCTCTTCAGAAGGCATCAGTCCAATCTCCACCGCCCGGGCATCGCCCTCTAGTTTGGAGATACTAACGCTCTCCCCTGTCTTGGACACCCGGACCGTCGTCCCGGCCCAAGCCAAAGACCCGGTACCGTTGACCGTTGTAGTTTCGAGGATATCCATAACATTCGCGCTTTCATTTCCAGGGCGTTCGGTAGCATAGTCTGAGCCGTGCTTCCGGCCCTGCCCAAAAGGCACGCTTACGGTGTGCGGAGGCACTGCCGGAGTTGGATATGCAACAGCCCTTATGGAATCCTTGGAAGACTCTATTCTTAGTATGTCTCCCTCTTTGACGCCCAATCTGTTTGCTGTTGTGTCGTTCAACTCGACCCATGTCTGCCATGTTACGGTGGACAGTGGATCTGGCGCGGCTTGGAGCCACGGTAGGTGGCCGTTGTATCCGTCCAACAGAGTGTTATGAGCAAAAGGCACCAGGTAGAAAGAATCAGAACCAATGGAAGCAGTTCCAATCCCGTTGAATTCAGGCCCTTTCTCCTTCGCCACGATAGTCCTCAGCAAGCCATCTGCCGGTTTAACCGTGGTTGGTCCATGCCGGAGTTCGTCCCACCAACCACCGCGGCGCAGCATGTTGTTCCAGAACTCATCAGCAGTTGCAGCTTCGATGGAGCCCCTGTTCATGTTGAACAGGGCATCAGAGCCTTCCCGCAGCATCGCCTTGAAGTTAGCCCAAGGCAGATCTGATTCTTTGCCCAGCTCTTGGGCCATAGTCAGCAGGACATCCGGAAAACTCAGTGGGTCGAGGTCAAACAGCGGGTTGACTACCGGCTGTTGCAGGCCAACCACTTGATATCCAGGCCCGGGCTCGGAGATGTCATCACCCCAATCTTCCAAAGAGACTCTATCGGGGAGAACCAGATCGGCCATGGCGCTTGTGTCGTCTATGAATGGCGAGAAGCTAACTACAAATAGGTCATCGGCCTCGGCAATCGCCTCTCTGAGTTGCAGGGAATCAGGTAGTCCGTGCACCGGGTCTGCGCCGTGGAGCATCAATAGCTTTGTCTGGCCGCTTCGTATCTGCTCGGTAACACGAGTCCAATCATCCAAGCTTCCAACTATGCTGGAGCTCGGTACGTCAGCCCAAGGACTGGGCGGGTTGAACTTAAGTCCACCTTTCTTGCCAGCAGATCCTACCAAATGGTTCAGGGCATAGATTGCTTCCAAGTTGAATAAACCGTTGCTCTGGGCGCCAGCCGAGCCGCCGCCGATTGCGATGCTGGGCTGCCTTGCGGCGAACTTCCGGGCCAAGTCTTTCAGAAATTCAGCTGGATCACCACCAGTCATCTCTGGGGTAAGCCCAGCACGCTCGGCCACAACTTCAGGGCGATAAGCGTTCAAAATGTCTGCGCCGCCACCTAGCAATGAAGCAACATCCACGCCATCGGCTTGCAGATTCTCAGAAACAATCACCTGGGCCAGGCTCAGAGCTATCTGACCTTCTTGGCCGGGCCGCACCCACAACCATTTATCGGCGTTGGCCGCGGTCATGGAGAATCGGGAGTCTATCTGGTAGAACATCCCCCGTTCCCGGTGCTCCCCCTGCCGAAACTCACCATACCCACGTCCGAAGCGGGTGGGAGAGACCCATGTGGATAGAAAATCGGCCCCGAAAGACAGTATGAACTGACTGTTTTCCAGGTCCAAGTCGGGCAGAGAGTCTTGGTCAAAAACGTTCTTAATCGCCGCCCGGTAGGTGTTATTGTCGATGGCTTCAAAGCCGAGGCGCTCCCCGCCAATGGCAGCCGCGAACCTGTCGGCCAAAACGGCCATGTGGCCACGCAGTGGTGCAGTGATCATTACGGAGGACGAGCCGTTGGTCTGGAGAGCGCCTTTCAGCGTGTCCATTCCGTTGGGGAGCCAATTCACGGGTAGAAACTGACCGGAGCCCCGAGGGCCGCTACGCCGCAGGGGCGTGGGTATACGGTCGGGATGGTAAAGGGCCTGGAGGCCTCCCTCGCAGCGGGCGTGAATCTTACCTTCGTTGGTCGGGAAGTACGGGTTACCCTGAATCATCTTCGCCCGGCCTTCCATCACCCGAATAACGATACCTTCGCAAGACGGGCAGGTACGGCACAGGCTGGCGTACCAGTTATCGTTTCCTCGGACCAGATCTTCCGGCAGTCGGACAGAGCTCTGGACCTGCAGTTCTCCTTCACGGATGCCAAAGCCCTCACAGGCTACGGCTCCCACCGCGCCCAAGCCGGCCCAAGCAAGAAAATTTCGCCTGGTTAGTTTCATCTACCTATGACTCTGTTTAACATCAAGATTCGTTATTTGTGGCAGGTCGTACAATCGGTCGGCGCATTGTTCACACGGTGACAGTCGAGGCATGTACCCATCTTGAGTGACTGACCGGTTTTAGGCTGCACTTCGGTTTTGTTGCCAACGTCACCATGACAGATCGTGCACGTCTGAGCGACATCTGGCATTTGGGTCAACTCTTCGCCGTTGATTCCGTATTTAACGGGAATCTCATTGTCGGTGAAGTATCTGATATGGGACTCATGTATAAAACGGACATGATCTGGAAGGCGGTGCACGCGCTCCCAGTCAATCGGGGTGTCAGTGTCAAAAGCCGTTCTTACTTTCTCGATCTCTGCTTGAGCGGCAACGGTCGCACCATCGACATTCTTGTGGCAGAAGAGGCAAGTTTCTATTGCAGGTACTGTAGCGGCCTCTCCTTTAGTTACGTTCCGGTGACAGAATTCGCACTGAATGTTGTTGTCTGCGACGTGGACGGTATGAGGGAAAGCTACCGGTTGTGCCGGAGCGTTGCCTAGACCGAACGGAGGGTTTGAGAACCAAGAGATGAGAAGAACGATGACGACAAACCCCAGGACCACCGTCACAACCCCACCAGCAACCATCAGGGGTATCATTTTTGGGTTTGGCATCATTTAGTTATAATTCTGTGCATCGGATCAATCTGTTTGGAATAAGTCATCGTATAAAGGCTAGGGCAAGATCCCTTAGATGAGGAGCCGATCGTAAATCGCTTTGACATCAATCTGAGCGTTGATGCCTAGAATCAGAATCACCACCGCAACGACGAACAGCAAACCTGCCACACCCGTTAGTGGAATCCGCAGTTTCTGGGCAGACTCGGGAAGTTGGCCTGTGTTTACCAAAGATGGGATTACCGCATGGGCGGTCAGCAATGTAAGGCCGAAAGTTACAACGAGTGGGAAATAAATCCAGAGCCATTGAAGGAACATGTGGATGTTATTCCACTCAACACTCGTTAATGCCCTTGGGTCTTCCAACATTAATTCCCGGCGTCATCTGAAATTGCTATGTTTTACGGGCAGATTTCCCGAATGCTCCCGCGCGTAAAAAGACCTCTGGTCAGAGGCCAGGTGAAAAATATCACAACGCCATATACGTGTCAAGGGATTCCAGCTTCAGTTAGGCCTGTTTGCAGGCTCAATCAACAACCGACGAGGGCTCGAAAAACGGCGGTGCCTGGGATTAGTTTCCAAAGAAAAGCACCAAAGCGGGCAGGCATGCGGGGGAACCAGTAGTGATCACTGTTTGGTCGCTTTGGGCCATCAAGTATCTCACGGTTACCCCGGCTGGTTGTCGCGGTACCAATCGACAATCTCTGACCCGGTGGCAGCCCAGACTTCCTCATGGCCCATGACGTACCCCAAAGCTTCTTCTAGGTACCCGATACGGAAGGGTTGTCCGATCAGCCAGGGGTGCAGATTGATCGTCATTAGACGCCCGTTTGAGGCACCATCCTGATACATGACGTCGAAGCCGTCTCTCATTGATTGCGCGAAGCGGTCGATGGTCACACGGCGGTTAGACATGGTGAACAAGTCATCCATCTCCAGCATGGTCGGCAGCGCAGTCAGACCGTCCCTCATGGGGTAGGGTTGCTCGTCGTTCACCCAGTCGCACACGTAATCGAAGCCGGCCTGACGCAATAGATCAGGTGTCCGTTCCGACTCACCATAGTCGGTGCCCGACCAACCCCGTGGCTTCTTTCCAGTGGCCTTCTCGATGATATTCATGGAAGACCGAATGAAGATGGTTTCGGCTTCCACCGACATATTTCCGGAGATCATCTGGCTACCAGAAACTCCATGAGCGATGATCTCGCAGCCACGGTCGAGGCAGTGTTTCACTAAGTATGGGTAGTGCTCAGCAGTCTGGGAATCCATAGCCACGGTGGCATCAATACCAAGCTTCTCCAACACGTCCAGCACCCGGAATACACCGACCCGATGGCCGTATTCGCGGTGGGAGAACCGGGGATAATCGGGGAAGGGGCGCACCCCTAGACCCCCTGCTTGGTCGGCGCTAAAGCTTCCCTCCGGCAACTCCCATTCAGTGTGTTCCAGGGTAACTATCGCGCACAACGCGACCCTGGCGCTGTTGGGCCAGCTAAGTTTGCCTCGGGTGGATATGGGAGACCAGTCGTGGTGAGCGTGGTCCATCCCTTGTCGTCGTTCTGCGGGCATATAATGCGTCTCCCGTCAGGTCGAATTCTAACTTTAGACCCTGTACTGCTTGGCGTGGTCAACCGCCTGGTCATAGTAATTCTCGATGTAATATTCGGCGATGTCGTCGGCGGTGGTCATCCAGATGTCGCTATGCGACGTTATATAGCTCAGAATCTCGTCCAGGTACTTTATGCGATGGGGCTGGCCGATCAAGAACGGATGGAGGGCGATGCACATCACCCGGCCACTCTCGGCACCCTCTTTATACAGTTGGTCGAACTGGCGCTTGCAGATCTCTGCGAAATAATCGGCTTCGTAGTTGACCCGGAACAATGGCGAGTCGTTCAACTCAATTGAATATGGGACGGATACGAGTTTTCCTGACTCCACGTTGATGGGCACTGGCTGGTCGTCATGCATCCAGTCCGTGTGGTAGATCAGGCCTGCCTCAGTCATCAAATCAGGGGTACGGATCGTGCCAGAGATGGCAGGGCCCAGCATTCCTTTCAGTTGTTTGCCGGTCTGCCGCTTCAGGGTTTCCACATTGTCCCGGTAAAATTCCCGCTCCTCTTCTTCTGTATAGGCGTATAGATATCGGGTGTTATAGATGCCGTGGCTCATGTAGTCCCAGTCACGTTCCACCATGGCATCTCGAATCTCTGGGAAGTGCTCAAGAACAGCTAGGTTAAGGGATACGCAACTGCGAATCTTGTATTGGTCCAGAACCTCCAGCATCCTCCAAAACCCCACTCGGTTCCCATAGTCTCGGTAGGAGTATTGCTGAACGTCAGGGTACGGTGTCCGCGGCCATGGGTCACGTGGACCGTGTTTGGTGGGCATATACTCATAATGCTCCACGTTAGGAGCAATCCATAGGGCTACCCTTTCTCCACTCGGCCACTTGATGGGTGGGCGCTCAACGATGGGGCTGTAGTCGACTCTATGCGGAGGTAATGACATCCTCAAAGGCCTCCCGCTGCAATGTTTGCCCAAGCCTAGGGTAATCGCTAAACACTGTCAAATTGTGTGCTCGCGTGCTAGGGGCGGTAGGCACTGGTAAATCCGGGCAAGATAAAGCAGAATATCGGCTAATATTTTTCGCCAATCGTCGCCAAGGGTTCAACGCCAGGAGGGAACGGGATGCCAGCCAGAACCGGCAAGCAATACATAGATGGCCTGAGCCAACGGCCGCCTAACCTCTACATGTCCGGCAAAAAGATAAAAGATCCCACTAAAGAACCGGGTCTAAGCGGCGGAATCAAAACCCTCTCCCGCCTGTATGACCTGCAGCACGATCCGAAGGCAGGCAAAGACATGACTTACGAGTCACCGACCACTGGCGACCAGGTCGGCATGTCTTTCCTAACGCCTCGGACCCACAACGACTTGGACCGGCGCCGCGAAATGATGCGTAACTGGGCCAAAATCACCTGTGGAATGATGGGCCGCACTCCTGATTTTTTGAACGTTAGCCTGATGTCAATGGCGGCCGCCGGCAAGTACTTTGGCCAAAACCGCCCTGAGTTCGAAAAAAACATCCAGGACTATTACGAGCTTGTTCGAGAGCAGGACCTCGTCCTGACGCATACTCTAGTCAACATCCAACGGAATAGGTCCGGAGCAGCTACCACCTTGGACGACTCTTTAGACGTCGCGCTTTCAGTAGTGAACGAGACTGACGAAGGGATCATAGTCCACGGAGCTCGTGTGTTGGCCACCCTTCCCATCGCCGATGAAATCGCGGTCTACCCCGCACGCTCCCACCGTCTGCCCACCGGCGCACCCGGCCGGACGTCCTTCGCCTTCGCCATTCCCTGCGACACTCCCGGGCTCAAGTTTCAATGTCGGGAGCCCTTCGACCTCGAACGCTCCAGCTTCGACCACCCCCTTGGCTCACGTTTCGAAGAGATGGATGCTCTGGCGTTCTTCGACAACGTCCTAGTCCCTTGGGAAAGAGTTTTTTTGTACGGCGACGTGGACATGTGCAACAACATGTCGCTCAGGACACACCAATTCCTCCATTCCGGCCATCAGGTCGTGACCAAGAACGTGGTCAAGTGCGAGTTCATCCTGGGGTTAGCCAATCTGATGGTGAAAACCCTAGGTTCGGAGGAGATACCTCAGGTCCACAGCATGATGGCTGAGATCATTGAGAACCTGGAGATAACGAAGGCCCTGCTCCGGGCAGCCGAGGTCGATGCTCAGCTGGACGAATGGGGTGTAATGTGCCCTACCGATATATCATTGATGGTAGCGCGTCAGCAGTTCATCAAGATGTACCCCCGCATGGGGGAGATATTGCACTTGCTGGGTTCCAGCAGCCTGATGGCCCTGCCCACGGAAAACGACTTCGATGGCCCTTTAGTCGAGGACATCACCAAATATCTGGAGACCGACTTCTCGTCGGCTAAAGACCGGGTCCGGCTCTTCAGACTGGCCTGGGACACCTGCTGCAGCGCCTTTGGCTCCCGGCAAATCCTCTACGAAAGGTTCTTCCAGGGCGACCGCAACCGGAACGTGGTATTGATGAACAGCCGCTACGACAAAGAGCCCATGAGCCAGTTCGTTCTGGACTTTTTGAACCAAGATTAGAGACCGAATGCTCCTACTCTCGCTCGCAGGAAAAGGCTAAGGTTAACGCCGCTATCAGCAACGTCCCGGACTCGACTAAAACCCCCTAGTCGTCGTCCCCTACCACGCCGACAGCCGGCCTTAACTGTACCTCTTTAGGCACATCTGAGTGAGGTAAATCATCTTCCCAGTCTGGGATCAGCACGTGGGAAGTGTCATCCAACATTGCGATAACCAAAACCCCAACGCCGCTGAATGCTACCGACAGCGCCATGACCATATTGAATGATCCGGTGACGTAGACCACCAGTCCGGCTAATCCCGTTGCTACAGCGTGTCCCATCAACGCGCCTGTTGTCTGCCACCCGTAGATGGTCCCCATGGGACCTTCGCCATAGTACTGGCGGTTGATAACCAGATAGCCAGTCCACTCTGCGCCAAAGCCGATCCCAAACACACCCGCGAACAGATAGAACGCCCAGGCATCCTGGGACCAGAAAAGCATAAAGACCGTGACTGCCTGAATGCTGAGGCTGGCGGCCATCATCCGTCGGGTACCGTACATCTCCGCCAAGATAGGAGTGACAACCCGACTGATGACGCTAACCAAGGCGATGATTGTCAGGATGATTCCAGCTTGGGCCAACGATGTGAATGCACCACGCTCGAAAGCCATGGGAATCACATAAATTAGAATCGTACCGTGGCCTGCACAACCCAAGCCGTGAATCAGGGGCAGATTCCAGAAAGGCTTGGTACGCCGGGTGTGCTGGTTAAACACTTTCTGGCGCAAACGGTCCACAGTTTTGTCTCTCAATATAGGCGGCGGGTCAGTGTCTTTCGCTCCGTATGGTTGAATCCCTATGTCAGCTGGCTTACTCCGCATCAGCGGGACCATCGCCAACATTATGCCGCCACCCACTCCCCCGATCAACATAAACGTGCTCTGCCATCCCAGAGCTTCGATAAAGCCGCCCATCAATGGAGCGATGATACCAGTGCCTACACCGCCAGCACCCCAGAGTATTCCGACCCCCAGGCCCAAACGCCTGCGGAACCAGCCGCTCACTGCTGCCATAAGGGGGACCATAGCCAAGGACTGAGTAAGGGATAGGAGTATTCCAAAGAAGATGAAGAAGTGCCAAATTTCAGTGACCTGACTCAGCAAGAACATGCTGATCAAGTACATCACAGAAGCAGCGAATAGCATCCAGCGAGAGCCGTACCGGTCTCCCAGCCATCCGGTCATGGGCGCATAGATCGCTCCAAACAGGTAGTAACTGGCGATAACCGCACCGATGGTGCCCAAGCTCCAACCAAAGTCGCCGTCTGCGTCGCTAAGCGGTGGCACCATGATACCGGTGGCCATGCTGATGGAGCTGGCGATTATCTGAACCGTGGCCATGATCCCGATGACCTCCCAACTGTAGTGAATGCCAAAGGGCAGCCGGACCGGAGTGATT
>JAKUNK010000026.1:0-45054 GCA_022451945.1 Dehalococcoidia bacterium
GCCAAGGAGTTTGGAAGAGCCTTTAAAAGTGAATTAGGAATTCAATGTCGGCAAAATGTCGGCAAACCGCAAAAAGAAAAGGGCCTCGGAATTACCTGAGGTCCCTTTTTGTGCCTAAAATTTGGCAGGAGCGGGAGGATTCGAACCCCCGGCCACTGGTTTTGGAGACCAGCGCTCTGGCCAGACTGAGCTACGCTCCTGCATTGTGTGGCGCCCAGCTCGAGGACGCCGATTCAAGTGGCCGACCGAGCAGATAATTGTCCGTCGGCCTGTATTTTCATGGTGCCCCTGGAGGGAGTCGAACCCCCGACGCGCGACTTAGGACGCCGCCGCTCTATCCGCTGAGCTACAGGGGCATTATGGTGGAGATAGAGGGACTCGAACCCTCGGCCTCGGCATTGCGAACGCCGCGCTCTCCCAACTGAGCTATATCCCCATTGTAACCCTTTAGGACTCGCCCGTGCAGGTCCGCCCTAGGGAACTTCCAAGTCTCCATTACGCCTAGGAGACCATTTTGAATCCTAAGGCCCGCGCCGAATGACTGTCAAGCAGGTGCCGTCCTAATGCCCTAGTCTGGCGGATGTCTAACCACCTACTCTACTCAAGCCCGTTGACGCTCAATTGCCTCACTGCTAGAGTGAACTCTAGCCAAAAACTTGCTTTGGAGAGCGTTCATGACATCCACCAAGAAAGACCCTATCTTAGTCGTGGTCCAACTGACTGGCGGTAGCGACTACATGAATATGGTGGTCCCTTATGCCGACTCTCTCTATTATGATAATCGCTCTACCGTGGGCATACCCGCTGAGGATGTGCTGCCGATCAATGACCGATTTGGCTTCAACCCTACTCTGGGTGCAGTGAAAGACCTCTATGATCAGGGTCAGGTCGCCGTTATTAATGGCGTGGGTTATCCCAACCCCAACCGCTCCCACTTCCGGGCTATGGATATCTGGCACACTTGCGAGCCGGAGAAGATTGCCACAGAAGGCTGGCTGGGCCGAGTGATTCGCGACATAGACCCCCACGGCGAGAACGTACTCACCGGAGTGAACTTCGGCCGGGGACTGCCCAGGGCTATGGCGCTGACCGGCGTTCCTGTGGCCTCGGTGGCTGTCTTGGAGGGCTACGGTGTTTTGACCGGTATCTCAGGGGAAGAACAGCGCGCCAGAGCTTTAGATATATTCGAACGGATGTACTCCCCGGCAATCGGCACCGGAGCAGCTATGGACTACTTGGGACGTACCGGGTTGGACGCATTAAAGGGGGCCGATATTTTGAAGACCGCAGCGGATAGCTATTCCTCTACCATTGAATACGCCGCTACTCCTATAGCCCAGAGTTTGCGCGGCATAGCCCAGGTGATTCTGAAGGATTTGGGAACTCGGGTGCTTTACACCTCACAAGGCGGTTATGACACCCACGCGAACCAGGTCCCGGTGCAGACTCCGCTGCTGAGTGACCTATCGGTTGGAATCGGAGATTTCTTTGCCGACCTAAGAGAGCACGATGCTGCTGACAATGTGATGATGATGGTCTTCACCGAGTTTGGACGCCGCGTCAAAGACAACGGCTCGGGTTCAGACCATGGTTCAGGTGGCGCGTCTTATATGATTGGCCAGCCGGTGAACGGTGGCATGTACGGTGAATATCCGTCGCTGAAAGAAGAGGACCAGTTGGACGGCGATCTGCACTTCAACGTTGACTTCCGGAGCGTCTACTCCACTATCGTCGACAGATGGATGGGGCTGGATGCCCGGTCTGCTATCGGTGGTATCTACGAGCACCTAGATTTTCTCTAGGGACAGCCATTGAGGACTGACATGAAGATTGGCATCGGTCTGCCAGGGAACGTCCCGGGCGTCAAGGGTGACTTCATCTTGGAATGGGCCCAGCGTGCTGACTCTGGACCATTCTCCACCCTGGGCACCATCGACAGGATTGTCTACCAGAACTACGAACCGTTTATCATGCTGGCTTCAGCTGCTGCCGTAACGACTAGGATTAGACTCATGACTGGTGTGATGTTGGCTCCTCTGCGCAATGAGGGAGTGCTGGCCAAGCAGGCTGCCAGCCTGGACGCCATCTCCAACGGACGCTTAACTTTAGGCTTTGGCGTGGGGCGTCGGCCCGACGACTACAAGGCCGCTCCCGCTCGGTACAATAATCGCGGCCGCCGGTTTGAAGAACAGATCGCAACCATGCGACGAATATGGGCTGGTGAAGACCTGAATCCCGACCCGAACCCTGACAATCACGTTGGTCCTGTGGGACCGCCCCCTGTTCAGAAGGGTGGCCCGGAGATCTTGATTGGTGCGGGAACTCCCAGTGCTATCGCTAGAGCTGGCAGGCTGGGAGACGGTTTCCTGGCCCCGGGGACTAACCCCGACACAGTTGAGTCCGCCTACAAGACTGCGACAGAAGCGTGGGAAGCTGAAGGGAAGCCGGGCAAGCCTCGTCTGGCTGCTGTCTGTTCCTATGCACTGGGCCCCAAGGCTGCTGATGTGGTCAGTGGCTACATCAGGCATTACTATTCGTTCTTGGGCCCGGTGGCGGAAACGATGGCCCAGAACGCCGCTTCGTCTACAGAGGCGATCACCGGTCTTATCAAAGACATGGAAGGACTGGGCATGGACGAATTAGTATTTCTGCCCAGCTCCGGTGAGATGGACCAGCTTGACCGATTGGCGGATATCGTTGGCTAGACTGCACACAAAAACAACGGTGGTGAGAGATAAAGATGGCACAGAATAATGAAGTGGCAGTATTCGGCGGTGGGTGCTTCTGGTGCGTAGAAGCCGTGTTCATGGAGATAAAGGGAGTGAATTCAGTGGCCTCCGGATATTCAGGAGGTCACGTGGAAAACCCCAGCTACTATGAAGTGTGCGGAGAGCAGACTGGGCACGCAGAAGTTGTGCGTTTGGAGTTCGATTCCAGCCAGATCTCATTCAAAGAAATGCTTGAGGTTTTCTTCGCCTCCCATGACCCCACTACGCTCAATTACCAAGGGGCTGACAAAGGTACTCGCTACCGGTCAGTGGTCCTCTATACGAGCGAGGAGCAACGAGACCAGACAGCCGCGTTTATCAAGGAGCTAGATGCTTCGGGAACCCAACCCGGCCCGGTAGTGACTCAGATAGCTGAGTTTGAAAGGTTCTACGAGGCTGAGGAAGAACATCGGCAGTTCTATCTGAACAACCCCGGCAGCATGTATTGCCAGGTTGTCATCAGTCCTAAGGTAGCCAAGGTCCGTCAGAAGTTCGCCAAGAGCCTCCGGTAACTTATACACCCATAAGCCAACTCAGGCCCCATTCTTGGTGGAATAGTCGGACCACCGCCGCACGTAGGTTATACGTATCCAACGATGCTGCCTGATTGATGTGAGCCTTTGGAGAGAGTTCAAGACGAACAATGCGTGTACCTGCTAGTCTGTGAAACTCATCTTGGCTCGCGATAAGGAGGCATGACTATGCCGTTTGGTGGGAACGATTGGCTTGCTTTGACGCAAGAACCTACCCTGGAACCTGAGATTCCTATCTGTGACCCGCACCACCACTTTTGGGACAGACGATTGGAGCGTATCCCATATCAGAACTACCTGCTGCCAGAGCTGTATGACGACCTGAACAGCGGCCACAACGTACGTTCCACCGTGTTCGTCGAGGCCAACGCAATGTACCGGCCAGATGGCCCCGAAGAGATGAAGCCGGTTGGAGAGGTCGAGTTTGTTCAAGGCCTGGCAGCGGCAGGCGCTACTGGTCTTTACGGCCCGGCCAAGGTGGCGGCGTCGATCGTGGGTCATGCCAATCTAAATCTAGGGGACCGAGTTGAGCCGGTTCTGGAGGGATTGTATGGAGCGAGTACCAATCGGTTTCGGGGCATACGGCATGGGCTGACGTGGGACTCAGACCCCAGAGTCCAGAACAACCGGTGGAACCGTCAGAGCCAGTTGATGGACGAAAATTTTCGGGCCGGCGCCAGGGTGCTGGCTCGCATGGGTTTCACCTTCGACGCTTGGATGTACTTTCCTCAATTACTCGAGCTGGTGGACTTCGCCCAGGCCATCCCTGAGTTGACCATCATTCTGAACCATATCGGGGGAGTGCTCCGCGTTGGTCCTTATGCCGACCGTGACGAAGAAGTCCTGCCTAAATGGCGAGACGGATTGGCGTCAGTGGCCAAGTGCCCCAATGTTTACGTCAAGCTGGGCGGTATCGGCCAACCTCGGACCGGGTACGACTGGTCCGCAAGAGAGAAGCCCATCGGGTCGGAAGAACTGGCTGGGCTCATGTCGCCGTATATGAATTATGCAATCGAGCAATTTGGACCAGAACGGGGCATGTTTGAAAGTAACTTCCCGCCTGACAAGGTAGGCCACTCCTACAATATCCTCTACAACGCCTTCAAGATATTGTCTAAGGACTACTCGGTCACCGAGCGGGCCGCTATGTTTCAAGGTACGGCTGAGCGGGTGTACCGCGTGAATTATTAGGTAATTGGCAATAGATTCTGGCCGGTGGTGACAATCTAATGGGCGCCTACCGGGCCATTTGATTAGAATCTCAGTATCTGTGAAATATAAAAATTAGAATTTTGGATATCGATTACAGATTTGGAAAGCCGAAATCGTCCAAGGTCCAAGCGATGATGTAACCGGCATGAAAAAGGGTGCTCCGAACAAGCCGGAGCACCCTTTCCCGCGCGGTTGGTCGTTGTTTTTTAGAGCGGAAGCGCGATCGTTTGCCCCGTCTGGGCGCTTCGGGTTATGGCTTCGGTGAACTCCATGTAGTGGAGGCCAACTTCGAATGGAGTGCGGGTGATCTGTTCTTGACCTCGGATGGCGTTGCAGAATTCTTCTTCCACGCGCCAATAGGCCCGCCCCTCTTCAGAATTGGGAATCTCGGCCAGTTTGTCGTCGCCGCGCTGGCCGCCGTAGACGTTTAGAGCACCGTCTACGTGGAGGGTTCCCTCGCTGCCATAAATCCAGACACCATTGCCGGATGATAGGCCGGTCACGGCGCTGAATTGCATGTTGGCCATGGCCCCGTTGGCCAGCTCGGCGATGATGCCGACGTGGTCAGGTATGGTCACATCCACTGTCTGGTTACTCTCGTCCTTCCGGCTGTTAACAGTGACTTTGGTCATGGCGGTTACCTTTGTGGCGCGGCCGACCCAGCGGATCATAGCCTCGTACCAGATGCCCATATTCAGGATGTTATAGCCGCTGAGGTCGCGGTCGTTCCTCCAATGCATGGGTCCGCCCTGGTCCATAAAGTTGTTGCCCAAGGACTGAACCGTGACGCCGATGATGTCGCCGATATAGCCTTCGGCGATCTTCGCTTGGAGTAACCGGTCAATCTTGAAAGTTAGGGGCGACGGGACGATCTGGGTGACTAGGTCGGGCCGCTCGCGGGATGCGTCGAGCATGTCCTGTGCTTCCTGGGCACTGGTGGCCATGCGAGCCTCGCAGAGCACGTGTTTACCGGCTTCTAAAGACGCTAGTGTCAATGTGCGGTGCATATAGGGCCAGGTACCGATGCAGACGGCGTCTATGCTTGGGTCCTCAAGCAGTTCTTGCCAATTATCATAGACTCCGGAGATGTTGAACTGGTCGGCCACCGCTTGACTAGATGCCCGGCTGCGGTTGGCGACGGCAGCGATTTCTAGGCCTTCGACTTTCTGGAAACCCGGGATGTGCCGGTCACGCGTGTTCTTACCGGCGCCGATGAGGCCGATTCTGATTCCTTGAGAAGCCATTGTTGCCCTCCCTAGCTAGTAGCGGGTTTGTGACGATTGGGAATCGATCTAAAGGGGCAGATAAACCGCCTGCCCAGACTGGGCGCTGCGGGTGACTGCCTCAGTGAACTCCATATACTGAACGCCTACGTCGAAGGGCGTGTGGGTGACGGGTACGGTCCCACGAATCGAGTTGATGAAGTCCTGTTCCACTTGCCACTTGCCGCGCATGTTGTCCGGAATGGGATGTTCTTTTAGTTCTTTGTCGCCATTCTTACCGACGAAGATTTTATCGAAGGGCGGGCCTTCAATCTTTATGGTGCCTTCGCTGCCGAATATCCACATCTCAGCACCGGTTTGGAGGCCGGTGACGGTGCTCCAGCTCAGGTCGGCCTGGACTCCCGAGGCGAACTCGCAGAGGACATTCACATGGTCTGGGACTGAAACCGAGCGGATTATGCCGTTCTCGTCTTTGCGCTGGTTGGTGAAGACGCGGGTCATAGCCATTACCTTGGTGGCCGGGCCGACATAACGCATCAGAGATTCGTACCAGATGCCCATGCCCATGATGTTGTATCCACTTAACTGCCGGTTTTGACGCCAGTGGAGCGGGGCCTCGGTATTCATAAAAGAGTCGGATCGGTCGGCGCGGCCGTGGCCGTCGCTGACCCTCAGCTTCAAGGCCAACAGTTGACCGGGATAGCCTTCTGCGATGAGGCTTTGTATGGTCTGGTCGACCTGGAGAGTGGCAGGGGCGGGAACGATTTGGGTCACCAGGTGAGGGAACTGACGTGAAGCGTCAAGCATCTCGTGGGCTTCTGCGGCGTCCATGGACATGCGGGCCTCGGTGAGGACGTGTTTGTCGTTCTCCAAAGCGGACAAGACCAGAGTGCGGTGCATGTAAGGCCAGGTTCCTACACAGACGGCGTCGATGTCGTCCGCCTCCATGAGCTCCAGCCAGTTGTCGTATACGGTAGGAATCTCGTACTCGCTGGCGATGGCCTCACCTGAAGCACGGCTGCGGTTTGCCACGGCCACGATCTCAATACCTTCCTGTTCGCGAAGGCCGGGTATATGCCTGAGCCGGGTGTTTGCACCGGCGCCGATGAGCCCAACGCGAATGATTCCGTTCTCCATTGTGTTCTCCTTTGGCGGCGCTGCAAGCGCGTTTTCGTGGTCGTAGGTTGAATCTGAGTAATTCTAGGCTAGAGGCAAGTTTTAGTCCATAGGCGTTGGTATTGGTACTAAAATATCAGGGTGGTCCAGCTTAGATATTTAAGGAGATGAGTACCGTGCTTGTCTCGGTTTGCCAGGCGTTAGTGAACATATTCTTCTCGGCCAGGTTCCGAGTTGAGGGGGATAGCATGCTTCCATCTCTCAGCCATGGGCAGTCTGTCTTTGTCGTGAGGACTCGGTTCAAGTGGAACAGGCTGCGCCGAGGGGATGTGGCCGCCTTCCAGCGACCAGGAGGAATCTACATCAAGCGCGTCGTTGGTCTGCCTGGGGAAGACATTAGGATCGCCGGAGGTCAGGTCTATCTGAACGGTGTGGCGATGGCTGAGGCGTATACGCAAGGGGTGGCTGGCGAGGAAGAGAAAGAGTGGTTTAACGGCCCGGATGAATATTTTCTACTGGGCGATAATAGGGTTGATAGTAATGACAGTCGAGCGTTTGGTCCAGTATCTGACGAACTGATCAGAGGAAGGGCTTGGTTTCGGTGTTGGCCTCCATCGAAATGGCGGCTTATTAATCGAAATGCGCCTATCGGCCTTTAGGTGAAACTAAAGTTTCCAGATATTGCCCACTTGCATGACCAGATCAACGTTGTAGATGGATTCAGCGGGCCAGCCGGTCATTTTGATCCAGTCTTCGAAATGCTCTTGCTCAACCGCTTCGCATTCGATGAACAGTTTGCCTCGCCCTAAATCTCCGTAGACCTTTAAGATGGTGGTGCGCCGGTCCGGGCGCCACTGGCTGACGGCGCTTAGTTTTTCCCGGAACTGCTCTTCCGTGAGCCCGGAAACATTGTGTACCGCTAGAAATCGAGCCATGTCGGTCCTTTACCTCTTAATAAAAAGCTGATGGCTGACAGCTGTCAGCTTGCTAATCGGTGGGCGGGACGAAGGGGTATGGGATATCCGGCCCATCTTTCAAGGGCAGTACAACTGTGGCGCTGCCAGGCATGCTCTCCACGCCGTCTTGGGTCTTCATGCCCAAGTCCATCTCGATGAAGCCCATTCCGCCCTTCTCGTATTTATTGGTCACGATTGCCCAAACGATAAGTGTGTCACCGGGGACCAGCATGGCGCGGTGCTCAAATTGGGCCTTCCAAGGCCAGCCTTTGGGCAGGGTAAAATCCTTCAAATACTGGGGCACGACGCTCTGCTTCCAGGAACCGTGGACCAGGATACTGGGGTTCTTATCGTGATTCAATCCAAAGTCCAAGTCATAATGGATCCGATGGAAGTTCTCGATGGCGGCACTCCAGCGGAAAAGGTGGGTGGGAGTAGGAGAGTAGATGTATTTGGGCAACTCATCACCCTCGTTCACATCTTCATAGTACGTCTGCGTCTTGTTCCGAAGCTCTTCGGCGGAAGGGCGTTCGTTCCGCGCCTGAATATCAGCAGGCTCCATCTTTAGCAAATCTTCTAATTTGGTAGTCATTCGAATTACCTCTGGGAATTAGCGACGAATCGAGGACTGGCGGGTGATACAAAGCAGCGCCCCGTCCTGGTTCGTGTATTTGATCTCCCGGGTGATTATCAGAAAAGCTTTGCCATCTCTTCCGACCCGCTCACGAATGTCATGGTATTTGTTCTGGAAGAATATGGTGTCTCCGATGTTCGGGTATTGGTAGACCTCAATCTCGTTGCCCGCGTTCAACGTTCGGACAAGATGTGTCGGAATGTCAGGAAGTTCCCCCGGACGTTTCACAGAGCCTATGCCATCGGATACCGGGTTGACCTTGAACGCCTCAGTGATGGCGTCTTCCGCTTCAGGGCGGATGCGTTGGGTCATGTAGCTGACCATTATTGGGGGTACGATTATCGCGCCGTAATGGGTGGACTTAGCAAAGTCCTCGTCCCAGTAGCGGGGGTCGGGGTCCATCACGGCCTGCGTGAACCGCCGCAGATATTCAACGTCTACAGTGCCCCAGGACTCGATCAATTCGCCTTCCACGCCAACCATCGCTTGGACTTCTGGCGTAAGGACAGATTGAGTCTCGGGTTGGGCCTCCTGAGTCATAGCTGTTTCCCTCCGGTGGATTAACGCCCTCAGACTAACCCAGGCTCCCAGGTTCGTCAACACAGGCGTCAGCAGTGGCGACCGACGACTCTCTGAAGCACTGTTTTGCTTGTGGATTCAGTGCCGCTGGGATAACATGGCGTTTGGATCGTCGGGCTCAAAAATCGCCTGGCTGTGGGAAAAACCTGGGGAAGAAATTGGAGCGTCACCGCCGTGCAGAACCGCTGACCAGCACCCGGTATCTAGTATTGGGGCTGGTATTAGGATTGTCGGCCGTGACCGCTGCCTGTGGGAACGCCGCGACATCAGTGATTTCGACAACCGTTCCGGATGCTCCCTCAACGGTTAGAATCCAATCTACCGAGGCCGTTACGACAGAACCGGCTGCCTTGGAACCGGTCGTCCGCGTTGGACTACTGGAGTTTCCTGTTGAAGTGGCGGCGGACTCGGGGAAGCAAAATAAGGGGCTATCCGGTAGAGAGTCATTGGACGCAGGAACAGGGATGCTGTTCGTGTTTGAGAGCGCAGAACGGTTTCGGTTCTGGATGCGGGAGATGGAAATCTCATTGGATATGGTCTGGATAGGCCCCAACTGCAGAGTGGTGGACGTGTCGGAAAACGTCCCCTTCCCTGAACCTGATACACCCTTACACGACTTGCCCCGATATTCGCCGGAGTCGCCGGCAAAATACGTCCTCGAGATAAATGGCGGTGAGTCAGCGGACTTGGGTTTGAAAATAGGCGATCAGGTGGAATTCGTGGACCTGTTGGCAGGTAAGTACGGTTGCTGATAGGTGCCTAGTCACGCATAGTTATTCATAAGTAGCGAGGAATCTAATAGATGGATATCTTGGTATCCGGATCAATGGCATATGACCGCATCATGGACTTTGATGGTCAGTTCTCCAGTCATATCTTGGCTGATCAATTGGACAATATCAACGTAAGTTTTACGGTGAACAGCCTTACGGAGAACTTTGGGGGCACAGCCGGAAATATCGCTTACTCTTTGTCGCTTCTGGGCGAAAAACCCCGCATTCTGGCGACTATCGGCCAGGATTACCACCGCTATTTTGAATGGCTAAATCAGATAGGCATCTCGACCCAAAATATAAGAGTTGTCGAAGAAGAATTGACCGCTGGCGCATATATCACGTCTGACAGCCGGAACAACCAAATCACCGGATTCAACCCAGGCGCTATGAAACAGCAGTCGGGCTTTGATTTCGGTTCTATTGACCCCAAGGAGTGTCTGGCCATAGTGGCTCCTGGCAACCTGGGAGACATGGTGGAGTATACCTCTCAACATGAGAAGCTCGGCATTTTCTCTATCTTCGATCCCGGCCAGTCTCTGCCAGCATGGGAACCATCTGCCCTGGCAAAGTGCATCAGCCAGTCTCGGATGCTGGTATGCAACGACTACGAAATGGAGATGATTTGCAATAGCACCAGCATGTCACGAGAGCAGGTTGCGAAGACAGTGGAGACCATCGTTGTTACCAAGGGTGGTGATGGCTGCGATATTGTAACCACCGCCGGAACTATTGAGATTCCAGTGGTCCCAGCCTCCGATGCTGTAGACCCAACCGGAGCAGGCGACGCCTTTAGGGGAGGCCTGATCAAGGGAATAGTCCATGGGCTGCCCACGGAACGGGCGGTGCAGATGGGCAACGTGGCTGGCCACTATGCGGTGCGGAAATGGGGCACCCAGCAGTACAGCTTCACCATAGAGGAATTCAACTCTAGCTTGGAGAACCACTTCGGATCATAGAGATGCCCGAATGGTGATTGCCTAGGCTACGTGTGTCGGCTACAATCTGTGCGGCTCGAACAGCCCCAGAGGAGACCAAGCGTAATTTGACTTCCACTCAATCGGAGCAGGCTCCACTTACGCACGGCCCGTTGGATGGCGTAAAAGTGTTGGATCTGAGCGAGGACATTGCGGGTTCGTTCTGTGGACGCCTCTTGGCCGACTATGGCGCGGACGTTCTCAAACTGGAGCCACCCACTGGGGCTATGCTACGTCGAATGGGACCGTTCTTCGGCGACGATCCTCATCCCGAAAAAAGCCTTTTCTTCCTTCTGATGAATTTGAATAAGAAGGGAGCCACGCTTAACCTGGAAACAATTACGGGACGGAACATCTTGAAGCGGCTTGTCCCTCATGTGGACGTGGTCATCGAGTCCTACCGCCCTGGCTACCTTTCTGATCTTGAGGTCGGATATGAAGACCTGACCAAAGAGAATCCTTCGTTGATTATGACTTCGATTACGCCCTTTGGCCAAACCGGCCCGTACAGCCAGTACAAGGGCGAGGAAGTGGTCAACTACGCAATGGGCTTGATCATGAGCATCAGCGGGGTGCAGGGCGAGGAACCTCTGAAGCACGGAGGTTTCCAAGCCCAGTACGAGGGCGGTCTGAATGGCGCGGCGTCCACGTCTATGGCGCTGTTCATGCAGGGAAATATCGGTGAGGGACAACACATCGACGTTTCGGTGACCGAGTGTGTTGCGTCCACGGCCATGGCCACCCAAACCATGTATCCCTTCATGGGCGGGACTCTGGCGCGACGGCGGCCGTCCGGTAGTAATTTTGGCCATCCCATGCCCTGCAAAGACGGTTGGATTATAGTGCAGACCGGCGGCGGGGCCACGTGGGACACCATCGCCGATTTCTTTGGCGACCCTCAGCTTAAGGAGCCCAAGTTCGCCGATCCTGCCCAACGGATTCGCAACACGGTGGAATTGGACCAAGTGGTTTTAGAGTCCATTAAGGAACGGGGCAAGTGGGATCTTTTCACCAAGGCGGCTGAGGCTAGGATGCTCTTCGGGTTGGTCCAGACTCCTTCAGAGCTTCTGGAGTGCCCGCAACTGGAGTCCCGGGACTTCTACCGGGATATAGAGCACCCGGTGATTGGTAAAGTGAAGGTGCCGGCGGCGCTGTTCAACCTGAGCCTAACGCCATACCACTACACCGGCCCGGCTCCTACATTAGGCCAGAACAACTCAGAGATCTACGTGGATGGCCTGGAGTACAGCCAAGAGGACTTCGTCCGACTGAGGCAGTTGGACGTGATTTAACTGTTCGTTCTGTGCTCCGTTGAAGGGCGCGGATCAATCTGTTTGAAGAAGGGAAAAATGGCCTGGTTACCCCTGGAAGGCATCCGAATAATCGATTCAACCTACGTGTTTGCCCTGCCTTATGCCGGCGGTTTGCTGGCCGACTTGGGCGCTGAGGTTATCAAGGTTGAAGGTCCTGGACGCCCGGACGTAACCCGCACTGGTGGATTTGCTGGCGCTTTCCCAGAGAACGACTTGGGCGACGATTGGTGGAACCGTCCGTCTACCTATAACCTAATCCACCGCGGCAAGCGCTCAATCACTCTGGATATGACTGACTCACGGGGACGGGATATGTTCCGGGACCTAATCAAAGTCAGCGACGTGGTGATGGAGAATTTCACTCCCAGAGTTATGCGGAGTTGGGACCTGGACTATCCCAACATGAAGAAGCTGAAGCCGGACATCATAATGGTTTCCAACACGGGTTATGGCCACGGAGGCGGCCCATATTCCAGCTATCCGGCCCAGGCCACTACACAGGAAGCCACGCACGGTCACTGCTGGATTACCGGCTATAAAGATCAGGGCCCAGCTAAAGCTGGCGCGTCGTTTGTGGATTTCCTGTCTACCTGGACCGCGCTGTTCGCGATTGGCTCAGCGTTGCGTTACCGCAACAAGACGGGCCAGGGCCAATGGGCTGACATCGGCATGTACCAAGCAGGTGTTATGTTCATGTCTGAGTACATTATGGACGCGCAGGTGAACGGTCGAGAAGGAGGTCGGATAGGTAACCGCCATCCTTACCGAGCGCCCCAGGGCTGCTATCCAGCATTGGGCAAAGACCAGTGGATTACGCTGTCGGTGGGTGACGACGAAAGTTGGGCCGGTATGTGCGGACTCATGGGTAAACCAGAATTGACTACGGATCCAGAATTTTCAGACCTGCTTTCCCGGCAGAAAAACCACGACCAGATAGACGAGATTATCAAGGAATGGACATCAGGCGTCGATCGATACGAGTTGATGCACCTTCTCCAGGGTGTGGGGATCCCGGCCGGCCCTGTGTTGAATAGCCGAGACATCCACTTCGACCCTCAGTTCAAGAGCCGAGGCTTCTTAGAGCGAGTGGACTACCCCAAAGAGAGAAAGATGGGCTCTCGGTTATTCATGGGGAGGCCTTATAAGTTCTCTAACAGCCCGTTGGCTATTCAAGGCCCTTCCCCGACCTTTGGCCAACACAATGAGGGCGTTCTCCAGGACTTGCTGGGCGTGGATTCCGAGACATACCAAGGTCTGGTGAAAGACGCAGTTGTCGCTAAAGTTCCGACCACTGGCGAGGCGACCCCTCGTGTCTCTGAGGCAGAGTCACTAGAGCGTGGCCTGATTGCCGACTGGGACCCGGATTACCGCCAAAACCTAGGCCTGGTCTAGCCTCCATTCGACTTCCTTGACACCCTTAAAAGCCCAGGACTAAGCTAACCTAGGGCGGGATTGTCATTGCAGCCTGCTTTTTACTGAACCTCAGGGGCCCGTAGCTCACTGGTAGAGCAGACGGCTCATAACCGTCTGGTAGTTGGTTCGATCCCAACCGGGCCCACCATTTTATTGAGATTTGTTTCTGAGGGCCCTGATCTAGGAGGGCTTTTTATTTTAGTCAAAAGGTTAGTGGGGGAGTAATTTCGGGTTTGAAACACATTCGTGCCTATACGTCGCCTGCTAGATTTGAGTCTATCCTGACGGTGACGTCGCTAAGATTGGGACTACCCTATTCGACTTAGATGCATAACTGTGTATCGGGCCGGAACTGGTTGGGTCGAGGGTTTGGTTGAGATAAAGGCACGGCACTGTTACAGACCATGGCATGCAGGATAAACAGGTTGGACGGGCCTCGATTCCGTTCCTATGAAACATGATTTCATGGATTAGACATTGCTAGGATAGCTAGGAATGACTCCAGCTGAAACATATGCCGCCCGTATTGACGCCGTGCAATCTCAGAACTTGCGGATATATGGGCCGCCCTCAGGCGGCGACCGTTGGGCGGCCGCCGCCCGCCAGTTCAGGTTTGATCCACGACGTGAGCTAGACCGGAACATGGTGGCTATCGCATCTTATGTGCAGCCGGACGATATTGTGGTGGATGTTGGTGGAGGAGCTGGTAGAGTCGGCCTCCCTCTTGCCTTGCGGTGCGAGGAAGTCCTCAATATCGAGCCGTCGATGGGAATGGGTTCGGAGTTCGAGTCTCTGGCTCGAGAGGCTAGCATCGGCAATGCTCGGTTGATTTCGTCCTCACTGGCGGAGATTAAAGAACTGGCGGGCGATATAGCTTTTACTGCCGACGTCACTTATTTTGTTCGAGATATCTCTGGCTTTATCCGCCAACTTGAGACTACCGCGTCTCGCCGGGTTATGATTACCGTCTGGAGCGAGCCTCCGCCCAATCGGTGCGCAAAGATTTTCGAACTGTTGTATGGAGAAGAGCAGTCGGTGCTACCCGGCCAGGGCCAGCTTATGCCCGTCCTGTGGGACATGGGAATATTCCCGGATGTTTATGTGCTCCCGGAGCGTCCTTGGTGGGAGAATCAGCAGATTCTGGTTAAAGACGAAGCGGTTGAGAAGGTTCTCTTGGATCGAGTGACTAAGCCCGCGGACCGCGAGCGCGCACGCCTGTTGATTGAAGATAATTTCGATCGGTTGTTCGCCGCCAGCGAAACAGGCTTCGTTCCCATTTGGCGCTTGGATATGCGAGAGGTGTTGATCACCTGGGAGACCGGTAATTAAATAGAGATGTCCGCTGGGTTTGGTTGATTCTGTATACTCCGGGCGGTATCGCGGTACACATATGCTGCGATAGGAGGGAAGAATTATGGCTGATAAGAATATTTCCTGTGCATTTGGGGTGGACCTTGACGCCGTTTGCGGGTGGTTGGGCTCCTACGGCGGCGAAGATTCGCCAGACGACATATCGAGGGGCATGTTCGCTGGGGAAGTTGGTACTCCACGTTTGCTGAATCTATTCGATCGGCTTGGGATGAAGACCACTTGGTTCGTTCCTGGACACTCGATAGAAACGTTCCCCACGGAATGCAAGATGATTGTGGAAGGCGGTCATGAGATGGGGATGCACGGCTATTCCCACGAGAACCCTATCGCTATGTCTCCAGAACAGGAGGAGGCGGTGTTAGTGAAGTGCATCGACTTGATCACTGAGGTTTCTGGCAGCCGTCCTACAGGCTACGTGGCTCCTTGGTGGGAGTTCAGTCACATCACCAACGAGTTGCTGCAGAAGCACGGCATAAAGTACGACCACAGTCTGATGCATCGGGATTTTGAATGCTATTACGTGCGGAAGGGTGACAGCTGGACCAAAATCGACTACTCCAAGCCCGCCGAGTATTGGATGCACGCCCTGGTACGGGGAGAAGAAACGGACCTGGTGGAGATTCCTGCCAACTGGTACCTGGACGACTTGCCTCCGATGATGTTCATCAAGAAGGCTCCGAACAGCCATGGTTTCACCAATCCTAGAGACATAGAGCAGATGTGGCGAGACCAATTTGATTTTGTCTATCGGGAATATGACGAGGCGGTGTTTCCAATCACCATCCACCCTGATGTCAGCGGTCGACCTCAAGTTCTGCTGATGCTGGAGCGGTTGGCGGCATACATCATGTCCCATGATGGGGTAACGTTTAAGACTTTCAATGAGATTGCAGATGATTTTATGGCCCGGCACCCACGGGGATAGGGCTGTAAGTTCGCCACACTCGCCATTTTGGTGACGGCTAGAATCCAGGCCGGTTGCATAGGTCAACGTTGATTCTGTGAAAGAATATCGAATTCTAGCGGGGACTGGAATGGAGGGAAGACGCGGGTTCAACCCTAGGCACAGGTATGCCGCACAACCGTTGCCGTGATTCTTCCGTGGTTAAGGTTGGCAGATTATTGGCGGCCTAAGGCTCCTCTTAGAATGGTAGCTAGGTTGAAGACCTTGGGTATACAACGATCCCCAAAAGTCCTTGCGATGATTTGCCGGGTCTTTTCTGTTTGGTGGGTGGGTTTTACCGTTGGCCGTACATCGGTTTGAAGAAGCTGTGTAGAAAGTTGCGGCCGTGGGCCCATGCGTGGCACCGTTTCAGTACGTTATCAGGGATCTTCTCGCCGGATCTGTGGGTGACGCGGAAGGCTTCGTAATTCTTCAGCTCCGGCGGAACGTCCGAGGTGAAAATCAGGTCGCATTCAGAAGCCAATAAGAACACTTTCAACGCCTCAAATCCTTTTGGCTTCTTGTTGGGCGTTTGGTAGACGAATAACTCCGTGGCGCCAATCAATTCGTCCAGGTGGTCGTTGCCGTTCCCTCGGCCGCCGCCCTGGCGCAACTGCTCCCGGTTAAATCCGGCGTTCGTCAGGCTGCCCCGTCCGCGTAAAGTCATGGTTTTTATTCTCGCTAGATTGTTGATGTTGGGCAAGGTCCGGAGAAGCCATCACTCAACGATATTTTCAATCTTAGTGGAAAATCCCGTCGTAAGAAAACCCGGCTGCACCGCCGACTAGGGGAATAGGGCCCAGCCGGTCATGTCTGTCTCGGCTTTGAAGAGATGTCCCTCAGCGCTGGTTACGTACAGGGTCGAACGGCCTGGTCCGCCAAAGACACAATTGGTCGGCCGGACGCAGGGCACCGGGTGCGTCTCGATAATCCGGCCTTTGGGGTCGAAAACATAGATCAGCGGACCAGGTCCAGACTGAGGCCAACCGGCGGTGGCAATGATGTTTCCTTCTTCGTCCAAGCACATGCCGTCGATGCCGCGCTGGGCGTCGCGTTTGTTGGTGCCGAAGGCGTGAAGGGTGTCGTAGGGGCCGAGAGAGCCGTCATCGCGAATTGGATAAGCCCGCAGTTCGCGATCTATACTGGCGTCCTCACTGTTGCTCTCCGCTACATAGAGAGTCTTGCCGTCGATGGACACCAGGATGCCGTTGGGCATGGTGCTGTCGGTTTCGACCCTCGCCACAGAATAATCTCCGTCTTTCTGGGGAGTCGCGCAGAGCACGGCGCGGAGGCCTGGCTCTTCAATCTCTGACTCGTTGATGTTGGTGGCGTTCCAAGGGTTGGTGAACCAGATGCGCCCTTGCCGGTCCACAGCTAGGTCGTTGGGGGTGTTCAGCTTATGGCCGTCAAATTCGTCGGCGACCACTACATCGTTGCCGTCAGGGTCGAAGCGTAGGATGGCGCGGCCGCCGGAACAGCAGCCGAAGAGACGCCCTTGTTCGTCATGTGCTAGGCCGTTGGTGCGGTTGGTGCCTTCACGCCAGACCGTTATCTCGTCGGTCTTGTGGTCACAGCGGTAGATGCGACTAGCTGCGATGTGAGTGAATAGCAGGTTCTCGCCGTCCCATACCGGGCCTTCGGTAACGCTGCCGTAGGGTTTGTTAAGCAGTTGAAAACGCCAACTCATGGGGAAGTTCCTCCGTATTCTGGAAGCGATTCGCGTAGAGCCAGATTCTAGCAGACGGTGGTAATGCGAACAAACGGCGGTCTCCACCCACGAGACCGATGCTATACTTTTTCCAAGCTATCTGCATAAGGCGGACTAGAATCCATTGGCGCGTGTTGGCAGAGAAATAATCGAAGCGGTGGCCCTCGCCGCAGTGGTGTTCTTGCTGTTGCAGACCACGGTGCGCAACTTCAAGGTGGACGGTTCCAGCATGGACCCCACTTTAGAGAACGGTCAGTACCTGTTGGTGAACCGACTGGTATACCTGAATGTCGACATGGACCGGCTATCCAAGATAGTCCCGTTCTGGAGCGGTGAAGAGGACTCTTCTCGGCACGCCATCCATGCTCCTAAACGGGGTGAGATTATTGTGTTTGAATTCCCGGATAAAAACCCCAACAACTCCAGAAAGGACTTTGTGAAAAGGGTGGTCGGACTGCCCGGTGAAACGATCCGCATGCATGCTGGGGAAATATTCGTGAATGAAGAAGTACTGGACGAGCCGTATCTGTTGGAGAAAGACAGGTCAAACGCCCAGGAGATAACACTGGGAGAAGGAGAATATTACGTTCTCGGGGATAATCGTGACCACAGCAACGACTCTCGTGCTTGGGGGGTGGTCCCGAAAGGGAATGTGAAGGGCAAAGTGTGGATGGTGTATTGGCCGGCGACTAGGATTCAGTTAATACACATTCTGGACAAGATACCCGGCTTCTTATGGACCTCTTCGCCATCGTCTTCCGGCCTTGGGGTGAAGGGGATTTCCTAGCTGTTAGGCGGTCCGACCAGGATGTCATCGCCGTCGATCTGGACGCTGAAGACCCGAAGTGGTGTGTTGGCCGGTGGGTTTGTCGGCACTCCAGTGATACAGTTGAAAGCCCCGCCGTGCAGCGGGCACTCAACTTCGTCGCCTCTCAAGTCACCTTCTGACATAGAAGCATAGGCGTGAGTGCAGATGTCATCAAGAGCATGGATGTTGCCGCCAACATTGACGAGCAGCACTTGCTCATCATCTACTTCCACCGCAATCATCTCACCGGGTCGAATCTCACTTACCTGAGCAACTTTGATAAAGCCTGCTTCAGCCATGTTTATGTTCACTCCTATGCGGTATCTGGTTCCGTATCTGCCCGAGAGATATTATAGAGGAGTGGTAAGGTGAATTTGAAGGGCAGCTGAACGGAATAAAGGTCCGAGTCTGTGGACAGCTAAGCGGACGGCTGCCTATAATGGCTCAGGTCCCAGGTTTCCCGGCGGCAAGCATATCCGGGTCCTGTGGGCGGGTTTTCCCGCCAAGCTGGAGAGGTGCCGGAGCGGCCGAACGGGCACGACTGGAAATCGTGTAGGGGAGCAATCTTCTCGCGGGTTCGAATCCCGCCCTCTCCGCCATGCTTCTTTCCCCTTAGCTTAGATTCCGCGGCGATTTGTCATGCCCGCTGACTTCGTAGAACCCTTTTCATGAGAAAGCTGTGGCAGTCTATAGCGCACTAGACGATATGGGTTTGGACATGGACCTATGTGGTCTTAGACCCATAGGCATGTGTTGGATTCTAGGCAATATAACTACCACTGACTATGCGCCTGCTAGGCCGAGACGCATACGTTACTCACACTCTAGCCAGGTGCGTCATGGACGGCTTTGGACTGTTCGCCAGATATGGTGACCAGGGTCGGGAAATCACCAACACCCATTTGGGCTAATGCCACTAGCACACCCAAATCTTTGACTGGAACGAATCTGAATCAGGAATGAATCTGAATCAGAAACGCGCCTTATAATCTGACCTACGCTTACCCGTACATAGTGAGCTATTACCACTGCTCGAGGGTCGTGCAATCTCTTCCCAACCTGCAAGGGGGCGGATTTTCGCCACCATCGCTCTGAACCCCTGGAGCTTTATCCGGAGCTAGATGCCCAGCGTCTCGTATAACTCTGGGTTAGCGCATTCTTCGAGGCGCTCACCCTTCAGCCCGGAGATTAGGTTCCTGGCCGCTAGAAGATGCATCTCCCGGCGGGAGCCGCTGGAGGCGCTGCCGATGTGAGGCAGGACCACCACATTGTCCAGGCCTAGGATGGGATGGTTGGTAGGCACAGGTTCGGGGTCGAAAACGTCCAGCCCCGCCCCTGCGATCCAGCCCTTGGTCAGGGAGTTATACAGGGCTTCAGTGTCCACCACTGGCCCGCGTGAAAGGTTAATTAGGATAGCTGACTTCTTCATGCTTCTCAGTTGCTTCTCGCCGATGAAACCGTGGGTCTCAGGAGTCAATGGTACATGGAGGGAGATAAAGTCAGACTCCGCCAACACCCGTTTGAATGATGCATATTTGAAGCCGAACTCTTTCTCAACGTCGCGCTTTCTGGTGCGGGAGTGGTAGAGGACCTTCATGTCGAATCCGAGCGCCCTTTTGGCAGTCTCTATTCCGATGCCCCCGAGGCCCACAACACCCAGGGTGCTGCCGTTTACCTCTGATCCCAGCCAGAACATGGGGTGGTGGGAGATCTTCCAATTCCCGTCGCGGACCCACTTGTCGCTCTCGACTACTCGCCGGGCGACTGCCAACAGCAGAGCGAAAGCCAAGTCGGCGGTGGATTTTGCCAGTACCCCAGGGGTGTACCCAACCAGTATCTCTCGTTTGGTGGCTTCAAGAATGTCTATGTTGTCCAACCCGACCGCAACTTGGCTCAACACTTTGAGTTTTGGCGCGGCGTCCAGGAGAGGGCCGTCGATACGGTCCATGACGTTGATGATGGCGGCGTCAACGTCGGACAAAGCTTCCTTGAGTTGTTCCGGAGAAGGCGGCTCGTCGTGGGGCCAGAGTTCTATCTCGGCGGTCTTTTCGATGAGGTCCAAGGCATCGGGAAATATCTGCCGTGAAACGTAAACTCGGGGTTTGAACATCATCGAAATTCTTCCCTTAACTCAAGCTGCGTATCCGTCGGTAATTGTAGCAAAGGAAGAGGCGGAATTGATGCCTATTCTGAGGAAATCCCCGGTGCTATACTGGACTGCCGTCCGTGCCTGGACACAGATTTCCGATGAAACCCGATGGGACACCAGGAGCAGGACACTAGGAGAATCATAGATATGGCCTTGTTTTTGAACGACCAAGAGGTTTCCCAACTGCTGTCGATGGGGGAGTGCATTGATGTGCTCGACCAGGCCTTTGCTCACGCCGGAGAAGGCAAGGTAGATAACCGGCCGAGAGACCGGATCCGTATGCCTGGTGGCTTCTTCCACTTCATGACTGCTTCCAACGCGGGCCAGGGAGTGTTTGGATACAAAGCTTATCCCTCTTTCGGCGGCCCTAGCTCGGCCAAGATGCTCGTCATGCTATACGACTATCAGACAGGCGGGCTGCTGTCTTGCATGGAGGCGGGCCGCCTGGGGCAGATTCGCACCGGCGCTGCTAGCGGAGTCGCCACCAAGTATATGGCCAAGAAAGACGCCGCTACAGTGGCGGTGGTTGGGTCCGGATTTCAGGCCCGCACCCAACTGGAGGCGGTCTGTGCGGTCAGGGACATTAAGTCCGTGAAAGTCTTCAGCCGCCGCGAGGAACGCCGGGAAGAGTTTGCTAAACGTAGCAGTGATAACCTCAAGCTCGATGTAACAGCGGTAAAAAGCGCTGAAGAATGCGTTGCTGGGGCGGACGTGGTGATTGTAATAACTTCGGCGCGTGAGCCAGCTCTATTGGGCGAATGGTTGTCGCCAGGTGCTCACATAAACGCGGCAGGCGGCAACCATTGGATGCGCCGCGAGATTGATGAAGAAGCTGTGTTGCGGTCAGAAGTGATCGTGGTTGATAACCTAGATCAGGCCAAGATTGAGTGCGGAGATCTGCTCTGGTTGGAACCACGGGGGAGCTTCCGCTGGGACATGGCCAAAGAGCTTCAAGACGTGGTGGTCGGCAGGGTTAACGGCCGCCCATCAGCGGGCTCGATAACATTGTTCGAATCCATGGGCCTGGCTCTGGAAGATATAGCGGCGGCTCAGTTGGTTTACAGCAAGGCCAAGGAGCAAGGCATCGGGCAAGAACTTCCATTCTAGACGCGAGGCAAAAGAAATGGCGGCAGCTAATGTCGCTGCCGCCATGGAGATGGGAGTAAACCCGGCTATAATCTGAAGAGAGGTAGGAGCTTTTAGGCCGTCTTGGGTTGCAACCGGGGCTACTTCCGAAAAATCATCTCCGCGATGAAAGACGGGCTATTAGAAGCCCCAAGGTCCGACACGGCGGACAGGCTCGCTCTCTGCGAGCTTGTGCTCCATGCGGTCTTTCTTGCTCATAGCAGGGCCCGATAACCAATCGTAAGCTGCGGCGAAACTGCCTTCCATGTGATGCAGCATATCTCCGAGATGCAAGAAGTTCGGGTGCCTGTGTTTGTTCGCCTCTGCCATTTTCCCGTTTCCTAGCCTTAGGACTTAACGTCCGGTTAAGTATGTAAATTTGCAATATTGATACTGCTACTTAATCGTCTATTATGATAAACTGGACTTATTATTGCGTCAAGGTATAATGTGCGCCTAATATCATTGTATTATACGATAATTGCTATCGCGGAACGGATTGAGGATACTATTACGTAAATCATCATAATTGCTTGCGTGCAAAGCTGATTGTTGATGATTACGTAAATTATTATCGTATAATAGACTTAAAAGAAAGGGATGACTTCTTTGGCGAAGAGACGCATAGACCCAGCGGCGTCGGACTCAGATATCAAGTGGAAGTTGACCTGCATGGAAGCGGTGTCGAATCCGCCTACCTCCTCGGCGTAGCCTGAGATCTGGTGACGGATGTCTTCAGGATTGCCTACCCAGATGGTTCCGCTGTTCAATAGTGAGTTGAAATTAGCTGAACGAAGGCCGTCTAGATAACCTTCATAGCCTGGGTAGTCCTCGGATGACCTACCAGCTCCCCAACCAGAATCCCGTTCCGCAGCTGCCACCAACGACTTGAAATAGGAGTTGATGTTTGGCTTGGCGATGCGGTGAGATTCCTCGCGGTCTTCGTGGCAAAACATGTGGAATCCCAGGGCAATCTTGCCTTTCCCTGGGTGCCCAGCCTCACGCCAAGCTTCCTGGTATATGCTGACGGACTCTCGCATCTGTGGTCCGGCAAAAGCGACCAGCATCAAGTTGAAACCGTTACGTCCGGCCGCCTCCATCGACTGCGGAGTGGCCAAGGCGGCGATCCAGAACGGTGGCCGCAGTTGCTGAGTGGGCCTGGGCAATGATGTCACATTATGGAACCGGTGAAAATTGCCTTCGAAGGTTACGTTTTCCTCCTCCAGCAAGCGGCGCACCGCTTCAACACCCTCATCGAAACGGGCTCGGCTCTCGTCCATGGTACGGTCGAAGCGTTGGAACTCGTGGGGGAGGAAGGCCCGGCCGAAACCGCAGTCCAGGCGTCCGTTGGAGATGGCGTCTAACATGCCTATCTCCCCGGCAACTTTCAACGGATGGTTAAATATCGGCAGTACAGCCCCCGTGAGCAGGCGTGCTTTGCTGGTGCGCTGGGACGCGGCGGTGAGGAATATGTGAGGAGACGGGCTATAACCCCCGTAAGACTCGAAGTAATGCTCGACCGTTCGGACCTGAGAATAGCCCAATTCGTCGCAGAGTCCGACTAAATTCAGACATTCGTTCCAATATTGCTGACCGGACTTCTCACCAGGGCCGACGTCCGGAAAGAACTGGAGTCCAAATTCCATATGGCCCTCGGTTAGTTGATTTAGAGTCCCAGTTTGCCGGGGTTCATGATGTCATTGGGGTCCAAGGCCTGTTTGATGGCTTGTACCACTTCCTGCCCCACGCCCATCTCTCGGGCCAGCAGATGGTTCAGCTTCACGCCAACTCCGTGGCAATATTCCATCACGCCGCCCATATCCTGGGCCAGTTCTAATATCTCCTGCACTGTCTGTCCTAACCGGTCCCTGGAGTCCTCGGTCGTACCCGATGCTGGCACGATCAACATAGAGAACAACTCCGGCCGAGACCAGATGGCGTATTCGGTAACCCGGATTCCAGCTTTGGCCATGATTTTGTCGCAACGCTTGCGGTATTCCAGCACTCGCGAGATGGGGAGTCCAAGGTGTAGATAGTCGAAGCCATGTCGGTTACGCCCGCGGCTCCAGCGGACGCTTCTTGGTTTGCCCAGGGCCGACATTTTGTAGTTCTCTGCGGATTGCCTCCGGTCTCCCCAATAGGCGGTGGTAGGATCCGGACCGAGCATGCGTCCGCCGAACTGAACGCAGACTGAAAGGGCCCTTTTTTCGTTGGCGGCCACACCCTCTTGGAACCCCTCAAAGAGCAGGTGGAAGATGATGCCGTCCTCCTCTTCCGTAAGGTCCATCAGAGTCGGGCGGACCCCTAGTGCGAACATCTCGGCGGCCGCTTTGAAACCCTGGTCGAAGGTGTCGAATGCGACGCTCTGGAATACCTGGGCTTCGGGCAGCCGGAACACGCGAATAATTGCTTTGGTGATGACGCCGAAGACCCCCTCCGAGCCGATGAACAGGTGTTTCAAGCTGGGGCCTGAGGACTGGTTGGGCACGGCTCTAGTGCTGACAATCTGCCCGGTGGGCAACACAGCTTCCAAAGCGACAACCTGGTCTCCCATGGGGCCATGGGCGCCGGCACGGTAGCCGACACCGTTGGTGGAGATGGTGCCAGCTACGGTGGCTATGGGCACGCTGTATGGGTCGTGGCCCGGCATCAGACCTTGGTCAAAAAGAGAATTCTCCAAGTCTTCCAAAATCACCCCGGCTTCAACCTCAGCGGTCATGTCTGTGGGGTTGATGGCTAGTATATTGCTCATGCGCTTGAGGTCAAGAACGATGCCGCCCACGGTGGGAACTGTTGCTCCCATGACTCCGGTGCCTCCGCCGTAGGGAATCACGGGCGTTTGCGACTTGTTGGCCAGCTTCAGGACGGCACTTACTTCCGCTGTAGTAGCGGGCCGGGCAACGACGTCAGCCAACCGTTCGAATGCGACTTCAGCACCGAAAGCACGGGACGGAGATAGGGCATCTCCAGAGTAGCGGTCGAGGTCGTAGGGGTCTGTGAGGACGTTTTCCGCGCCCAGCGCTCTAGTCAGCGAGTCGATGAGGGAGCTTGGGATGGCCGTCGCCATTAAGGTCCTGGGCGGTAAGACCAGATGCTGCCTGCAGCCGAGTCTTCCACAGATACACCTTGACTCTCCAGCCAGTTCCTAATCTCGTCGGCTAGAGCATACAGCTTGTAGGTACGGCATTCTGTGCGGATGTGTACAAGCCGGTCGATATCGGGTCCGGACACAGTATCTACGTTGGTAGCAGGAGTTTCGCCAAATAGTTCCGACAGCTCGGCTTGTCCGGTTGCCAGGAGCTTGGAGTGGATGTCTTTCACCATGGCGTTGTACAGGCCGGCGTCCAAGTTCAAAGAGACGTACCGCTCTTGAAAGGTCAGTCCGAGGAGAGAACCAAGGTGGCGGAGGCAGTCTTGAGCAGCGGAGATCGAGTTCCCTGCATCGCGTTGTCGGTTGATCTCGTGGGATAGATCGAACATCGCAGCGAGGGCTTTAGGCGTATTCAGGTCGTCGTCCATTCCCTGAATGAACTGCTCTTGGAACGGGGCCGGATCCATGGGAGCACCGTCGGAATCGACCTGCTCTCTAAGAACGTTGCGGAGGCGGTCAGCGCTGCGTTCCATGGAGTCGCAACCCTCATCGCTGTAACTCAAAGGGCTCCGATAGTGAGAGCTAAGAAAGTATAGGCGGATGGCGTCCGGGCTGTAGCTTTCCAGGGCTTCTTCAACCGACACCAAATTCCCGAGGGATTTGCTCATCTTATCTTGGCCCAGTTGTAGCAGGCCGTTATGCACCCAGTAACGGGAAAAGGGCGTTTCTCCCGTGGATGCCTCGCTTTGGGCAATCTCATTCTCGTGGTGAGGGAAGATTAGGTCCTGGCCGCCGCCGTGAATGTCTAGGGTTGCACCCAGATAGGTCATGGACATGGCGGTGCATTCGATGTGCCAACCGGGCCGGCCGGGTCCCCAGGGGCTTTCCCAAGAAGGCTCACTGGGGCGCGCGCCTTTCCAGAGCACGAAGTCCATGGGATGTTCTTTGTTCTCATCAATCTCGATGCGGGCGCCGGCTTGCATGCCGTCTAGGGTGCGGTGACTCAGTTTGCCGTAGTCATCTTTCTTGGTGACTCGGAAGAATACATCACCGCCGCCTGGGTAGGCTGAGTCGTTGTCGATCAACTTCTGGATGGTCTCTATGATTGGGCCGATCTCTTGAGTAGCTCTGGGGTAGATGTGGGCGCGTTGTATGTTCAGGGCATCCATCGTCCGGTAGAAGTCGCCTATGAACTGCTCCGCCAAGTCATCGGGCTCAATGCCCTGTTCTTGGGCCCGTTGGATGATCTTGTCGTCAACATCGGTGAAATTCTGGACGTGTTTGACTTCGAACCCTAGGAATTCCAGATACCGGCGGAGGGTGTCGAACGCGACGTAGCTGAGGGCGTGGCCCACATGGGTTGAAGAATATGGAGTCACTCCGCAGACGTACATCTTGACCGTTTTGCCGTCGGCGGGAATGAACTCCTGAACATCGCGGCTGAGGGTGTTATATAGTCTCATGAATCGATCGAGTCCGGTTGTTGGTGGCCACCGGACGTAAGGGAAACTACGGCTAGGGCGGCTATGCCTTCTTCCCGTCCCACGAACCCCATATAATCGGTCGTGGTGACTTTGATACTGACTCGGGCAGGCTCTACAGATAATGTTTTGGCGACGTTTTCCCGCATCTCTAGGTTGAAGGGGCTGAGCCTGGGATTTTGCGCCAGTATTGTAGCATCAACGTTCGAGAGCCGCCAACCGGATTGGGTGACTAGCACGCCGACGCGCTCTAGCAAGATAAGGCTCGAAATGTCCTTGAATTGGTGATCACCGGACGGGAAATGGAGGCCCTTGTCTCCCAGATTGGCGGCACCCAGCAGGGCGTCCATGACAGCGTGTACTAGAACGTCGCCGTCGCTGTGCCCAGAGAGACCGTGGTCGTGGGGGATATCCACTCCGCCCAGAACTAGCTTTCTTCCTTCAGCTAGAAGGTGGGAATCAAATCCGATACCGGAGCGGAATTCCATTTCAGGAAGACTGATCATATTGCGGGAAGTTTACGCTACGGGCGGCTGAGGAGTAAATGATTCAAGGATGGGACAGGCCTAATCGTAATCACTCTCCCTCCAACAGGCTTAAGGAGAGTGGTTACGGCTGATGGCCTAGGTGCCAACAGCGGCCTTCAAGAACGCTTCTGCGATAACAAGGTCTTCCGCTGTTGTTACTTTGATGTTCTCGTAGGCGCCCAGGAACATTTTGACTTGGTGGCCTAGGCCTTCAATCATGGTTGCATCATCGGTTACGTCTTTGTCGAGGTCGTGGTGGGCGTCCAATAACGTCTGAAAGCGAAATACCTGTGGGGTTTGGGCCGCCCAGAGCAGCGAACGATCCAGGGTTTTGTCAACTATCTGTCGTGGCGACACTATTTTTATGGTGTCTTTGACCGGCACGCCGGCGATAGCAGATCCGTACTCAGCAGCGGCTTCTAATCCTCGTTGCAGGATTGTTTCGTCCAAACAAGGCCTGGCTCCGTCATGGACTATAACCCATTCGCAACCACTCAGTGATTCCAGTCCGAAACGTACCGAGTCCTGACGTCTCCGGCCACCGGTACAGACGGTGGTTACCTTTTTGTAGGCCCGCTTCCGGACCAACTCTTGGGCACGGTCCACCGAATCTTTGGCAACCACCAACACTATTTGGTGGATAAGAGGAGACAATTCGAATCGGTCGATAGTATGGACCACGAGCGGAACACCCAGTATGGGGGCGAAGGTTTTATCCACGCCTCCCATCCGTGTACTGCTACCCGCAGCTACTATCACGGCGCCAACGTTACTCACCGCAACTCATCCATGAGCCTAATATACCGGAAAGTTATTCGCCTCTGGGCTGGGCGAAGATGATTCGCCCGGCCGCGGTCTGGAGCACCCTTGTCACGACCACGTCGTGAAAGGCGTTCAAGTAGCGGCGTCCGCCTTCAACTACTACCATGGTGCCGTCATCGAGATAGGCCACACCTTGGCCTACTTCTTTCCCCTCTTGGACGATGTTCACCCTTAGTTCCTCGCCTGGGAGGACTATAGACTTCAAAGCGTTGGCAAGCTCGTTGACGTTTAGCACCTGGACGCCTTGGAGTTCTGCCACGCGGTTCAGGTTGTAGTCGGTGGTGAGAATGGACGATTTCATCTCGCGGGCCAGCTGTACCAGGACAGCGTCCACCTCATTCCCGTTCTCCACACCGACGTCTAGGACTTGGAGTGGGACCACTTCGTCTTTCCGGAGCTTGCCTAAAACTTCCAGGCCACGGCGCCCGCGGTTGCGGCGCAGCGGGTCGCTGGAATCTGCGATGTGACGTAGTTCATCCAACACGAAGCGCGGGACAACCAGTGAGCCTTCCAGGAAGCCGGTGATGCTGAGATCAGCGATCCTGCCATCAATGATGGCGCTTGTGTCCACGAGAATGTTGCCGTTCCGTGAGGAGCCCGAGGATTTGACCTTGTCGGTCTTGCCGGTCCAGCTGTTGCCGTTGGATGTTACTCTGGCCTTGTTAACAGCAGAACCCAGGTAATGTTCGTCACTCAGAGTGGGCGCTTCCAGGCCCGGGAAGATGGCTCGTATGTCCCGTTCCCGTTGTACGCCCAACCCAAGGCCAAATATGCCCAGGGCTACATTTACGACGACCGGTACTCCCCAACTGGCCCAACCGGACAGCGTGTACAGAGGTATTGAGACCAGCGACGCCACCACCAAGCCCACGAGAAGCCCCGCAGTGCCTGAGAGCAATGCAGAACCGGGTAGTGAGTCGATATATTTGGCGCTCATGCGCCAAGGCATGAGGATGAGGTAGGGGACTAGGACGCCCCCGATGATTAAACCGGTCAGGGTCGATGCGAGACCCCAAGGAATGAATTCTTCAGTATCAGATGATAAGTGCGATATATATAGCCCGAGCCGCCAGCCGATCACCCCAAGAGCCCCTGCGCATAACGCTCTTAGCGTCCATAGGGCCAACAATTAGGTTACCTCCTTGCCAGTTTTGACCTCGCATTTTGGTCAGCCGGGCGATCCAAAACTGGATGTTACGAATTTTGAATTTTAAAACGAATCTAAGGCTGAATTAGCCCTGAATAAGCCTGTGATGTTGCATATCCTGACTATTCGAGAATAGCACATAGACACATGTTGGGGAAGGCATTTTGACATAGTCGGCCCATATGTACCGGCATGGTGATCTTAGAACCGCAGGCCATGCTCATCTATATCAATCTTGCTGCCTCATCGTATACTTCGAGTCACAATACAGCTATGGTTGCCGTTCCAGGCAGAAATGTTGATTGATGGAGGGTTCTTCCATGACTAGCCAAAGCAAGCCGAAGGTATATCTAGTGGGCACCGGGGGAAGCATCTCTTTCGTGGGTCGGACCCGCACCGACTACACCAATTACAGCTATGACGGGAAGCACCTGACGATCGACGAATTACTGGCTAGAGTGCCTGAAGTCCAAGGGTTCGCCGAGGTCCAGGCCGAGCAGTTCCTGAATTTGGGAAGCACCGACGTCACGCCTGAGCACTGGTTGAACCTGGCCAAGCGCATCAACCAAATCTTACAGGAAGACCCAGAGGTCGCTGGAGTGGCCATCACTCACGGAACGGCGACCCTGGAAGAGACTGCTTATTTCTTGAACCTAACAGTGAAGAGCAGCAAACCCGTGGTGGTCACCGGCGCGATGCGGCCTCCCACCGGATTAGGTACCGATGCAGACGTGAACTTGATCGATTGCATCCGGGTTGCAGCGGATCCCCATTCGGCTGGCCGGGGTGTGTTGACTGTCTTGAACAACCAGATCCAGGCGGCCAGAGATGTGACCAAGACCAATAGTTACCGCCTTGAGACGTTCCAAGCGGCTGACTTTGGCTTCCTGGGATATGCGGACTCAGACGAGGAAGTAGTGTTCTACCGGAGCCCGGACCGCGCCCACACAGCGGATTCGGAGTTCGATGTTAAGCGTATCGACCAGCTCCCGAGAGTCGACATCGCCCCTGCGTATGCAGGGGCAGATGGGCTTGTTATCAGAGCATTGGCCACCGGAGGGGTTGACGGATTGGTGGCAGCTGGACTGGGCAGCGGCAGCTCGCCGCCTCCCTACATGGCCGCATTAAAAGAGGTTTCGGACGGTGGGCTGCCTGTGGTTATAGCCACCCACACAGGTAGTGGACGCGTGATGCAAACCCGCCGTTTCACCGAGGACGGCTACATAGTGGCGGACAACCTTACACCCAAGAAGGCCCGTATCTTGTTGATGCTGGCGCTGACGGCTACCAAGGACAAGGCAGAGATACAGCGGATGATGCTGGCTTACTAACGGGAACCACCTTAACTGCTTATCCTGGGCTTTTTGAAGTACTGCAAGCTAGACGAGGTAGGCAGTCTGACAGTCTTACCGCTAGTTGTCTTTTGGCCGTTGGTCTGGTCTCAGCCGACCGATAAGGGCGGTATTTTAGCCCGCCCCTAGGATGTATACCAACTTGGTTTGTTGACACCGGATGATCCGGCCAAAACTTGGCGAGCCGCCTGCACTTTATGAAGGGTCCGGGGCTCCTTGTATTTCGTGGTAGAGGTCGTCCTCTGAGATGACGTTTTTTTGCTTGAACTCCTCGATCTCTTCGTCGGAGTAGCCCAGGATATCGGAAAGGACCTCATCGTTGTGCTCGCCGACCTTGGGGGTGGTGCCGATGTTTACCGGAGTCCTCGAGAAATGCCAGTAGTCTCCCGATACGGCGATCGTGCCGGCCAGGAAGTCGTCAACCTCAACCATGGCACGGCGCTCCCAGGGATGTGGGTCAGCCTCAGCCATTGGAATCGTGTTAACGGGTGCCGCCACCACGTCGTGTTCCGTGAAATGGGCGATAGCCTGTTCCATGGACATGGTGGAAAGGAGCTCGTTCAGGGCCTCGTTCACGATTGCTGCGTTCTTGGCACGTTCTGGACGGGTGTTGAAGCGCGGATCTTCCAACCACTCAGGCTTACCCAGGGCGTTACAAACCCGGTACCAGTGGTGCTGGTCACCAGCCGACAATAGGACCCAGCCTTCTTTGCAGGGGTAGATGCCTGAAGGCGGAGCCGTGGAATTGGAGTCACCACGTTTAGGTGGAATCTTGGAGCCATGGTAAGCCGTGATGGGGATCTCAGTCATGGAGTAACCGGTGTCAGCGAGGCAGACGTCCATGGACTGGCCCTCACCTGAAACCTCACGCTCGTGGAGGGCCGCCAAGCAACCAATGGCGGCGTGCAGAGAGGTTATCCGGTCGATGATGGGAACTCCGGTTCGGATGGGCGGCATACCTTCGTCGCCTGTAAGCATGGTGATGCCGGACATGGTCTGGCCGATAGGGTCATAGCCAATCTGGTCCCGGTAGGGACCGAATTGACCATATGCGGACACATTTACCATGATGATGCGCGGATTAATTTTCTTTAGTTCTTCGTAGCCGAAGCCCATCTTCTCGATGGTTCCGGGCCGGAAGTTCTGGACTAGCACATCGGAAACCGCAATCAGTTTCCTGAGGGCTTCTTTACCTTCTTCCTTGCGGAGGTCCATGGCGACTGACTTCTTGCCCGAGTTGTACTGAACCCAATATGAGGACTGTTTTTTCACCCAGGGGCCGTGGTATCGGGTCTCTTCGCCACCCAAGCGCTCGATCTTGATGACTTCGGCTCCCATGCGAGCCAATACCTGGGCGCAACGTGGGCCGGCCTGGTGGCGCCCCAAGTCGATTACGCGGACGTTTTCTAAAGGATGATTGAGAGCGGCCATGGGCACATATCCCCCTAGTTAGCAGATGTGGCGCGATGGAGGAATTGTAAGACCGCCTATGGGAAAGAGCAAGATGTGTGTGGAACCCGGCTTTTCGAAAGCGAGACCGATGTTTAGGGGACGCGATTCCGGTGGCTTCGCTGGTCGATAGGAACGCCGCCGCTTGCTACTGGGGAGAGACTTCCAGCTTGCTAAGTATGCTGCTCACATAGTTGTTGATGGTTTTGTTGCTCAGGTTGATCTGGCCGGCAATCTCAGGGTTGGTCTGTCCGTCGGCGATCAGTTCTAGAATCTTCTGTTCTTGATCCGTCAATTGGACAAGGACATCGTTTTTATCGCTAAGCCGGGCGCGTTTTAGGACTCTGGCGGTGACCATGTAGTCAAGCAGAGAAAGGCCCGAGTCCACCTTGCGGATGGCGTCCACTATCTCTTGGGAGTGGTTCTTTTTGAGGAGGTACCCGGAGGCACCGGCCATGATGGAGCCCAACACGGCATCGTCGTCGCTGTATGAAGTGAGCATCAGGACTTTGATATCTGCGTTCTCGCCACGTATGTCACGGCAGGCCTCGATGCCTGATCCGTCGGGCAGGCGGATGTCCATGATCACCACATCGGGTATATACTCGCGGGCTTTTTCCACGGCTTTAGCCACTGTGCCAGCCTCGGCGACTACGCAAAGGTCATCCTGGCGTGAGACAAGCATCGCCAACCCTTTCCGAACGATATCGTGACCGCCCACGATCAGAATCTTGAGTTTGTCAGTGGCTACCAAACGGACCTCCCCGTGAATGGCTGGATATAGGTTACACCAGCGGTGACCGCTCCGCTGGCAGAGGGCTCTTTGTGTCCAAGTTTGTTCCAGCTTTGGGGGATGGGTTAATTAAATCAGTCCAGGGTGAAGGTCTCGGCCGATACTATCGCACTAGTCAGGCATATATATCACTCGCCGGAGCGAGGTGATTCATGTCCGAGATACGAATTTGTGGCCCGGACAATCAAGAGGTGATGGCTTTATGAAGCTGTTTGACAACGACGTGATGGTGGGACGCCGCGAGAAAGACCGTAGGATCGAGAGGGCCGCCACTATCTCATTGCTATGGGAGTTCAAAGCTGGTTGTCAGTCTGTTTGGCAATAATTGATAATATTTTCAGGCGTGTATGTTAATCAAATTTTTAAATTAAAGTAAAATTAGTTTTAAATTTCATTGACATAAAGGCGGTTGAGTAGGTAACGTCGAAGGATGTGAAGCGGTGGATAAGGCCTTGGGTCTTTTTAAACAACTGAGCTTGCAATGTCGGGCCGCGACTGACTAGTTGCGCTAGCACAGGGAATACCCCTGCTCTGGAGGTTGATCATGGTAATAGAGAAGGGTTTGTTGGAAACCGTGGCGGTCAAGGCGGTAGAAGAACAGCTGGCTAAGCCCGGCTGCAAGCACCATTGGGTCATTGAAGCAGCTAATGGACCGGTTAGCTGGGGAGAGTGCCAGATCTGCCATGAAGGCAAGGAGTTTCAAAACTCCATCACTGACAGTGACCGAGAATACTGATTGTCGAGTCTTCGGCTCAGATCGTTGATTGGTTAAAGCGAGGACCTGTGGACGCACTGGCACGGCGTTAACCCACGAGACGAATCGAAATGGGATGTGCGGCGCGGTCAGGCAGGAGTTGGCCGTGGTCGACACTTGGAGGAAGGGAAGATGCGAGTACTCTGGATTGGGTTCGGACAGGCGGGAGGTAAGATCGTCAATTCCCTGATGGGAATGAATCGCCGCTTATACAGCGCCATAGCTATCAACACAGAAGAGGCTGACCTGTCAGGACTGCGTTATATCCGCGAAAAAGTCCTGATTGGCAAATATGCTCTTAGAGGCCGGGGTGTTGGATCGGATATAGACCTTGGGGCTAGCATTGCTGAGAAGTCTTTGGCTCAAATGATGGATTCCATAGACGCAATGGTGCGGAAACGGGACCCAGAGGTAATCTGGATCGCGGCCGGCCTCGGCGGCGGATCTGGGGCCGGGGGTAGCTTCGTACTAGCGAGCGAGTTGAAAAAAGTCTACAAACATATCCCTGTATATGGAATCGGTGTGGTGCCATCCGTCTCTGGGATGCCCAACGACAAAGAGGCGCTTAATCTCTCTAACACCATAAAGAGTTTTGAGCTTTGGAACCATTACTTCAATAACATACTGCTGGTGGACAACCAGCAGTATGAACAGGCGCACGTCACAAGGGAATCGGTGGAGAAGATGTTCCAGAGGGTGAACGAGAGTCTGGCCCAGACCCTGACCACCATCATTACGGCAGGCGAGATTCGCCCACCGCCCCAAGAAGTGTTCAGTTCTTCGGAGATCAAGGCGACCATGGGGCTCATAGGCGATGTCTCGACCATCGGCCATTTCTCGCAGGAGATCCGAGTTAAGTCCCAGTTTTGGCGTGGTGGGATTGAGCCGGGCACCCATGAGTTAGAAGACATCATCGAGAGGAGCGTCGAAAAGGGCGCCCTCACATTCCCGACCGACGTATCGGGCGCCCGGTCAGCGTCGTTGATAGTGCATGGCAGGCCCGAGCATCTGTACGCTCAGGCCATCTCTGTCGGCAAGGCAAGGTTGGAGGAGCTTACTACGGTGAGCAAGGTGCGTTATGGGGACTATCCAGACCGCCGAACCAAGTATCTGTCTGCTATCACCATGGTCTCAGGAATCACAGACTTTTCCCGGTTGGATCAGATGCGGAAGCGGGTGCAGGAGTTGAACGGATCTGTGCGATCCAACAACCATGTCGTTGACGACAATGTGGTGGAGCCAGTGGTTATCTAGGTAACAAGACGGGTTCGGTATTCTAAAAAGAGAAGAGCGAGGGAAACCCCGCCCTTCTCTTTTTTATCAACTCGGCTCTTAAGTTAGAGGATTGCTACTGGGTTCACTGGAGAACCTGTGCCTCCGACCACCCGCAACGGGTTGACTGTCAGCATGAATTCGTAGCGTCCCTCTTCAGCGCAGGCCTCAGCCAAGGGTTGCAACAGAGCGTTGTCCAGCAGTCCGATTCCGTAGGCGAAGATGGAGCCGTGGACCGACCATGCCAAATCGTAGCCGTTGGGAGTGAAGTCCATCATGTCCCAGACCAGCAGGCAGCAATCCGATTCGCGGATGAACCTGAGGCAGGAAGCGTGGAGTCCGGGCCGCGCGTTGGGGTCTCCGCCCCAGAGCGGGTTGCCGTCTTCGTTCCATTTCTCGCGGCCACTGTAGACGATCAGGGCGTCGCCTGGCTGCATGGCTATGCCCTGGGCGGCGGCGATGTCTTCCAATTCCCAACCGTGGACGGGAGTTTCCATGGTCACGTAGGGTACCCCTCGGAATTTAGGGACGTCCAGCAATACCCCTCTAGTTATGATGCCCTCTTTCCAATGTTCAACAGAGCCCCAGACAGCCCCGTCCATAGTGACGGTGTCGTCGTGAGTGCGGCCGTTCCACATGCCGTTCTCATCCCAGACGTGGCAGAGGGCATCTAGGTGGGTGGTGGCCGTACCGTGGTAGGAGATGCCGTAATAGTCTGCTGAGAACCCTGAAGTCTCATTGCGGAAGACCTTTTTCATGTAGTGATGGGCCGGTGTGGGGTTGTTCGGTGCCGGAGTCTTGGGGAATTCACGGCTGAGGGAGACCGCCCGGCCTGACTTCACGGTAGCAGTGGCGGCGAGGCGCTTTTCTGGGGTGATCATGTTCATGGCGCCCATCTGGTCGTCGTTGCCCCAGCGGCCCCAGTTTCGGTCCTCTTTCAGGTATGCTAGGACTTCGTCTTTGGTAGGTACGCGGCGATCCATGGTGCCCTCCGTAATTTGTCTGAAACATGGCCGGGCGGGCCCGGCTCGCGCACACGATAGCAGAGCACACACGGCGGCGCAATCGATTAACTTTCGACCGACCCAGAATGAGCGGACGCGCCTGTTCGTTATTTTACCGAGTCCTGCAGGCAGGTAAAGAACCGGTCCATCATGGACCGGGCAAAACTCTCAATCATACGCTGGCCAACTCTAGCCAGCAGACCTCCTGATGAGGAATCGCTGTCCACGTCCACCGTTGTTTTGTTCCCGTTTTCGGTCAATTTGATTTGCGACTCGCCTCGGACGAACCCGGAAGGCCCATTGCCCTCTACGACCAGCTTGTAAGATTCGAAGGGCTGTAGGTCGACCATTGTGACTTTGGCATCGAACTTGCTGCGGATGGGGCCCATGGAGATCGTTACGGTGGCCGTGTACTCGTCGTTGCCCAGGGAATCCATCTTTTCACAGCCAGGTATGCAGCCACGGAGAACTTCGGGATCAGTGAGGGTCTGCCACACCTTCTCCGGGGCAGCGTCGAATTCATAGGAGCCCGATAACTTCATTTGATTCCTCGAATATCCTTTACCGAAGGCGCTCGCTAGAAGCGGTCGTCAGCCAGTAGCAGCAGTTCTAATAATACCTGAGCGCCGTTGGCACAATCTTTCGGCGTTGAATACTCTTCCATGGAATGGCTGATACCGTCGAGGCTGGGCACGAATATCATGGCTATCGGGGCGATGTTGGCAATTGCTTGGGCGTCGTGGCCAGCCCCGCTGGCTTGGGGTTCCCACTCGAACCCGCAGTTTTCGGCGGCCTCCGCAACTAGGGCTTGCATATCTTCTGCTATGGGGACTGATCTCGTGAACCGGTGCCGTACGACGTTGACGCTGACTCCGTCGTCAGCCACTGCCTGATCCGTTAGGCGCCGTAGTTCCTGTTCAGCGGCACCTAGGGCTTCCATATCAGTGTCCCGGAACTCCAGTCCGATACTGGCGCTGCCTGGAATTACGTTTACGGCGTTAGGTACCGCTTTGATAGATCCTACGGTAGAAACCCGGCAGATTTCCTGCTCAGCGGCCATCTTTTGTATATCTAATACCAGCTTTGAAGCGCTGACCAGAGCGTCGCGCCGGGTGGACATGGGGGTGGTGCCGGCGTGGTTGGCCTTGCCTTCAATATCGACCTCGAATACTGCTCTTCCAGTTATTCCAGTGACCACGCCGATGGGCGTGCCGGAAAGGTAGAGGTAAGGACCTTGTTCGATGTGGAGTTCGAAGTAGGCGGCTAGTTCGCCGGGTTTTCGGACCGCTTCACCGATTTGGGACATGTCGCCTCCGATGTCGGCCAGGCAAGGGCCGAGGCCGTTGCCATCGTCGTCCACGGCGTCCAAGTCCTCCTGTTCCAGCAGGCCGGACATGGAACGGCTACCCACAAGCCAACGATGGAAGCGGGTTCCCTCTTCGTTGGTGAAGTTGATTACCTCAACGGGATGGCGGGTCTGATGACCTTGTTCTTTGAGGGTGCGCATGACTTCGATAGCTGCCATCACCCCGAGGGCTCCGTCATACTTGCCACCCTTGGGCACGGTGTCGGTGTGAGAGCCTAAAGCGATGACCGGCAGGCTATCGTCCGACCCGCTGATGCGCCCGATGATATTTCCGGCGGTGTCGATGCGGGTCTCGAGACCTGCTTCCCGCATCTGACTGATGCTGTATTCGCGGCCCAATATGTCCTCAGGAGAATAGGCTACACGGTCCATGCCGCCGGGACTTTCCCCTAAATGGCCTAATTCTTCAAGAGTCTGGTTGAGCCTTGACTCGTTTATAGGATATCGGGGCATGTTAAAGCCTCGCAGATTATCTGATGTTTAGGGGAGCTCTTTGAATTCTGCCACTTTCGCTTCTAATAGGGCACGGTCCACGCCCAGTCTGACCGCGGATTCCAGGTCCTTGCTGGCTCTATTGTCGTCTTTGAGCAGCGCCCAGGCAAAAGCCCTGTTGGCGAATGCGACGGCCAAGCCCGGGTCTAGCTTGATAGCCATGTCTAGGTCGTCGATGGCGAGCTCGGCGTTGTTCATCTCTATGTGGACATCGGCCCGATTGTTGTAGGCCACAGAGAACTTTTGGTCGATTCGGATGGCCTGGTCGAAGTCTCTTATGGCACGGTTCAGCTGCCCCGCCGATCTGTGTGCAAAACCACGGGTACTGTAGGCGTCAGCAAAGTTTGGATTGATGCGGACAGCCTCGTTCAGGTCTTTCAAGGCCTGACTGAAATTAGAAAGGTTGGTGTGTGCTAGGCCGCGGCTGCTGTACGCGACGGCCAAATTCGGGTTCAGGGTGAGGGCTTCGTCTAGGTCGGCGATGGCCTTCTCCGGTTCTCCAAGGTTCAGGTAGGTCGAGCCCCTGTTACTGTAGGCTTGGGCTAGGGTTGGGTCTAGGTCGATGGCTCGTGTGTAACGGGCCACTGCTTCATCCAACCTGCCTTGGCGCTGCATCCTCACTCCTGAGTCGTATACCTTCTCAGCATCAGACATGGCTACGGAACCGGGCAGTGCTTTGCGTAGTAACTTAGCTAGTATTTGAAACACTATTAAGATTCTCATGTTGAATCAACGGTGAGGAACTATTCTACTTGGTCTCGCAACTCTGCGTTCTGGGCTTCCAGACTGGAGCGGTCGGCGCCCATGGCCACTGCGGCTTCAACATCGCTCTGAGCTTCTTCGTGCCTCCCTGCTAGTGTGTGCATCAGACTGCGGTTCAGGTAGGCGTCAAGATGTTTAGGGTTTGCGTCTATGGCCTTGTTGAAGTCAGCTGTAGCGGATTCTGGCTGCCCCATGGCAATCAACAAAAGCCCGCGTTGGTAGTAGATATGAGCGCCCTTGGCGTTGAGCCTGGCTGCGCGGTTGAGATAGTACATCGCTCTGGCAGGTTGGCCCCACCGGGCATAGGTCATCCCCCAGTTGAAGTAGAAACCGCTGGAGACAGATTTCATCCCGCCGTAGAAAGCAGAAAGAAAGCGAAGGATCATCCGGAGTGACCTCTAAAGCCGTCTGGGCCAAACTGGCCGTCCGGTGGCCGGTCTGGAGTTGGCATGTCAAAAATGTAATGCAGATTATACGCTCAAGGAGCTCAAGGTGAAAAAGGAGGCCCGCCGACTCCTATCTTCCTATCTGATTTGTCCACGCCAAAGGTAACCGACCGGGTGATATTGACGTGAGGTAGTCGTTCGTCAGCCATGTTGGCTTGACCATAGCCGCTGACAGCGTTCAGGTTCTCGCTCAAATCCCCGTGCGCTACGCGTCAATTTTTCAGACCGGCATCGAGGTCGCGTCTAGGGTGCTGTAGGCCCGTCTTGCCCATTGTGCCCTTCGGTATATAATGTTGCGCACAGACTGGAATCCAGTAAAAAAGAGCGATAAGACGGAGGTAAAAGATGGGCGCAACAGAGACCATCGCAAAGTGGATCGTCAACACCAACTATGAGGACATTCCACCCGACGCCATCCGCGTCGCCAATGAATCTTGTTTCGATCTATTAGGGGTCATTCTGGCAGGTTCGCAACAGCCTGTCGGTGAAATCATTCAAAAGTATACCAGTAGCCAGGGCGCCGCTCCTGAGTCAACGGTGCTTGCTGGAGGATTCCAGAGCACTCAGGCAAACGCGGCGTTGGCCAACGGGACCATGGGCCACGCATTGGACTTCGACGACTTCGGCGGTTTTGGTCATCCCACAGTTGCGATCTTCCCGGCCTTGCTGGCCATAGGCGAACACACGGGTGCCACCGGCCGCGACCTGTTGGAGGCCTATGTAGTGGGCTGCGAGATTGGCCTGGCTTTGCAGCATGAGACAAAATACAAGCAGATGGACAAGGGCTTCCACAGCACGGCGGTTATCGGTCGGCTGGCCTGTACTGCCGCCTGCGCCAAATTGCTGAGACTTGACGAGCACCAGACCATTATGGCATTGGGCATGGCCGGTTCCATGTCATCCGGTTTGATCCACAACTTCGGCACCATGACCAAGCCCCTCCACGCCGGCCTGGTTGGTCGCGATGGGGTTACTGCGACTCAGCTTGCTCAGATGGGTATGACGGCCGGCGACCAAGTTATTGAACATCCATTCGGATTCGCCAACGTGGTCTTGGGCGAGGGCATCTACGACCTGGATAACATGGCAGATAACATGGGCAAACCCTTCCGAACTCAGGACGCCCTGATGATTAAGAAGTATCCCTGCTGCGGCGGCAACCACGCCATGTTGGACAGTTTGTTCAGTTTGATGCGCGACAATGATTTCACCTATGACGATGTCGCAGACGCCGAGATCGACCAATCTTACTTTTCGGTGGTCATGCTCTATCAAGAGCCTGATGACGAATTGAAAGGCAAGTTCAGCGCCAAGTACAACGTGGCAGCGGCGCTGGTTGACGGCGAGGTTGGAATTGACACTTTCACTAGTGACAAAATCGCCGAGCACAATGACAAGAGCACGATGGACAAGGTCCGGACGCGGGTCATGGCAAAGTCTGAAGAGCTGCTGACCGAGTCGGCTGACGGGTTGAAGGTCAAGATTACTCTCAAGGATGGCCGGGTCTTCGAGCACACCACTGCCAGATCTGAGATCCTGGGCAGTCAACAGAATCCCTGGGGCTTCGACGCCATCAAGGAGAAATTCCAGGACAACGTCTCCCGTGTACTATCAGATGAGGGAACAGCGAGGGCCATCGAAACGTGGGAGAGCATTCCGGACATGACGGACATCGCCACTGCTATACGCAGTACCTTGGTTGCAGAGAACGCCTAGTCCTTAAGGGGAGACAAAGATAAAAGAGCCCCGTTCTTCCGCGGAAGAACGGGGCTCTTTTATCTTTGTCGAGTCTGCGAGTCGGAATAACTACTTGACGTTAACAGAGTCTCCGATCTTGATGCTGCCGCCGCTGATGACCTTGGCCAGCATGCCGCGCTTCCCTTGTAGTTCGTCCATCAAACCCATACGGATGGCGTCCATCTTGCCGCAGGCTTCGCAGTCGCCGACCGCTTCCAACGTGACGGTGTTACCGATGGTGAACACCTGGCCTGGTTGAACCTGGGCGACGTTCATGCCAGTAACGGTGATGTTTTCTTTGACCTGGCCTGGTACAAGCCCGGCTCCGTCCAATATCTCTTTGTCTACAAACAGGACTTGTCGAGCATTGCCCTCATAAGCACTGCGGTCGCCCTCCAGGCCCAGACCGGAGATGGCGATGGCCTCTTGGACCGGGTCAGAAGGCGTCCCTTTTACTCTGGCTATGTGCAAGTTGGTTATGGTTCCTTGCGGCATGTCAGTGTCTCCTTAGATTACTGATTCGTGTCAGGTGTCGGATGATGGGATTTTGTCTGATGGATATTCTACAGCATCACCAGGCTATAATCAGCCTCCAGGCCGAAGTACATCCTGCCGAATGTCTCATATCTGCTTCCCGTGTAGAATCGGTGTTGCTTGGCTACTTGAATGTCCTGGAAACAACGCCCAATAGCGTTGCCATTATAGATGCCCGTGGTCCCGGCCAGCGAATGCATTTGCTCCACGACCCGGACAGAATTTTCGGAGGCATTGGTTGCTGCTAGCAAAAGATTGGCCCGTTGTTGCACGGTTACCTCTTTTCCGGACACCACCCATTGCCAGACATCGTCTAAAGTCTGGTCCAGTAGCGCCCGAGCGGCGCGAATGGATGCCTCAGCCCGGCCGATTTGGCTCTGGGCAGCCGGATTTAGCCAGAGGGCTGAGCTACTTCCGGTGGCGGTCTTGCCCTTGGCCAACTTGGCAGCTTCATCGATGGCTAATTGGGCGATACCGATCATTACCGATGTCAGAGCCGCGGCAACCATCCCTATGAAAGAGAATCGGTAAAGGGGCCCTTGGAACTTCGGACCGAGAGTAAATGCAGGAGTGAAAGGGAACGTATGGCGCGTGGGGACGAAGGCGCCGTCCACCTGAATGTCATCGCTGCCGGTGGCACGCATCCCGAGCACATCCCAAGTGTCCAGTATCTGACATTCGTCTATGGTTAAATACGCCCAGATCAGGTTGGGCGTTGTCGCGCCGTCATCGATCTGGCAGGAGACGGCGATCCACTTGGCGTGATGACAATTACTAGCGAAGCGTCCAGGGCCAGAGATTTGAAACCCTCCTTTCACCGGCTTCGCCGTCATTGGCGGAGTGATGGACGCCGCGAACAGTGCCCGCGGGTCTTCTCCCAACAGGTCCACTGCCCCTTCATCGGGAAGCCTGGAGCAGAAGAAGGCCCACAACTCAGGGTTGGTGAGGGTCCACGCCGCCGCGGGGTCGAATCTGGAGACCTCTTCAATGACCTTGGCGTAAGACACGGGGTCAGTTTCCAAGCCGCCTAACGATCTAGGAGAGAGCATAGTTAGCAGGCCGGAATCTGACAGAGCGTCGAACGACTCCTGAGGCAGGCGGCGTATCCGTTCACCTTCGGCTACGTTCCGCTTAAGCAAGGGGCCGATATTACTGGCGCGTTCAAGGACGCTGGTGTCAATGATCGTCTTCATCTTGCTCCTCTTGGTGGCAGTTTCGCACCCTAGATACCCGCGCAGACAGCCTTCCCGTGGGCGTGTGGTATGCTTCGCGGAGTGTACTGATCAGGCTCTACCTAATCAAGTGTCGAGCCTGTTTTACGATCCGCAACAGCTTAGATCTAGAGAGTGTTTAAGACCGGCAGAAACAACAATAGAAACAGGTGAAAACCATGGGATACGAATTTATAAAGACCGAGAACCGAGAGGGAGTGTTCATCATCACGATGCACGACCCTCCCACGAGGAATGCGTTGGGGCCCCAGATGGCCGACGAACTGATGGAATGCTTGGATCTCTTCGAGGACGACCCTGCGGCGAGGGTACTCCTGCTTACCGGCACTGAGCCGTCTTTTTGCTCTGGAGCCAACGTTCGGGGGTTCAGCCAGCGTATCCAGGATCGCGAAGCAGGCTCTGTTGATTCGGAAGTCGATTCTCTGCCCTGGGGCAGGATGGAGAGTCAGTACGCCAGTCGGGGTCAGAAGGTTGCCTTGGGCGGTCAGGCTAGCCGGATTCCCCTCAGAATACACAAATTACAGAAGCCTTCTATAGCCGCGGTCAACGGACATGCCATTGGCGTCGGGATGGGAGTGGCCCTAGCATGTGACATCCGCTACACGTCTGAGAAGGCAGTATTCTCTGAAGCTTTTGCCCGGATGGGGCTGATACCTGGCGATGGAAGTTGCTGGCAGCTGCCCCGGCTTATTGGCATGAGCAATACCCTGCTACTGCAATATACCGGTGACCGGATCGATGGTCCGGAGGCATACCGACTGGGAATCGCTAGCAAGCTGTTCCCAGATGACGAATTGTCTGACGCTTCATTGGAGTTGGCTTTGCGGTTGGCTAAGGGCGCGACCCAGTCCCACGCCTTGATCAAATACCTGGTGCATAAAAGCCTGTCTATGGACTTTGAAGACGCCTTGGATCTAGCCCATGTGGCTCAGGAGCAGGTGCGGAAGACAGAAGACCACAAGGAAGCGGTGCAAGCGTTCTTAGAGAAGAGGCCGGCGAATTTGAAGGGAAGGTAGCAGATTTGGCGAGTTGACCTCCTATCTCGGTCTGGCCTCCTAAACCAAAGCAAATAATGTTTGTTAGAGCCTATTGACTCTGGTCGTGGGCAGGCATATAATCCAAATTCGCACAGGAGAATGGCGTCTCGCTTAATGATGATACTTTTCTGAAATAAGCTGAACTAATGGGATACCTGGACGGCGGTTCGGGGGAAACCCTTGGCCGTCGTTTCTCGTGTGTGGCACCTTAAAAAGAGAATAAGAAACTGCAATTAGTCCTGCGTAACAACGTAATAAGCGCATTACGTAGAAATACGTGACGTGTGGATACGTTCACACATCGTAACAAGTACGTGGCGTCGACAAGCGCGACGTGCCGATACGTTAACAAGGAAGATGCACGCAAAGGGTTTGAAGTTCCTTGCGTGGGTCAAGTTATTAAGGGCTTACGGTGGATGCCTTGGGACCAAGAGCCGATGAAGGGCGCGGCAAGGCTGCGTTAAGCCTCGATGAGCCGTCTAGCGGGCATAGTCGGGGATACCCGAATGGGGAAACCTTATCCGGTGTTGAGTCGGATAATCCTTCCTGTATAGGAAGGAGGGCAAGTGGGGGAACTGAAACATCTAAGTACCCCGAGGAAAATAAATCAACCGAGATTCCCTAAGTAGTGGCGAACGAACGGGGATCAGCCTAAACCAGTATGACTTAGTGGCATAAGGGCCTATGTCGTATTGGGGTTGCAGGGATTGCCTAGAGCCCCCTTATGAGGCTCAAAGGAGTTACAAATCTTATTTCTAGTCGAAGGATCCTGGGAAGGACCGCCATAGAGGGTGACAGCCCCGTAGGCGAAAGGGATAAGACTCCTGGCGTATTACCTAAGTACCACGGGGCACGGGAAACCTTGTGGGAATCTGGGGGGACCACCCTCCAAGGCTAAATACTCTTGGTCACCGATAGCGTACCAGTACCGTGAGGGAAAGGTGAAAAGAACCCCTAGCGGGGAGTGAAATAGATCTGAAACCGTAAGCCTACAGAAGGTCGTAGTCCTTCCCATATGGGAGGGATGGCGGCGTGCCTATTGAAGAATGATCCGGGGACTTACTGTATGGAGCGAGGTTAAGGAACTGTAGTTCCGGAGCCGAAGCGAAAGCGAGTCTGAATAGGGCGCCAAGTTCCATGTAGTAGACTCGAAACCGAGTGAGCTACCCATGGCCAGGTTGAAGGTCCGGTAACACGGACTGGAGGACCGAACTCGTGGCTAGTACAAAAGCTTGGGATGAGCTGTGGGTAGAGGTGAAATGCCAATCGAACTCGGAAATAGCTAGTTCTCCTCGAAATGCATTTAGGTGCAGCCTCGATCTATAGGTGAACGGAGGTAGGGCACTGAATGGGCTAGGGGGCGTGAGCTTACCAAACCCAATCAAACCACCAATGCCGTTTATCCGTTAATCGGGAGTGAGACCGGCACAGATAAGTGCGTCGGTCGAAAGGGAAACAGCCCAGACCACCGGCTAAGGCCCCCAAGAATTGACTAAGTGGCAAAGGAAGTTAGGTTCCCCAAACAACCAGGAGGTTGGCTTAGAAGCAGCCACCCTTTAAAGAGTGCGTAATAGCTCACTGGTCGAGGGATCTGGCGCCGAAAATGTAACGGGGCTTAAGTCAATCGCCGAAGCCGTGGATGTATAGGTACAAGGACGAAATCTCGACAACTTAAAGCGGATCCAATGGTTGAAGCTCTTCGGAGTGAATGCTTGCGGTGAAACCGGCGGGCGTTGAGCCGGACTCTTTGATTATTGCCTATGCGTGGTAGAGGAGCGTTCCTCGGGCGGTGAAGGTTAACCGTGAGGTTAGCTGGAGCGCGGGGAAGTGAGAATCCCGGAATGAGTAGCGTAAACTAGGGTGAAAATCCCTGGCGCCGAAAGCCCAAGGTTTCCTACGCAATGCTTGTCAGCGTAGGGTTAGTCGGTCCTAAGCCGTAGGCAAGAGCCGAAGGCGATGGACAGCAGGTTAATATTCCTGCACTGCCATTTTTTCGCTTTAAAACCAAGGAGGGATGCAGGAGGGTAGGTAGAGCATGCCTATTGGACATGGTGTGTCCTCTTTCGTAGGCGAGTCGGGGCAGGTAAATCCACTCCGACGCTAAGCTGAGGATTGAGGGAATCGAAGCCTTCGGGCTTACGAAACTCTGCTGACC
>JAKUNK010000027.1:0-44308 GCA_022451945.1 Dehalococcoidia bacterium
AGGTGAGGAGTCGCAGATTCCGACAAGGGCTACGGAGGAGGGGTTATACCGGCTATGCTCAAGGCGACGGGTAAGTATCTCCCTATATCTGTTGATTAATCCAGCCCTAAACGAAAGGAAGGGCGACTGAACTTCAGCAAAGAGAATCCGATATAGGTTCAGCCGAGTAGACGTTCGATTGATTGATTGCAGTTTTGGAATATGCTTTATCTCAGGCGTGCCCTGATTATGTCCTGAACTTAGCCGTCCACAAAGGTGCTTCGCCGTCTACGACCCGTTGGATGTTCTTGAAAGCGTTGGCGGCCCGCTTGGGGATAGACTCCAACGTCGGACCAGCGTTGTGAGGCGTGACAATCACGTTGTCCAATTCCAACAACGGGTGGCCGGGAAGTGGGGGCTCTTTCTCCAAGACATCCAGACCGGCGCCGGCGATCACCCCTGATTTTAACGCCTCGGCTAAATCGTCTTCGTTGATGATTCCCCCTCTGCTCGTGTTGATGATCAAAGCGGTTTGCTTCATCAATGCTAGCTGGTCCACGGCAATCATATTACGGGTGTCAGCAGTCAGCGGGACATGGAGGCTAATCACGTCGGAAGTGCGGAGTAACTCCTCAAATCCAACTTCTGTAACACCTAACTCGTTCTGTTCATCCGCCGAGAGTTGAGCGAACTTGTCGAAGTATTGGACCTCAACATCGAAGGCTTTAGCCCGCTTGGCGACTCGTTTGGCAATATTCCCGATGCCGATCAGGCCGAGTGTCTTACCCTCGAACTCAAATACATCTGGCCGCCTTTCTGTGCTCGCCCGCCATCCACCTGCTCTAACATTGTTAGCGTTAACCACCATCTTTTTCAGCGATGCCAATATCAGCATCATGGTATGCTCGGCCACCGCCACGCTGTTTGCGCCACCGTTGTTGGCCACCGGAATACCCAACTCGGCGGCCAAAGCCAGGTTCATCTTGTCGTAACCAGCGCTGAGGCACTGCACCAACCTGCATTTCTTGGCTGACCTCAATACATCATCCGAGATATGGGCTGGCCATATAATCAAGTAATCTGCGTCGGATACCAACTCGATCTGTTCACCAACGGTTGTGCCCAAGGGCTCTGAGATTATCTCCATCCCCGGTAAGCCTTGGCCAGCCACCACTTGTCTGAGTTCGGCATCCAAGTCTGTGAGGCACACGACTTTCGGTCCAGGCATTATTTTCCCCCTTAGCAAACAAAGTTAGAGGCGTACTCAAGTCTAGTATACCCACTGGAGGGCCTGGCATTCTCATGCCGTTTGCCTGACAATGGTCATCAGAAATCTCCCCGCCACTAAAGGCGGGTTTTTATATAGGTGCGCCATGCCTAATCGACTGGCCAGCGAGACCAGCCCATATCTATTGCAGCACGCCAACAACCCTGTGGACTGGTATCCATGGGGAGAGGAAGCGCTGCAGCGGTCCAAAGATGAAGACAAACCCATCCTGCTCAGCATCGGTTACTCCGCCTGCCATTGGTGCCATGTCATGGAGCGGGAATCGTTCGAGGATGAGTCGACTGCCCTGCTGATGAATGAGCACTTCATCAGCATTAAGGTCGACCGGGAAGAGCGACCTGATTTGGACGCGGTCTACATGGAAGCGGTGCAGATGCTGACCGGTAGCGGTGGTTGGCCGATGACCGTTTTCCTCACACCGGAGGGCAAGCCATTCTATGGGGGCACCTATTTCCCGCCAGTGGACCGGTTCAACATGCCCGGATTCCCTCGGCTACTTCAGTCGGTAGCCCGTTCCTACCACGACAGCCGGAGCGAAATCGACCGAGTCACGAGCCAGATAACCGAACAGATGGGGCGCACTGGCCAGATGCCCAGGGGCGATACACCAGCGACGGTGGAGACCTTGCACCAAGCATACACGGTGCTAGCCACCAATTTCGACTATCAGAACGGCGGTCACGGCACGGCTCCCAAGTTCCCTCAGGCAATGAACCTGGAGGTGCTACTCCGATACTACCGCCACGGTTACAACGACAGGGCCCTGGAGATGGTGGATCTGACACTGGAGAAGATGGCCCGGGGCGGCATCTACGACCAGATCGCCGGCGGATTCGCGCGCTACTCCACCGACGCCTACTGGCTGGTCCCTCATTTCGAGAAGATGCTCTATGACAACGCCCTGCTGTCGAGACTCTATCTCCACGCCCACCAGGCCACCGGACGCGGCATGTACCGCAGAATCGCCGAAGAGACTCTGGATTACATACTACGAGAGATGACCGGCCCAGAAGGCGGCTTCTATTCGGCCACGGATGCCGACAGCGAAGGCGAAGAAGGCAAGTTTTTCGTCTGGACTCCCGCAGAGATCGAATCGGTTTTGGGCGCAGAGGCCGAGATATTCAGCGGGTTCTTTGGCGTCACCCAGGGGGGCAACTTCGAGGGCAAAAACATCCTGAACATCAAACAAAAGGCCTCGGAATATGCTCGACAGCAAGGCATCCCCCTCGAGAAGCTGGTAGATGTTGTCCAGCGGGGCAAAAAAGCCTTGCTCGCAGAGCGGGAGAAGCGGGTCCATCCGCTGCTAGACGACAAGGTGCTTGCTTCCTGGAACGGGATGATGCTCCGGAGTTTTGCCGAAGCCGGAGCCGCGCTGGAGCGTCAGGACTACCTGGATACCGCCATCAAGAACGCCGATTTCCTATTGGGAACCATGCGGCCGGACGGCAGATTATTGCGGACATACCGTGCGGGCCAAGCAAAACTACCGGGTTTCCTGGAAGACTATTCATTCGTGGCAGACGGCCTCCTTGCCTTATATGAAGCGACTTTCAACCAGAAATGGCTAACGGCGTCGGTAGACCTGGCCGACCGCATGATCCAACTGTTCTGGGACGACGGTGTGGGCGGCTTCTATGACACCGGTCCCGACCATGATCAGTTGGTGGTCAGACCCAGGGATGTCTTGGACAATGCGCAGCCGTGCGGAGGCTCGGTGGCCACAGACCTACTCCTTAGACTGGCTGTAATCACTGGCAATGAAGAATACCGGGTCAAGGCTGCGACCCCTCTAAGAACTCTCAAAGAATTGATGGGCCGCGCTCCGGCTGGGACCGGGCACTGGCTAGCGGCCCTGGACTTCCATGTGTCCACGCCCAAAGAATTGGTCATCATCGGCCCTCGCAGTGATGCTGCCACCGTCGCTCTACTTCAAACCATCAACGGAAAGTTCCACCCCAACAAGGTGCTGGTAGGCGCTGAAGAACAGGGTGAACACCAACTGCCGTTGTTGGAGTTCCGCGGCATGATTGACGGCAAACCCACAGCTTACGTTTGCGAGAACTACGCCTGCCAACTGCCTGTGACCACGCCCGAAGAACTCGCGGCACAATTAGAGAGTTAACGACGAGGCATAATCTGGGCTATCGGTCCTTTAGAATACGGCTTGTAGTTTGATAAAATAAGTCCGACGGCCGAGCAGGAGACAGCAGATTGACTTCTACGAATAAAGACCCCATCTTAGTGGTGGTCCAGTTGACCGGCGGTAACGACTACATAAACACGGTGATTCCGTATCAAGACCCAATCTACTACGACAGTCGCAAGGCTGTCGGCGTCGCCCAAGATGAAGCTCTTCCTATCAACGATGAACTGGCCTTTAATCCAGCCCTAACAGCTGTTAAAGACCTGTACGACCATGGAAAAGTAGCCGTAATCAACGGCATCGGATACCCCGGACCTAACCGCTCTCACTTCCGCTCTATGGACATCTGGCACACCTGCGAACCGGAAAAAGTCGGTACTGAAGGATGGCTGGGCCGGGCCATTCGCGACCTTGATCCCAAATCCGAGAATGTACTGACCGGCGTCAACTTTGGACGTGGTCTACCCAGGGCGATGGCTCTGACCGGTGTACCAGTTGCTTCAGTGGCTGTGCTGGAGACCTATGGTGTATTGACCGGGATAGCAGGCGAGCAGGAGCGCACTCAGGCCCTGGACCTTTTCTCCCGCATGTATTCACCCATCGTCGGCACCGGACATGTGATGGACTATCTGGGTTCCACCGGACTGGATGCCCTGAAGGGCGCAGATATCCTGAAATCCGTCCCCGGCCGATACCAATCCAATGTGGAATACGCTGATTCAACCATCGGGCGCAACCTACAGGGCATCGCTAAGGTTCTGACGGCCAACCTCGGCACCCGTGTCTTCTACACGCAGCAGCCCGGTTACGACACCCACGCCAACCAGGGACCGGTGCACGGAGTCCTGCTGGAGCATTTGTCCCAGGCCATAGACGATTTCTACGCCGACCTGACATATCATGGCGCCTCGGACAACGTCCTGATTTACCTGTTCACCGAGTTTGGGAGGAGGGTCAAAGACAACGGATCCGGAACCGACCACGGTGCCGGCGGTCTTGCCTTGGCCATCGGCGACCCTGTTAAGGGCGGTGTCTACAGCGAGTTCCCCTCCATGCGCGAGGAAGACTTGGAAGAAGGCGACCTAAAATACAACATCGACTTCCGAGGCATTTACGGGACCGTGGCCGAACGATGGCTCGGACTAGACGCCAACCCCATAGTCGGTGGAAACTTCGAGCAACTAGACTTTGTCTAATCCGGCAGGAGATTTAAAGAATGCCAGAAACCGATAAACCGCTGTTGGCGCACCTGTTCCGCCGGGCAGGATTCGGGGCGACCTTCCAGGAGCTGGACCGTTACAGCCAGATCGGATACGAAGCCGCCGTGGACGAGCTGCTCCACCCGGAGCACCAACCGCCCATCGAAGAGGATGTCCTGGAGCGGTACTACATCGACTGGAAAGAGAGCCGGAACATCGAAGGCGCTCTCACCGAGTCTGTATACCGTATGAACGCCTATGCCGGAAAGAGACCACTGCAGGAGAAAGTAGCTCTCTTCTGGCACCAGGTGTTTGCCACCGGACTGGCCAAGGTCCTCCACGAAAAGACCATGCTCAACCAGATAGACCTTTTCCGCCAGCACGGCCTCGGTAATTTCCGGGACTTGCTAGTGAACCTGGCCAAGGATCCAGCCATGATCTTCTGGCTGGACAATAACTTCAACCAAAAAGATGCCCCCAACGAAAACTGGGGGCGGGAACTGTTGGAGCTGTTCTCGATGGGCGTAGGCATGGACGGCCAGGAGAATTATTCCGAAGAAGATGTAAAGAACGCCGCCCGAGCCTTCACCGGTTGGACCATCGACGACGACAACGTAGCCTCCATACCCTTCGGTAAGACACCATGGCTCTTCCGATATGTGCCGGAAGACCATGACGAAGACGAAAAAACGTTCATGGGCCACACCGGCAACTTTAACGGCGAAGACATCATAGACATCATCGTCCAACAACCGGCGACCGCCCGATTCCTGTCTAGGCATCTATACAACTTCTTCGTGGCCGACGAGCCCCAAGTCGCTGCCTGGCAGCACACCACGCCCGGCGATCTCGATGCCATTAAGATTCTGGAAAACGAATACTTCCGTTCAGGGTACGACATACGGTCGATGCTCAGCGTTTTGTTCAACTCAGATTTCTTCAAGTCGGACCAAGCTCGATTCGCCAAGGTGAAAAGCCCCGCCGAAGTAGTGGTAGGGACGCTACACCTGTTAGGTGACTTCCAATTCCCTAAACGCGGCATCTTCGAGGTAGCTCTTGCCTGCCGCTACATGGGTCAGGACCTGCTTAACCCGCCGTCCGTAGAGGGCTGGCACACCGGCGAAGAATGGATCGACAGCGGAAGCCTAGTGGAACGAGTGAACTTCGTGGCCGACCAGGTCAGTGACATCCACCAACCAGGAGTCCGTTCTATGGTCGACGAACTTCTGGGTCGCGCCGCGGAATTGGATCCTGTGACCATCATCGACGGCTGCTTGGAATTGCTAGGCCACGTTCGGTTGCATGACAAGAACAAAGACCATCTCGCAGGCGAAGTCAGATGTATGCTCCAGCAGCGCAGCAGCTTTGCAGCCGGCAGCCCTGAAGATCAGCAGGCCGCAGAGAGGACTGTCTTACACACCATGAAGATGATTGGCTCCAGCCGCGAATACCAGTTCGCATAGCCATGACCGCAGAGACCGAACACCCCATTTCCCAACAGCGGTTCTACCGATACCATGACGTGATTGGGCTGCTGTCCGCCGCTGGGCCTGGTTTCAGTGGGCCCGTTTCGGTTATCACAGGACCGGACGGCAATCTATGGGTTGCGAACCGGGCCAACCCTAACCAACCCGAAGCCGTGCGCATCACCCGCTGCACCAAGGACGGCGACTTCATAGAGCATTTCGGCGAATGGGGCGAAGAACCAGGACAATTCACCTGGGTTACCAGTATAGCCTTCAGCCCCGAAGGTGAACTCTTCCTCGCCGACGAGAATACCCACCGGATTACCGTATTCGACTCGAATAACGACTACGTTCGTTGCTTTGGGAAGCACGGCAACAGACCCTCCGAATTTGACCGCCCATCTGGCCTGGCGTTCGCCCCTGATGGATCTCTGTACGTCGTGGACACACTGAACCACAGGGTGCAGGCCCTCACCTCCAGTGGGAAATTCAAATCCCAGTGGGGTTGCTTTGGCGACGGAGAGGGCCAGTTCAACATGCCCTGGGGTATCGCCATCGACAGCGCTGATAATGTGTACATCACCGATTGGCGGAACGACCGGGTGCAGAAATTCGATGCTTCAGGGAAATTCCTGTTGGCCTTCGGAAGTTCCGGTGATGCTGAAGGACGGTTCAACCGCCCCAACGGCATCGCAGTTGACTCAGACGGAGACATATATGTATGCGACTGGATGAATGACCGCGTCCAGATCTTTGACCAAGCAGGCAGCCTGAAAGACGTGCTTATCGGCCACAGCGGCATGTCCAAATGGGGACGGACATTCCTAGACGCAAACCCTGAGATCGAGCGGAAGCTGGCGCTGGCCGTCCAAAATATCGAGATCAAAGAGCGCTTCTACCGGCCGGTGTCGGTCCATGTGGACAGCGCCGGAAAGGTCTTCGTGGCCGACTGCTACCGCCACAGGGTCCAAATCTACCAGAAACTATAGCTTTACCTGAACCGCCGATCGAAATACGCACTCACCTTTCGCACGTATTCTTCTGGGTGTTCTAGGAACGCATCCAAATGTTTGACTCTTGGTACCAGCCAGATTGAGCTCCCTTCTTTCGACGCCGCCGCCACTCGCTGGCCTTGCTGCCAAGGTACGCGCTCGTCGGCTATACCGTGTATCAACATGACCGGGTAGTCCAGCTTGGAGACTGCCCGTTCCGGTATTAACGCTCCAATATCTATGCCATATATGCCCTTTGCCATCAACTTAGACGCCGGCGTGAACATAGGCGTCAGCCAACCCGGGATGGCTGTCTTTCGGGCCGCCTCCCGAGCGATCAGGTCTGATGCGTTAGCGAATATACTGTCCACCGCTACGGCGTTGATACGCGGTTCCTCAGTGGCCGCGAAAATCGACGCTGCAGCTCCCATGGAGAAACCCATCAGACCGATCCGCCCCGGGTCTACGCCCCGTTCCAGCAGGTAATCGAAGGCCCCCAACACATCCCAACGTTCGAAATATCCGCCCGAAACTTTATCCCCAGAGGAGGACCCGTGTCCCCTGAGGTCGAACATCAGCACATTGAAGTCGAAGTCCACCAAACGGGACGCCAGCTCGACAGCATGATCTCCGGACCGAACGCTGCCCATCCCGTGGACAAAGATTATGTGGGGAGATCCGGAGTGCCCTGGTAAGTACCAACCACTCAACATCAGACCACCATGCCTGGAATGAAACTCCACGTCTTCGTACCCAAGACCGTAGTCGCTGGGATGTGCCTCTTGGGAGTAGCGATCTGCCTGGGTGACCCCTCGGGCAATCATGAATGAGATAAGGACATATACCACCAACAACGCAGCCGCTGCCACCAGCAGAACGGTCCGCACAATGCGGATTCCAAGAATGTTGACCATCGCTTCTTTCCAACATGGAATATTCCAATCACAGTATGTTACTTGATATATGAACGTGCTCGGAAGCCAGCCCGTTTCGGGCGTCGTCCAGGGGTACCACGGTCTCTGGTTCAGATGTATAATGGCCGCGGTCTACAGTCCATTGGAACAGAGCTTCGGACCACCGGAACACACACCCGGCACTACTTAATCAAGAACCGCTAAATCCCCCTGTAACTTTCCTTTCGAGAGGTGGTTGGGGGATTTCTCAGGCCAGGAAAGTTTTCAAACAGAGGAGCAGTCACAAGATGCGAAGCAAAGTAACGGTTGTCGGTGCAGGCAACGTAGGCGCCACCACCGCCCAGAGGATTCACGCTTTGGGATACGCAGACGTGGTATTGGTGGACGTGGTGGAAGACCTTCCCCAAGGCAAGTCATTGGACATGCTGGAATCGGCCCCGGTCATGGGTACCGACGCCAAAATCACTGGAAGCAACGGCTATGAAGAAACCGCCGGATCTGACGTTGTAGTCATAACTGCCGGCATCGCCCGCCGTCCGGGTATGAGCCGCGACGACTTGCTGCTGACCAACATGCGCATCACCTCCTCTGTAACGGAGCAGGTGGTTAAGTACTCACCTGAGTGCATCATCATGCCTGTAACCAACCCTCTAGACGCCATGGTCCAGAACGTATATGAGTCCAGCGGCTTCCCCAGGAACCGGGTCTTCGGCATGGCCGGAGTGTTAGACACCGCCCGCTTCCGCACCTTTATCGCAGAAGAGCTAAATGTATCCGTGGAGGACATTCAGGCCTTCGTGCTAGGTGGTCACGGCGACGACATGGTGCCCCTGGTCCGGTTCACCAACGTGGCCGGCATCCCACTGAGCGAACTTATGGCTGAAGAGAAGATCGACCAACTAGTGCGGCGTACCCGAGGTGGAGGCGGAGAGATCGTCGAGCTTCTGAAAGAAGGCAGTGCCTACTACGCTCCCTCTGCAGCCATAACCCAGATGGTGGAAGCAGTGCTTTTAGACAAGAAACGTATACTCCCGGCCTGCGCATATCTGGAAGGAGAGTTCGGCATCAACGGCCTGTGCGTCGGTGTTCCGGTAAAGCTGGGCGCCACCGGCATGGAACAAATCATGGAGATCAAGCTGAGCGACGACGAACAGACCGCGCTGCAGAGCTCGGCTGACAGCGTCAAAGAACTGGTGGAAGTTATGAACAAAGCCAGAACTGAGGGCTAATTCTAGGCTATCCAATAGGATGAAATACTTCTGAGAGGAAGGTGCCCCATGGCCCGTAGAAGCGACGCTGAAAAACGTCTATTGGAAAAAGCGCGGCGTTATCTGCCGGGCGGTAACGGAGGGAACCTCGCCCTCCCCACGGAATTGGATTTCTTGGCGTCCCGGGGACAGGGCGCCCGCATCTTCGACGTCAGCGGCAACGAGTATGTCGATTGGCTTATGGGTTCAGGCCCCATGATCCTGGGCCACGCCCACCCCGCCGTCACCGAAGCCGTTATCAAAGCGGTGGAAGGAGGCAGCACCTTCTTCGCAACCAACGACAAGGCGGTAGAATTGGCCGAGGAGATGGTCAATGCCATCCCCTGCGCCGAGCAAGTACGCTTCACCACCAGCGGCACCGACGCTTGCTTCAATGCCATGCGCGCCTGCCGGGCTTTCACCGGCAAAGAAAAGGTTCTCAAGTTTGAGGGCGGCTTTCACGGGACGAGCGACTACGCCCTAATGAGTCTCACTCCTCCGCCTTCGGTCGAATATCCCCAAGCACAAGCCAGCAGCGGCGGCATACCCAAGGCTATCGAAGACCTGATGCTGATCGCCCCCTACAACGACCTGGGCACCACCGAGACCATAATCAAGGCCCACCTGGAAGACATCGCGGCTGTGATCGTAGAGCCGGTCCAGCGAGTGATAGCACCGCAACCAGGGTTCCTCCAGGGCCTACGCGACCTGACCAAGCGCTACAACATTCCCCTCATATTCGACGAGGTGGTCACCAGCTTCAGGTTAGCCTACGGGGGCGCTCAGGAGTTCTACGGCGTTACCCCTGACATTTGCACCGTGGGCAAGATCATGGGCGGAGGCTATCCGTTGGCGGCAGTCACAGGACGGGCAGATATTCTATCGGTCTATGACCGAAGCGCCTCCGATAATGACACTTATGTCAACCAGATCGGCACACTGAACGGTAACCCAGTGGCCTGTGCCGCCGGCCTAGCCACTTTAGAGGTCATGCGGGAACCGGCAACTTACACGAAGATCCACGGCGCAGGCGCGGCAATCCGGAACGCGCTGGTGGATATCTGCCAACAGAACGGGGTGCCGGTGCAGAGCTGTGGAGAAGACGCCATCTTCGATGTCTACTTCTCAGAGCAACCAATATCCAACTATCGGGATACCCTATCCGCCGACAGCGCCATGATGACCCGCTTCAATACCGGCCTGCTGGAGCGCGGTATCCTGAAAGGCGCACAAAAATACTACCCCTCGGCTGTCCACAGCGACAACGATGTTGAAAAGACCATTCAGGCCATTCAGGAAGTTGTGCCCCTTATTCGGAGTTAACCACTCTCCGGCGCCTTGTCAGAAGCTCCAAGACCTTGTAGCTTTTTCTCACTTTTATCCTCTAGCGATTGGTAAAGGGTGTCTCTGAAGTCGCAAAACAAGCGCTCGGGCAAATCACCACGTCCATCTACCACCACATCGGCTAAACCGGCCAGTTTAGATTCTGCCTTTGGGTTCCAAACCCAAGGCAGCGCGGCCGTATTGGAGCCCGCCCAACTCCATGATGAAACCATCACGGTGGACGGCAGCCTGAATGTCTCTGTGAAAACGCTGCATCCGGCCAGATTCGAAGATGGCATGGCCGCCGCTCATCTCGAAAAGCCTGTTCACTGCGTTCATACATTGCTGTGCCACGAACGCTTTGTCTCTCCGATAACGGGCCCGGTCCAACATGCTGAAAACTTCACCTTCTCGGGCCTTCAAAAACATCTCCTGAATGTCGCCTCTCATCAGCGCGCGGGCCGCATCTACCTCAGCTGAGGCCTGAGATAGGCGAACCTGAACGCTGTCGTTTTCGGCCGTCCGGCCCGGCCCTGAAGTCCCAATTAGACGGTTGGTGAACTCTTCAATGGCCCCCTGGGCAATGCCGATCATTGGAGCTGCTAGGTCCCATCCCAACAATGCCTGAAGGGGCATGCGGTAACGGGCGTTCTGGTGTATCTCCCAACCGTTCTTCTCCTCATCGCCGCCACGGTCCCGCTCGACAACCCGGTATTCGGGAACGAATGTATCACTGATAAGAATGTCCTTGCTTCCGGTACCACTCAGTCCGGACACGAACCATGTATCAACAATCTCATAATCGGATCGGGGAACAAGCACCCAGACAAGACCTTCGGAAGTGTCTCCGCCCACTATTACCCATTCAGCCGCATCGCAACCACTGGAGAACTCCCAACGTCCCGAAAATTGGTAGCCACCCGAAGTCTTCTCCAATTTGGACTTCCCTGGATTCAAAGAAGTGGATATCAGGATATCCGGGTTCTCTCCAAAGACCTCCTGCTGTGCCTCAAGGGGCCAGAAACCCACCAGCCAGGCGTGGGCGGACCAAATGCAATAGCACCAGGAAGTGGAGGGGCAGCCTACGCCAAGCAGGGCGCCGATCTCCAGCATCAACGCGTAATCGACGTCGAGACCGCCGAACATCTTCGGGACAGCAATCCGGTACAAGCCCGACTCCAACAAGTCTTGCACCGTCTCATCAGGCATCCGGCGGAGTTCTTCGGTATAACCGGCCCTTTCCTTGAGCGCCGGGACCATCTCCGATGCCCTTCGGAGCAGTTCATCTGGGGTCAGAACCGCCGTGGTATCCGCCTCTTGTGTCATTTCACTCCGCCCTATTTACCTACAATGCTTGCCAGTATCGCTGACCACTCTCACGGATAACACGGCCAAAGCCGCTATGGTGGCAGATTGCTATGGCCGCGTTGTCCTGCTCAGCACGGTCCAGCATACCCCGGCGGGTTTCTCCGGCGGTTTCCGGATCCATGTCATAGTGGAATACCCAGTCTGTCTCCGTCACCTGGGCTGGGCCATGGAACACGTCTCCCATCATGAATGCTTTCTCACCAGCCGAATCTACGATCAGGCTCATGGACCCGGGGGTGTGGCCGGGGGTAGGAATGACGGTCAATTCCCCGGTGAACTCGGTCTCTCTGTTGATCAGGTCCAGAGCTCCTAGACGGCGCAGCGGAGCCACGGTCTCGGCCCACCAGTCGTAACCAAAAATCTCCGAGTCTTTGGGAGTGTCAAATGCGGCCCAGTCGGCCTCGTGGGCCACATAGCGGGCATTAGGAAAGGTCAGCCATTCTTTGCCGTCACTTCGGCTTACATTCCAACCAACATGGTCTGGATGCAAATGGGTTAGGAAGACGGTGTCCACGTCCTCTGCCTTGAATCCGGCTTTCTCAAGCTCGGATAACAGCACGCCATCTACTCCGGAACCGATATTGGCCACCACAGAAGGATTGGAGGTAGCATTGCCGAGTCCGGTGTCTACCACCAATGTGCGGCCTTGAGACCGAACCAAATAGCACTCAAAATGCACCCGCAGGCTGTCATCACCGGCAGCGGTCTTGGTGTAAGCCTCGGGATAGCGTTCTTGGTACGGCGCCCAGGCCTCTGCGGGCACATCAGGAAAGGTACGGCTGAACGGCAAAGCGACCTCGGAGTCATGGAGGACGGTAATTTCAACGTTTCCAACCGTCAACGTGCTGTGCGGCATTTTCTCTCTCCTTGGTCATTCTGCGATCTGATCAAAGCGCTTGCCAATACCTGCGTCCATTTTCTTGAATCACTTTGCCGAACCCGCTGTGGTGGCAGATAGCGATGGCGGCGTTCTCCCGCTCTGCCCGTTCCAGGATGTCCCGGCGCGTGCGAGCAGCTTGCCCTGAATCCATGTCGAAGCGAAACACCCAGTTGGTCTCAGTGACTTGCGCTGGTCCATGAAACACGTCTCCCATCAAATAGGCGCTATCGCCGCCAGAGTTAATTATCAAGCTCATAGAACCAGGGGTGTGGCCCGGAGTAGGGGTGATAGTCATCTCGCTGTTAAGTTTGGTCTCTTCAGTGACCAGGTCTAATACCCCAGCTTTCCGTAGCGGAGCGACCGTGTCTTCCCACCACGGGAACCCAAATATCTCTGCGTCCTTGGGTGTGTTGAAGGCGGCCCAATCAGCCTCGTTGCCTATGTAGCGGGCGTTAGGGAAGGTCGGCTCTCCTTTGCCGTGGCTCTGGGTCATATTCCAGCCAACATGGTCCAGGTGCAGATGGGTCAGGAAAACGGTGTCGATATCGCTTGTCTTGTACCCAGCGGACTCCAATTCCGCCAATAAGACGCCCTGAGTCCCGCCGAACATCTGGTCCACCGTTCCTGGATTGGTCTGGCTGGTACCCAGTCCAGTGTCTACCAAGATCGTCCGGCCCTGGGAGCGCACCAGGTAGCATTCGAAATGAGTTCGCCTGCTATCCCCACCGATGAACGCCTCGGGATATCTTTTAAGATATGGCTCCCATGCTTTCGCAGGAACATCCGGGAAGGACTGGCTGAAGGGCGACGCCACTTCTGCGTCATGGAGGACCGTGATCTCGACGCTGCCAACTGTCAAAGTATTGTGCGGCATCTAATCTCCCTGATATCTCTAAATACCCGGACATTGAGTTAAAACAAGAAGGGGCCGCTGTGCCAGCGGCCCCTTGTGCACAAATCAGTACTAACCTCGGCTGTGCCGCCGGCCTTAGCGGTGGGGAATCCCCAGTGCTAATTCCAGAGGAGCAGTACTTACTATGTGACGCTTCAGTCCCATGTCGTTGGGACTCAGGCCCATGGCGAGTCCGATGGCCTGGGGCATGTGCAGGATGGGCATTCCGATGGGTCGCCCAACTTGAGCAGCCGCCTTGGGCTGGAAGCTATCCAAGTTCAGGTGGCAAAGCGGGCACGGCGTAATCATAGCATCGGCGCCAAGATCCTTGGCCTCCGAAGTGTGCTTGCCCACCATGGCCATCGAGTTTCGCTCGTTGATGGTCAATATGGGGAACCCGCAACAACGGGTCTTTCCTTCGAAATCCACCACCGTCGCCCCGATGGTCTCGATGATTCGTTCCAAAGCAGTCTGGCGCTCCGGGTGCTCTTCGAACTCTAGCGCGTCAGTAGGGCGGACGATATAGCAGCCGTAGAAAGGCGCCATCCGGGTACCAGACAGAGGGCGGGTCACTAAGCTCAGAAGCTTATCCAACCCGATGTCTTCAATCAACACCCACAGTAGGTGCTTGGGGCGGGCGTTACCCTTGTATTCCAGGCCTTCATCAGCAAGGAACCCATTGACCTTGGCTAGGTACCCGGGGTCCTTCAGCCTATGGTTAGCCTGGCTCATTACTCCCTGGCAGGTGCTACAGATGGTCAAGATCGGCAGGTCCAAGGCCTCGGCCATGGCAAATGTGCGAGCGTTTAGAGTATCGCCCAGCAGCTCATTCTTCTCTTGTAGGACACCGGCACCAGTGCAGGATGCGGCGGGCATCTCTTGAAGCTCAATACCCAGCTTCGCACAGATGAGTTTGGTCGCCGGATAGAGTTCCGGGCAACCGCCTCGGGACACACAACCTGGGAAAAAAGCGTACTTCAACGCAGGACTCCAATGTTTACCGGATAGGTTCTTAGCCTGTCAGTTCCTACGATAGACTTTCTAAGCCTATCGTTTTCGGCCGCGCTCTTCGGGTCCGTCCACTTTGTCAAAAATCTTCTGAACGTTCTCTGATTGCGGGATCTTTTTATGGATGATCGGAGGCATCTTGCCATGGGTCAAAGCCTGTATGGCGATGGGCGCATAACCGATCAGGGCCGACACGTTGGTCATGCCAACAGACTTGGGCACCAATCTAAGCTCGTCCAGCCAACCGCTGTGTTCGACGGAATCGCTGAAGGCCTCGGTGTGCCGGGCGCCGTTTGTGTTGTGGAAACCGGCTTCCATCGCCTGATCCCGCAAGGCCATGATCCGATCCATGGGCGCCACGCCCTTTGGGCAGGCCTGCACGCACTCCATGCACCGTGTACAGTCCCACATGCCCGAGGGCTTGTTAAGTTCTTCAAGTCGGTCTTTGGACACGCCATCAGCATCGCCGTCCCGGGGGTCGGCGGTGAAGCGGTAGGCCTTGGCCAAAGCTGCGGGACCAAGGAAAGTTGGGTCAACTTCCATGACCGTGCAGTCTGAAACGCACGACCCGCACATGATGCAGGAAGTCACGTTGGAGAGATGCAGCATAGACTCGTTGGAGGCGATGTATTCGGCTTCGGGCTCCTGGCCTTCAGGCTTCAGATATGGCTCGACCTCATTGATCTTGTCCCAGAAGGAGTCAAAGTTGACCACCAGGTCTTTAATAACCGGCATGTTACCTGCCGGCTCAACGGTGATGACACCGTCTTTAATGGCAGTAGCTGCCTGAGTCTTACAGGCCAGGCCGGCATGTCCGTTGATGCGGACAGCACAGGAACCACAGATGGAGCTCCGGCAAGAGCAACGAAGGCTGAACGAACCGTCGGTGTCTTCTCGGACCTTGATAAGTGCATCCAGCACCGTGCCGTTGTCTTCGATAGAGACCTCGAATTCCTGCCAATACGGCTTAGAATCAGCAACTTCCGGGTCGAACCTCTGTACGTTTAACTTAACGTCCATCGCTTAGTATTTCCTCTCTTCAGGAGTCCACTGAGTGATGCTGACAGGAGCGTAGGTCAGTTCAGGCCCCACCTCTCCCTTCTTGATCACCAGGTGTTTCATCCAATTCTCGTCGTCCCGGTCAGGGTAGTCGGTGCGAGCTTGAGCGCCGCGACTATCCTGGCGGTCAAGCGCGCTCATTGCGATGGTGGGGGCGCAGTCGAGCATGAAGCCCAATTCCAGAGCAAACACCAAGTCAGTGTTAAAGATCTTGCCCTTGTTGTCCACTGGCACCGTTCCGTAGCGCTTCTGCAACTCTGTCAGATCACCCAAGGTTTCCCGCATCCCATTTTCGTTGCGGTAGACGGCCAGGTTGCGGTTCATCGACTCACCCATGCCCAGGCGGACCGAAGCTATCCGGTCGCCGTTCTGAGGGCGGTCGAGAAGTTCTTGGATGCGCTTCTCTTCGTCCTTTACCGCTTGATCGACATTGAACTCAACGTAGTCGGCACTTCGGCAGGCTTCGGCAGCGTGGTTGCCGGAGCGCTCGCCGAACACGATAGTGTCCAAGAGGGAGTTGGCGCCCAACCGATTGCCACCGTGGACACTCACACAGGCAGCTTCGCCAGCAGCGTAGACGCCTGCCAAGTTGGTCTGGCCATCGACGTTGGTGCGAATACCACCCATGGCGTAGTGCATGCCGGGCCTGATCGGAATCGGGTCCGTAATCATGTCGACGCCTACTAGGTCGATGCCAATCTCACGAATCTGGCTGAGTTTCTCCATGATCAGGCCTTCGCCCAAATGACGACAATCTAGGTAGACGCAGCCGTCAACTCCGTTCCCGGCGTTGATCTCAGTCTGTTCAGCTCTGGAGACCACATCACGGGAGGCCAACTCCATCATGTTTGGAGCGTACTTCTCCATGAAGCGGTTGCCGTCTTTATCCAGGAGATGGGCGCCCTCGCCCCTGGCTGCCTCGGAGATCAGCACTCCGCTGCCCGCTAGAGTCGTGGGATGGTACTGGACCATCTCCATGTCCATGAGCTCTGCGCCGGCATTGTAGGCCAATGCCGTGCCATCGCCGGTGCAGATAAGTGCATTGGTGCTGGGCTCGAAGACTCGGCCAAAACCACCAGTGCAGAATATCACTGTCTTTGCCCGAATAGCATAAACCTGGCCGGTGCGAATCTCTAGCGCCATGACACCGCAGACATGGCCGTCTTCAATGATCAATGAACTGACGAACCACTCTTCGTATCGGCGGACTCCAGACTTGATGAGCTGCTCGAACATCACGTGGAGCAAGGCCTGGCCGGTGAAATCGCCGACGAAGAAGGTCCGGGCGCGGCGTTGACCGCCGAAGGCCCGGGTCCCTAGGCGTCCTTCGTCGTCGCGGTTGAATGTTACGCCGAAGTGTTCCATGTCGATGAGCGCCTGGCCTGCCGCCTTGCACATGACCTCTATGGCATCCTGGTCGCCCAGGAAGTCACTGCCTTTCACGGTGTCGTAGGCATGGTCTTCCCATTCGTCGCCCCGGTCGGTGAGGGCAGCATTGATGCCTCCCTGGGCCGCGTTTGAGTGGCTGCGCACAGGGTGAACTTTACTTATGATTGCCGTGTTGGCGCCGCCGGCCCGGGCAGCAATAGCAGCCCGCATACCCGCCAGACCTGCGCCGATTACCAGCACATCATGCTCAAGCATGCTTGTCTATTTCCTCCAAATTCGCCTTTAGCCAAGGGCCAGACTCCGTTTCATATGCACTGGCCGGAGACCGCCGTATATAGTAACAAAAAAGGTGCCTGCTATCTAGCTTCCAGTGGAAGTATTCCTCCTAACCTGTCCTTTCCGCACAGGTATCTTCGTTTGAGTATGCAAGATGGAATTCCGTGGCAGTTGGTTTTTCATCGTGTCCTAGTTCATCCGAAGCTCGATCTAGATTAAAACCCATCCTAATCCTCAGTATATTGAGCAATGTAGGACTCAGCCTCTTTTAGGGCGCACGTGATTTCCTTAGTAACCACCGCGGCTCCGATGCAGCATCAGTGTCTCATCTCATGGTTCAATAGCGGCTGGGCCAAAAGTAGCGCAGCGATGGTCTTTCCGTCATTGATCTCGCCAGTCTTGAACATGGCGACGGCCTCATTGAAGGGCAGCCGTACGACTTCGATGTTCTCATCTTCATCGCCTTCGAGTCTCGATTCCCTAAGACCGGTTGCCAGATAAGCGTGCATGTATTCCGTTGCCCAACCAGGCGCCACCCAGAAACTGGATAAGTGTTCAAGATGATCCGCAGTGTAGCCTATCTCCTCCTGGAGCTCCCGCAACACTGCTTCCTCTGATACCTCGCCATCTTCAACACCGCCAGCAGGAACCTCCAAAAGGGCACTCTCGGCCGGTTTACGGTATTGTCGAACCAAGACCACGTTGCCATCATCATCTATGGGTACGATGCAGACGGCATGAGAGTGCTCGACGATCTCCCTGGTGGCATCACGGCCACTGGACATCCGCACGGTATCCACGCGCACATTTATGATGTTGCCTTCGTAGATGCGCCTGGTAGCGATCGTTGGCTCAGAATGAAAATCGGCGGATAATTCACCGGTGTTCTCGGGCATGTTTACTGTCCCCTAATGCTGAATCCCAAACGGCGGGTCAGCGTGCCGAAGAAGTAGCTAGGCGGGTGGGCCCGGAGGAACTTTACTTTGTGAGGGCTTTGTTTCAGATCCACCCGGTCACCCAGGCCAAGGGGATGGTCAACGATGCCATCAACCGCCAGGATCGCTGTCTGGTAGCCCTCCAAAGTCAAAGAGACCTCGGTGGAAGACTTAAGCACCAAAGCCGCACTGAGACCCATGTGGGCTGCGACTGTTTTCAGTACCAGCGAATCGGACTCAGGGTCAAGTATAGGTCCGCCAACAGCCAGATTGTAGCCGGTGCTGCCAGTGGCTGTGGACATGATCACGCCATCGGCCCGGAATGTGGTCACTGGGGCTTTGTCGATAGTCCCGGCAACAGTCACTACCCGAGATGCTTCTCCTCTGGTCAAAACCACGTCATTCAAAGCGTGGTATGGGCCGTCGGTTGGCGCCGAGTTAGCCCTGGTCACAGTAGCCTGCAGCATGTTCCGTTCGTCGATCCTGGAATTGTTATTAAAATATGAGGGCAAGCGCTCCATAGCTTCATCCACTTGAAGTTCAGTCATGAAACCGAGGCGACCCATGTTGATTCCTACAATTGGTATTCCGGCCGGCCCGGTGAAGTTGGCCGCCCTCAGTATGGTTCCATCGCCACCAACTGTGATCACCAGGTCGGTATTCTCAGCCCTGGGCAAAAGATTCTCCAAGTTCTCGGCCGGCGAGAGCCAGCTGTCCTGAGACAGGTTCAGGTCGTGGAGGATAGCCGTGCTCAGATCTAAGGCCTCGGGCACTCTGGCGTTATAGATGATTCCTATATTCTTCATCTTGTATTACCGATCGCAATACCGGGCGTTCCTATGAGCCGCCTCTTAATTTAGAGTTCTTAATTATGAACCTTTTTTGATGAGCTTGTCTCATGGCTTACCAAGGGTATCCTCTAAACAGCCAGCGCCTTAACAGCCTCCTGGGCCGCCTCCATGACGAATCCAGGCGCGATCCCCATGAACAACATGGCTGCTCCTGCCAATCCCAAGGCCAGCCATGGGGCTGGCGAGCCCGTGATCTTAACTTCAGACGTGGCGGGCTGAGTGAACATGATTCGGATTATCCGTACATAGTAGTAGGCCGATACGGCGCTATTTATCACGCCGATTATAGCCAGCCAAACCAGTCCGCTGTCCACCGCCGCCGTGAAAATATACAACTTGGCGATGAATATACCTGTAGGCGGCACACCGATAAGCGCCAATAACGAAAGCGCCAAAACGATGGCCAACACAGGGTTTCTGGACGACAGTCCGGCGTAATCGCTGATCTGGTCACTGTTGATCTTGGAGTTGATCATTGTGATGGCGAAGAACGCGGTCAAGTTGGCCGCCGCGTAGGCTGCCAGATAGAACAAGACTGAGTCAGGACCGATGGCCGCGAACTCCGGAGCCTTGAATATGCCGTCACCCGATTTCACACCGGCAGCGACTCCGACCAAGATGTATCCTGCGTGGGCAATGGCGCTGTAGCCAAACAAACGCCGGATGTTGCTCTGTACCACAGCAACCAGGTTGCCGATGACCATGGACGCCGCGGCAAGTCCGGCGATGAGTATTCCCCAATCAAGTGCTACATCGAAGAAACCGGTGAAGAACACCCGTAGAACCACAGCAAACGCTGCGGCCTTGCTGGCCACCGATAGGAACCCGACCACAGGGACAGGTCCGCCCTCGTAGACGTCAGGTACCCACATCTGGAACGGGGCGGCTGAAAGTTTAAAGCCGAATCCAGCAATCATCAGAATTATGCCCACGAACAATGCGTAATTGCCGAAGGGGGTATCTCCTGTGGCCTGGCCGACCGCTGCCGAAATCTCGGCTAGCTGGGTGCTTCCGGTAAATCCGAACACTAAGGCCATTCCATAGAGCATCAGAGCTGAACTGATAGCACCTATGATCAAGAATTTCATGCCCGCTTCGCTGGAATTTTTGTTCAGCAAGAAGGCAGTCAAGGCAGCCAGCGGCAAGGTGGTTAGTTCCAAAGAAACGTAGATGGTGATCAGTTCGGTGGCTGCGGCCAAGAGCATCATCCCAGTGGCCGCGAACAAGATCAAACCGAAGTACTCTCCCTGGAACCGTTCAACCGACTGCACGTAATCGGTGGAAGCCAGCACAACTAGCGCCACACATCCGATGATCAAGAAGTTGAAGAACAGAGCGAAACGGTCGACCGACAACGCGCTTAACAGAATACTAGGGTCTTCAGTAGAGAACTCCCCCGCGCCTTTAAGGAGATTCGCGGACGCTCCCAAGTCGTAGAACTGAATCAGGCTCATTACAAAAGGAGCCGTCAAGGCGGCGAGAGCTAGGTAGGGTAGCAAATCCTTCTTTGGCAAGGCCAGGTCCAGAAGTATGATCAGAACTGCTGCTCCGGCCATAGCCAAGTAGGGAGATATGACGTAAAAATCATGTACTGACATTACTGGTTAATCACCCCGTTAAGGACGTCCACCATGGGGTTGAGTCCAGATTCAAATACGTCGGTCAAAAGGGTGGGCCAGACACCGATACCAATTATCGTCACCACCATCAACGCCAAGGGTACGGCTTCAACCAAAGAGGCGTCAGTAAGGTCATCAAAGGTCTCCCGTCTCGCTCCGAAGAACGTGCGCTCCATCATCCAGAGGATATAGCCGGCTGCCAGTACGATGCCTAACACGGCCAGCACAGTCGGCCAGTCGTAGGCCTGGTAAGCGCCTAGAAACACCAGAAGCTCTGACACAAATCCGCTTAGGCCGGGGAGCCCAAGTGAGGCCAATCCGGCGATGAGCATGGCAACGGCAACCACCGGCATGCGCCCGGCCAGGCCACCCAAGTCGGGTATGTAACGGGTGTGGGTCTTCTCGTAGACCAACCCAACGGCCAAGAACAGCAGTCCGGTCACTGTGCCGTGTGTGAATAACTGCATGGCCGCTCCGTTCAGGCCGGTGACAGTCAGCGTCCCCTGGGAGATTCCCACAGAACCGATGCCCACCAGCACCAAGCCCATGTGGCTGATGCTGGAGTAGGCGATGAGCCGTTTCAAGTCGGTCTGTCGCATGGTGACCACTGCGCCGTAAAGAACGCTGATAACGCCCAGCGCCACCAGAGCCCAGGCGAACCGGTCAGTCTGAGAGGGGAACATGCCCACATTTATGCGAAGTAAACCATAACCGCCCATCTTTAGCAGAACTCCGGCCAGCATCACACTGGCGGCCGTGGGAGCGTCGGTATGGGCATCAGGCAACCAGGTGTGGACCGGCCAAGTAGGCAACTTGATGGCGAATCCAGCGAAGAATAGCCAGAACAGTCCAGACATCGGTATCAGCAGTCCGGCGGAGGTCAGCATGGTCGACTTACTTGAAAGTTCGACCATGTTGAAGGTACCAACGTCCGGAGTGAGGTAGACCGCAACGATCCCCACCAACATGAACGCGCTGCCCAAGATGGTGAAGATCAGGAATTTCATGGCCGAGTATTCTTTCCGTCCGCTGCCCCACACCGAAATCAACATGAACATAGGAACCAGTTCCAACTCCCAGAAGAGGAAGAAAAGCAGCAGGTCCATGGAGGTGAATACCCCCATAACCGCTGTCTGGAGCACCAACAGCCAGATGAAATACTCTTTGACCCTCATGCCAACATGCCAAGAAGCCAGCACGGCGCACATACCAAGAAGTCCAGTCAGGGCAACCAGGGGAGCGCTTAAACCGTCTACGGTCAGTAGAAATTCGGCATTCAGCCCGACGTCAGGAATCCAAGTGATCTGGTCGACGAACTGGAAACGGTCCGCACCATAGCCGCGGTCGAAGTAACCAAAGACTATCAACGAGAGCACCATATCGGCCAAGGCGATCAAGGCGGCGAAGTTCCGCACGTTCTTGTCGCCTTTAACCAGCAACAGCAATACCAGAGCTCCCACCGCTGGCAGGAAAACCGTCGCCGTTAACAGTCCGTTATAACCTTCTACCATTCCTACTTAATCCGAACGCAGGCTTTATGCCAACAACATGGCCAGAATTATTGCCAGGACCCCGAACGCTACGCCGGTGGCGTAGGCCTGAACCTGGCCGGTCTGGAACTTGCCGATAGCCGTGCCGATGTTCCGGAAGAACCATCCAACGAGATCAACGACTCCATCCACCAGATTCCGGTCCATCCAGTCAAACAAACCAGCGAATATCCGGAAGAATCCTTTCCGCACCATCACGTCTTCGTACAACGTGTCTATGTAATATTTCTGCGAGATCAGAGTATGCACCTGCCCTGCTTTTTCAAGCGGGTCTTTCACTTGACCTCGTCGACGGACATAGACCAGGGCTGCAAGTCCGATTCCAGATAGCGCCGCTACGGTAGATATGGTAGCCATCCAACGGCTGAAGTCCAAGGTGTGAGCGTGTTCGTGGATACCCAGGGCAGCCTGTAGTCCGTCGCCTAAGAACCCGGTTATCCAGTGCTTGGGTATTCCAATCTCCTCGGTCCATTGGGGATTGGCCAGGTAGCCCAATAGGACCGCCGCCACCCCCAAAACCAACATAGGCAGCAGCATCACCCAGGGCGACTCTGCCAGATGCACTCCGCCGTGATTAGATGCACCAGCTGGCACGAACTGAGCCTTATCATCCAGCTCCCGGTCGATGCCGCCGCGGAAGTCGCCATGGAATGTGAGGATAATCATGCGGATGGTGTAGAAAGCTGTGACAACAACGCCCGCGATTAGGCCAAAGAAAGTCACCTTGCTAACCCAGGTGTCCACGAGGTCTGTCCCGCCCCACGCGCCCAGGAGTATCTCGTCCTTACTCCAGAACCCCGCTAACGGAATGATGCCCACCAAGCTAAGGCCGGCCACCAACACCAATAAATAGGTGAAGGGCATGACTTTCCACAATCCTCCCATGTAGCGCATGTCGAAGGTGCCGGTGGCGTGATTGACGCTGCCGGCCCCCAAGAACAGCAGGGCCTTGAAAGCCGCGTGGGTCACCAGGTGAAATATGGCTGGGGCATAAAGTCCTAGACCCAAGGCCGCCATCATGTAACCCAATTGGCTGACTGTTGAATATGCCATGACACGTTTGATGTCATTCATCACCAGCCCCATTGAAGCAGCGAATACAGCGGTGAACGCGCCCACCAGCGCCACAACAGTCATGGCATCCACAGAATGCTGGAAGACCGGGAAGAACCGCGCCACCAAGAAGACACCGGCTGCAACCATGGTTGCAGCATGGATCAATGCACTGACCGGGGTGGGGCCTTCCATGGCGTCGGGAAGCCATGTGTGCAGCGGGAACTGGCCAGATTTTCCGGCCGCTCCGGCGAAGATACCCAGAGCGAGCCATGTGAGCGCAGCCCCACCGATAAGCGCCCCTGTCGCAAGCTCGGGTTGAGCTGCATACCAGATATCAGGGATGTGGAATGCGTTAAGACCGGAGGCCGCGAAAGAGTCGGCCTGTGTAGCCAAGTACAAGATTGCGATCAAGAATCCAACGTCGCCGATGCGGGTGATAATGAAGGCTTTTTTGGCTGCGGCTGCCGCAGCAGGGCGCTCGTGCCAGAACCCTATAAGCAGATAGGATGAAACACCCACCAGCTCCCAGAACATGTAAAGCTGGACGATGTTTGACGACAGCACCAGCCCCAACATGGCGGCGGTGAACAAGGACATGTAGGCGTAGTATCTAGAGAAGCTTGTGTCTCCTTTCATGTAACCTAGGGAGTAAATCTGTACCAGCAGACTGACCCCGGTTACAACCACCAGCATGAGGGCGGTCAGCGGGTCGATCAGCAGTCCGAAATCAATGGTCGCCCCTCCCACATCCAGCCATTCGATGGGCTCAAATTCCAGGTGGTGGGCCAATATAACGGAGCGTAAGGTCCAGATTGAGAGTCCCAAAGCCGCACCCAGAGCGGCTATCGTGACCAGGCCGCTGGCCAAGGAGAATCGGTTGAAGAACGGTCGAACCACCAGTGCGGCGAACGCAAACGAACCCATTGGCAGCAGAAAGATTAGCCAGATGGCAAGTTCCGTTACCATCTATAGCTTCCTAAGAATCTCTTCAGCGACATGTTCTCGGCCTTTCGGCACGTAAATCTTGAACGGGACCCGCTCGGCCCAGTCCAAGATGTTGCCATCGGGCAGGATACGTGTGGGCAATCCCTCCCCTTCGAGGACTTCCTTCCACATCTCGGCTATCATCAAGTTTGGCGCTTGTTTGAATTCAACCCACATTGTTCTATTTCGTCCCGACGGTGATCAGTGCTGCATGGACGTAGCATCAGATAGGTCCACAGATTCGTTGGTCCGATACATGGCAAACACTATGCCCAGGCCCAAAGCGATCTCAGCGGCGGCCACAGTGATGATGAAGATGGCAAACACCTGTCCGGTGAGTACGGTGCTTATATCGTTTTGAAGTGCAGCTGGGGCCAGGTATTTGGCCATCGCCACTAGTGTCACATTGACGGCGTTAAACATCAGCTCGATAGACATCAGGACGGCCAGAACGTTGCGTCGTGCCAATGAACCATAAAGGCCGATGCAGAACAGTATCGCCGCGACAATCAGAAAGGCTTCGAACGACATATTCCGCTAGCCCCTTCCCCGTCGTGGATCCGGCCGCACCAGCACCAAAGCTCCGATGAGCGCCGCCAAGAGCAGCACTGAAACAGCCTCGAATGGCAGCACAAAATCACTGATCAAAAGGTCTGCAAGAGCCGCTTCCTGCACTTCGGCCTGGTCTTCTGCTCCGGTTATACCTTCCCCAGTCAGCACCTCGCCGGTCAGCGTGGTGACAGAGTTGGTCTGCACCAGATCCACCGTATCTCGCTCAATATCGGGCAGGAACTTCCATTGGGTGTCAGAGGCCACAGCCACCAAAGCGGAGAAAAGAAGGGCGGCAAATACTGCCGCGGGAATCTGCAACCGATTGGGCAGATTACCCCGTTGGACATCCCGTGTCAGCATAACTGCGAAGATGATCAAGATGGCTATCGCACCGACGTAGATAAGGACCTGGACCACAGCCAGAAACTCGGCGCTGAGTAGGATGAAGAATCCTGCCACTGCGATGAATACCACGATTAACAGCAGGGCAGCCCGGAACAGGTCAGGAACCATCACCACACCCAAAGCCCCGCCAACAGCCATCACACTAAGCAGCCAGAAGACAATGTCCTGAAAGAGCATCTACTCGCCTTTCTCAATCAATGAGGGAGTCGGCTCGCTGTCTTCCACGAAGGACGAGTCCACTGGTAGGTCTTGGGACAGCAGGTCAGAAGGAACCGGTCTATCGATCTTCATGCCAGCCTTTTCCTGCTGGTGCCATTGCCACGACTCGCGGCCCACCTCCTGCCAATGGAGAGGACGGCCGGCCCTAGGGTCGTAGCCGGCCTCTTCTAGTTGAGGCCTGAAGAAGGTGCTGGGGTGTTTGTCGGCCTGGCGCAGATGATCGATGTCGATGACCATGTTCTTCCGGGAGTACTGCCCTTGCTCGAACCCGCTGCCCATGTAGAGAGCATCGTACGGGCAGGCTTCCACGCATAGTCCGCAGAACATACATCTGTTGATGGCAATGTCGAAGACTTCCAACTTGTACTTATCGCCTTGGGCAGGAGCGGTCTCACTGGGAGTCGTAACGATCTTGATGATTCCAAGCGGGCAGTATTTGGCACAGGACGCACAGCCGGTGCAGCGTTCCTCGTACCAAACAAATTCCTCGCCCCGGAATCGGGGGTGCTGTTTGAGCCGTTCCTCCGGGTATTGGACGGTGAACGGCTTCTTAGTCAGGTTCTTCAGCGTGACCAAGAGACCCTTGGCCATGTTTATGCCGTACATACTAATCAGCCTCCCCTAGAGAGAAGGTTGCGCCAGTGAGTGGTCCCGCCGGCCTGACCTTTTCTTTGATCAAAGTGCCAAAGATGAGCAGGCAGCTTAAGCCTACCCCAAAGTTGATTCCAGCCATGATCCACAGGTCGGTCGTGTCCAGCGCACCGGCACTGTCTCGGAAGAAGTAGACCTCAAGTGCGGTGGCAAACAGGTTGATGATACTGAGGGGCAACAAGAACTTCCAGGCAAAGGCCAGCATCTGGTCGATGCGGAGCCGGGGAAATGTTGCCCGCACCCAGCTGAAAATGAAAGCCAGAACGCCTATCTTCATCAAGAACCAGGCCCAACCCAAGTAGTTAGATATAGGGCCGGACCAGCCGCTCAAGAACAAAGTAACCATCACGGCGGACGAGGTCAGTACCGCCCCAAACTCAGCAGCTTGAATCAGGGCGAATTTCACCCCGCTGTATTCGATGTGATACCCGGCTATTATCTCGGATTCAGCCTCGGCCAAGTCGAATGGTGTGCGGTTCAGTTCCGCCGATGTCCCAGCCAGGAAGACAAAGAAAGCCATCGGTTGTACCAACAAGAACGGCACGGTCTGTGCGGACACCACGTCGTCGAGAGACATTGAGCCAGCTACCATCACAACGCCTAGCAATGACATGACTACCGGCACTTCGTAGCTGATGAGTACAGCTACTCCCCGGGAAGCGCCGAACATGGCGTACCGGTTATCTGAGGCCCAGCCCGCCATAAATATAGCGATGGACGTTATCGATGTAACGGCTAGGATATACAGGACACCCACGTTGAGGTTGGCTAGGGCCGTGTCTTTAGCGAAGGGCACCACTGCCATCATCAGCACCACCGGGGCCAACATTGCCACAGGTACTATGGAGAAGAGGATACGGTCTGCGCCTCTGGGTGTTAAATCTTCTTTGAAAATAAGCTTGACCAAGTCGGCCAATGGCTGAAGTGTCCCGAACGGCCCCCAACGGTTGGGTCCTACACGGTTGTGGAAGCGGCCAATCAGCCGGCGCTCCACCCAAGAGAACAGTCCGGCGCCCAGCAGTACCCCGTTCACTAACAGCATCATTATGGCGATGCCGGCCACGGCGTAAGCCAACCCGCAGGGCAGCATCGCGCCTACTCCCTCGTAAATCACGCGGAACAGTAAAGTTTCATGCAGGACGTTGTCTGGAGCTAGGACGCAGTTCATCGGTCCACTTCACCCATATTGATGTCCAGACTACCCAGGGTCACAATCATGTCAGCCAACTTCCAACCCACCAAAAGGTGCTCGGTAACGGTCAGGTTGATCAGAGAAGGCGATCGTACTTTGCAGCGGTAAGGGCTGATGCCTCCGTCCGATACCAGGTAAAATCCTAGTTCTCCCTTGGAAGCCTCCACTCGTCCATAGGCCTCCGCGCCGACCGGCGGCCTCAAAATCAAGGGTACGTCCGCCCGCGTTGGACCTGGTTCAATCTGCTCGATGCACTGCTTCACTATACGGATGCTCTGGTGTATCTCCTGAATTCGCACCCAGAACCGGTCGTAATTGTCGCCGCCAGTGGCAATCGGGACATCGAATTCCATTCGGTCGTAGGCGTCATATGGAGCCATCTTGCGCCAATCCCAATCCAGGCCGCTTGCTCGAAGGACTGGCCCGCTGACCGAGGCGTTGATCGCAACATCCAGAGGCAGTACGCTCACGCCCCGGGTACGGACCATGACGATCTCGTTCTCCAGGATCAATTGTTCGATCTCTTGGTAGTCGGTATCAAAGTCCCTAAGAAACTGGTCCAGGGCCGGCCAGAAGTCATCTGGGGCGTCGAAGAACACCCCTCCTGGGCGACTGTAACTTAGAGTGATCCGCGCTCCGCAGAGCATTTCGAACAGGTCAAGTATGCGTTCCCGTAGCCGAAAAGAGTACATCAGCGGAGTACCCAAAGTGCCAAGGTCTTGCAGGAAGAAGCCCAGGCCCATCAGGTGGCTGGCTACCCGCTGCAACTCGGCGGTTAGGGTCCTGAGGTACTTGGCCCTCTGGGGTACCTCGACCTCCAAAAGTTCTTCCACCGCCAGACAGTAGGCCTGGTTGTTGATCATGGACGAAACATAGTCCAGCCGGTCGGTGAGGGTGACGATCTGGGTGTAGTTCCGAGACTCTGCCAACTTCTCGGTGCCCCGGTGCAGGTACCCAAAGATGGGTTCAACTTCCAATATCTCTTCGCCATCAAAGGTAACTCGAAGCCGGAACACCCCGTGAGTACTGGGGTGCTGCGGCCCGATATTCACCGTCATCGGCTCGGTTTGAATCGGCATAGTGGTTAAGTACTTGCTCCGAGGACTAGAGGTGCTGAGGGTGAAGAAAACCCCCACTTAACCCCTCCTTTGCAAATGAGGGGGGCTATTACAGCACCAGAAAGACCCAGTTCGTTAAGGGGGTTTGAGGGGGTTTCTGACCTCCAATCAAGGTCCCACAACCAAAGCTCCACCACTACAGATAGTCCTTTCGGAGGGGGTGGCCGTCGAAGCCCTCCCACAGCATTATTCTTTTCATGTTTGGGTGTCCGGAAAAACTGATGCCCATCAGGTCCCAGATTTCCCTTTCTTGGAAGTCGGACCCTCGCCAGAGGTAATAGACCGAAGGCAGAGTCAGATCTTCGCGACCGTCCAAGCGGGTCTTGACGATGGCTGTGTGCTGTTTATTCAGCGAGGTCAGATGGTAGACAACCTCAAAGTGATCAATGTAATCGACGGCCGAAATGGAATTTAGAAAATCGAAGTCCAAGCCGGAATCCGACTTGAGAAAGGCACAGACATCAAAGATCCTGGTGGGTTTTACCCAGATAACTCCATCGCAAACGCCTGTGCCTACGAGCGAGTCCGGGACCCCAGAGTAGACCAAAGTGGATAACTCATCGCCGGTCAGTTGCTGAACGGCCATCTAGGAGTTCTCCTCCTTAGGGCCGCCCCGGAACGGATTCAGGTTCGGGCCATCGGGTAGGTTGTGATACTTCTTAATCTTTTCGTGCAGTGCCATGATCCCATAGAGCAAGGCGTCAGGTCGCGGTGGACATCCCGGAACGTAGACGTCCACGGGGACGATGTGGTCAACGCCCGGCACCACACTGTAGGAACCGTAGTAAGGGCCGCCGCTGGTGGCGCAGACGCCCATGGAGATCACCCATTTTGGCTCGGCCATCTGGTCGTAGATACGGCGGATGGCCGGGGACATTTTCCAAGTCACTGTCCCTGCCACAATCATCAAGTCAGCCTGGCGAGGAGAGGCGCGGAAGGCTTCCATGCCGAACCGGGCGATGTCGAACCGGCCCATGGCGCTGGCAATCATCTCAAAGGCACAGCATGCTAATCCAAAGGTCACCGGCCAGAGAGCCGATTTACGACCCCAGTTCACCAAGGCGTCAACCGACGTAATCATGAGATTGTTCTTCAGGTCGTCTGGGACTTCTATAGTGGGTTCGGCCAGAGGTTCGATGGACGAATCTTTTAGGTCCTGTACCAACGAACCTTCATACCGGTCCAAGTCCCACGTTCGTGACTGCAGGGGGCCGTCGCCCGGTGACAACTCTAACGACATGAGCGCTCCTAACCCCAGTCCAGGTCATTCTTACGCCAGGCGTAAGCCAGACCCACGCACAAGATACCGACAAACACGGCCATCTCAATCAGAGCGAACAACTCGAGTTGGTTGAACTTAGCCGCCCAAGGATAGAGGAACACAACTTCAACATCGAAGATCACAAAAAGGATTGCGAACATGTAATATCGGAAGTTGAACAACTCCCACCGGCCACCTATGGGCTCAACTCCGCACTCATAGGTGTCGGATTTAACCTCAGTGGGTTTGTTCGGGCGGAGTCCGATGCGGCCGGCCATGGACGACATCATCAGCATACTGGTGGGGACACCGATGGCCACCACCATGAATATGGCGATGAGTCCGTACTCTCGGAAATAGTTATCTAACATGGGCGATCATCTACCCCAAAACTAGGGCACGAATTACCACAGGCAAACAGAGACCGCGGCAGACGGCCCCAGAATCGCTCCAGATTATAGCAGAGACCCCCACTCGGTTACAGGCTAGATCCGGCGGTTCTAGGACACGTTATTTCCACCTTTTCTGGGTGCAGGCCGGCTGGTACCATTGATAACCTGAATCCAGTCATGCCAGTTGCCTTCAAAACAGGAGAATATATTGACCACTTCCCAGGGACCTCTCGCTGGGCTGAAAGTCCTGGACCTATCAATCATCGTAGCCGGAGGCACCGCCAGCAGCCTGCTGGCCGACTTCGGGGCTGAGGTAGTCAAAGTGGAACGCCCCGGCACGGGCGACCCACTCCGTAATTGGGGTCCTTTTGCCAATGGTGTCTCACTGTGGTGGAAGGTCCACTCCCGAAACAAGAAGTCCGTAACCCTAAACCTAGGTACGCCGGAAGGTCAAGAACTCCTTAAACAGCTGGCCAAAGAGGCTGATGTGTTAATCGAGGGTTTCCGCCCCGGCGCCATGGAACGCTGGGGGCTGGGTCCGGGCGACCTGCAAGCGGTGAACCCCAAGTTGGTGATGCTGCGCTACTCCGGGTTCGGGCAGTCCGGCCCGTACAAAGACCGGCCGGGATTCGGCACCATCGCCGAATGCATGAGCGGCTTTGTTGGCATGACTGGCTTCCAGGACACGCCGCCAGTCCTCCCACCGATCCCACTCGCTGATGAGATCGCCGGAGTATTCGGAGCCATGGCCGGAATGATGGCGCTCTATCATAGAGACGCCTCGGGAGATACCAATGCGAAAGGCCAAGTGGTAGACGTAAGTCTGTTTGAGCCTCTGTTCCGGCTCTGCATCCCCCACATCACAATGTTCGACATGCTGGGCATCAACCGGGAGCGAGTGGGCAACGACTTCCCGGATGCCGCGCCCCGCAGTCTGTACAAGACTGCCGACGACCGATGGCTTGGCCTCTCGGCCACCTCACAGAGCACATTTGAGGGCTTAGCCAAGGCCATGGGTATGGAAAAGTTGTTAGAACGTCCTGAGTTCAAAAACAACGCCGCCCGCCTAGAGAACCGTGACGCGCTCAATGACGAACTGAATGGCTGGCTAAGCCAACGCGAACTGAAGGAGACCTTGGATCAACTCATCCCCGCCGGAGGAGTGGTAGGCCCGGTCTACGACGCCGCCCAGATAATGGACGACCCCCATTACCAGGCCCGAGAAGACATCATAGATATCGACGACCCTGAGCTGGGCCTGACCAAGATGGTTGGGGTCGTCCCCAAGTTCAGCGAAACACCCGGAGCAGTGGAACACGCCGGGCCGGTAGTCGGCGAGCACAACCAATACATCTACGCGTCATGGTTGGGGTTGTGCGAAGAAGAACTGGCTGAGATGAACAGGCAGGGGACCATATAGCATGGTCACCAAAATCCTGATCGCTACCGGCAACCCCGGCAAGATGCAAGAGTATTCCGAGCTGCTGGCAGGGCTACCTTACGAACTTGTGTCTCTCAAGGACTTGTGTATCACCCATGAAGTGGAAGAAACCGGGAAGACTTTTGAAGAGAACGCCTGGCTGAAAGCTTCTGAGTACGCCTCTATATCCGGGCTTCTAACTCTGGCCGACGATTCTGGCTTGGAAGTTGACGCTCTTGCTGGTCAGCCGGGAGTACGCTCAGCACGCTACGGCGGCGATTCCTGTACCAGCGATGAGGACCGGGTGGCACTTCTGCTCGATAATATGAAAGATGTGCCGTGGGAAGAGCGTGGCGCGAGATTCCAGTGTGTGATTGCTATCGCCGAACCATCGGGTAACAACTCCTCTTTCCCGAACCCCTTTGCAAAAGCGGAAAGCTCTTCCTGTCCTTCAACAAAACGGGGCCAGGAAAGATTTCACACTCTTGCTGGTAATGAATCGACTCTCGTCACCCAAGCCGAGGGCTTCGTGGCCGGAATGATACAATACGACGCTCAAGGGGAGAACGGTTTCGGCTACGACCCGGTGTTCTATCTGCCTGAATATAACCAGACCGCTGCCCAACTTCCCCCAAGCGTGAAAAACCAGATTAGCCACCGCGCCAAAGCCGCTGAAATAGCGGTCGAGGCCTTGAAAACTCTGAATACTGGTAGCTGATAGACCCAAATGCTCACTGATACATTCGGCAGGCCTATGCGGGATCTTCGCATATCCGTCACCGACCGCTGCAATTTCCGGTGTCCCTACTGCATGCCCTCCGAGATCTATGGCGAGGCCTATGAGTTCTTGCCCCGGGCTGAAATCCTGACCTTTGAAGAGCTGACCCGGCTAATCGGTATCTTCGCCGAGCTAGGAATAGAGAAACTGCGCGTCACCGGCGGCGAACCCTTATTGAGGAATGACTTACCCCAATTACTGGGCATGCTGAGCAGCATAGATGGCATAGACGACCTGACCCTGACCACCAACGGCTATCTTCTCAGCCAGTTCGCCCAACCGTTGAAGGATGCCGGACTCTCACGTATCACCATCAGCTTGGACAGCCTGGATGACGAGGTCTTCAAGGCTATGAACGGCCGCGGCTTCACCACAGATCGGGTTTTGGAAAGCATCGAAGTTGCTTCTGATGTGGGCCTCTCGCCTATCAAGATCAATTGCGTTGTGCAGAAGGACGTCAACGACCATACCATTGTCGATCTCGCCCGCCACTTCAAGGGCACCGGCCATATCGTCCGCTACATCGAATACATGGACGTTGGAAACCGTAACGGGTGGCAGTCAGAGCACGTGGTGCCTGCTGAGGAGATCATCACCCGCATCGATTCCGAAATGCCCCTAGAACCCGCCGAAAGCAACTATCAAGGCGAAGTCGCCACAAGATACCGTTATAAGGACGGCAGCGGCGAGATCGGTGTCATCGCATCAGTGACCAAGCCGTTCTGTGGCAACTGTACTCGAGTACGATTGTCCACCGACGGCAAGATTTTCACCTGCCTCTTCGCTAGCGACGGGTTTAGCTTGATGGAACCGATGCGGGCCGGAGCATCCGACGACGAACTTAGAGACACCATCACAGGTATCTGGACCGCTCGCTCCGACAAGTACTCGGAGGAACGAGCCGCCAACCCCAGCGAACCAGGCGCGCCACGAAAGATCGAGATGTACCAGATAGGCGGTTAGCTGACAGCCCTTATGCAGAATAACGATATAGTCATACACACCGACGGCGCATGCAAAGGCAACCCGGGACAAGGTGGCTGGGGCGCGGTCATCGAACAGAACGGCAACCAGATTCGGCTCTCCGGCGGGGAACCCCAGACCACCAACAACCGCATGGAGATGACAGCCGTCATCAAAGGACTGGAAGCTGTCGATCGTTCGGCCAAAGTGTTGATCAGTTCAGACAGTACTTACGTGGTCAACACTATGACCAAAGGCTGGAAACGTAAGGCCAACCATGATTTGTGGGAGCGCCTTGACGCCCTCGTCCAGAGCCGTGACGTTTCCTGGCGCTGGGTGCGGGGCCATAACGGCGACCTCGGCAACGAACTGGCCGATGCCTTGGCTACCAAAGAGGCTGGCACCGCCAAGTAACCATTCGTCCTGAGCTCGTCATAGGGCCTAGGAGTAACCCAACTTATGTCCACCACTAACAACGATCCTAACCTTCACCTAACCCACCTGGATGACCAGGGCAACGCAAAGATGGTCGATGTGGGCGATAAAGATGTTACCAGCCGAGAGGCCATAGCTCGGGGGTACATTTCCATACAGCCAGAGACCCTGCGGCTGATCAAAGAAGGGTTGATGAAGAAGGGCGACGTCCTGACAATCGCCCAATTAGCAGGCATCATGGGCGCCAAGAAAACGTCAGAGCTTATACCCCTCTGCCATCCGTTGCCGTTAGACAAGGTGGAGGTAGAACTGGAATTGGATGATGCGGAATGCCGTATCGACGTCACCGCTACCGCCCGGACCACCGCACGAACCGGGGTTGAAATGGAAGCGCTGACGGCAGTGACCGTTGCTGCACTGACGCTCTACGACATGTGCAAGTCGGTTGACCGAGGTATGCGAATCGAGGCCGTCCGCCTGGTCGAAAAAAGAGGCGGCCGCAGCGGAGAGATTATCTTAGAGAATTAATCGGCTAGTCGCTTTTAACTGGGGCGGGTCGCTCGCTAGCGTGTGTTTCCAGAACCGTCAGTCTTATTTACTCAGAAATTGCCTTCAGGGTCCATCCCCATAAAGAACTGTCCCGCAGTCTCAAAATGAGTGGATCTGCCCTGAATATGCTGAGAGACCACGTGTATGTCTTGGAACCGGCGAAGTATCGGATTTGTGTCCAAGATCGCATTGGATCCACACAGGTCATATGCCGTATCAACAACCTCCTTGGCCTTCTGTATGCCAAATGTGGCCGCCAACCGCAACATGACCCTCTTCTCGGTGGTCAAAGGTTCTTTCCCGGTTACTGTCTCCCAAACCGATCCATGGGCCTCTTTGAGAAATGCCTTGGCGGAGAGCCTGACCGCCTCAGCCTCGCCGATGATTCTCTGGGTCGTGGTCTCGTCCTTGAGAAGCTTAGTCGCCCGGCCCGGTACTTTGCTTCCCGCCAGGTCCATAGCTATATCCAAGCTGGCTTTGGCAATGCTAAGGGCCACAGTTGAAAAACCGGTCGCAAATAAAAGTGTAGTTGGAATACTGAACACCGGGCCTTCTTCGCGAGGTATACCATTCGGGTCGTACACCCTGTGCTCTGGAACAAACAGGTCATCCACTTCAAAACTAAAGCTGGCCGTGCCCCTCAGACCATGGACGGGCCAGAAATCCACAAATGTCACTTCGTCCTTGGGAATCAGTAGAATCCGGTACTCCTCCCGACCATCTCGCACGATAGGCGCCCTCGCCGCTACCCATGTAGCATGAGTTATGCCGCTGCTGAAGTTCCAGCGTCCGCTCAGCCGGTAACCCGCGTCACAGGGAACGGCCTTGACCGCCGAGGTGGGTGGGCCGTTGGTCACTACCGCATGGTCATTAGAATATATCTCCTGGGCTGCCTCAGGCGTCATCCGCACGATATTGGTAGCGTGGACGTTGTTCTGGTTGATGCACCAGCCGGTGCTGCCGTCGGCATCGGCGAATATCTCCAGAATTTTCAGGAAATCTGGGTGCTCCAGTTGTGCGCCGCCGGATGAACTGGGCTGCAGAAGCCGGAAGAAACCTTTATCGGCTAACTCGGCGGCTAGTTCAGCAGGAATCTGACGCTGCTCATCGATCTGATCCGCCTTGGCTGCCACTTTATCTGCCAACTCATGGGCGGCGTCAAAGTAGTATTCAAGGCTGTACTGGGTAGTTGCCATTACGCTCTCTCTTTTTAGAATCTAGTCTTTGATCGAGACAAATCTGGATATGAAAAGGTCGATCGCCTCTACAATCGCCTGGGTAAATCTGGGATCGGCGTCGAAGGAGTGGTCCTGGCCCGCGTAGAGATGCAGGTCCGCTGGGACTCCAGCCTGCTCCAACTTCTGGTACATGCTTACTGTCATTGAGTGGTGGACCCGACTATCCGAAGTGCCGTGAATCAGAAGAGTTGGGGGATTATCTTTTTGAACATTCTCAAGAGGACTAGCGGCCCTAATATCCTCAGGAGATGGGTCTTCTCCTAGGACGGGCGCCAGGTCCTCACGCCCGACGGCCCAAGAGATGTCCACCACCGGAGCAACCCCTACTGCGGCACAAACTTCACTGCTTACCTTGCCGTTACCGACGTCTCCTTCAAACTCCGCCACTCCGGTGGTAGCAGCGGCAAGCAGTGCCAGATGCCCGCCTGCCGACTTCCCGGCCACCATGATTGCCGATGGGTCTATTCCCCATTCAGAGCTGTTGGCCCGCATCCAACGAATGGTTGAATTTACGTCCTGTATCTGGGCCGGCCAAGGCGCTTCCGCCGCGACCCGATATTCGCCTACAACGCAGACGTAGCCTTTCTCTGCCAAGGGCAGGCCAAACCGGTCCTTGAGGCCCGCGCGGTTAGCTGTGAACCAACTGCCACCAGGCAAGAACAAAATGCCTGGAACAAGTCCGGGAGGGCACGCCGGGCGGAAAACGTCCACTTTCAAATCTCGGTCTCTGACCCGCCCAACTACTATGTCTTCGTCTACTTTGACTTCACTCATTGTCGGATGCTGGACCATCTCGGCGTTCAATCTCGGCCTGCAATAGCTGCACTGCTACCGTGGCGTAGGCGATAAACACATCCGACGCCAGGTCAAGCTCGGTGAACTCTTCGATCTGATCAAAGTCCGCAGAATTATCAGGCCCCCCGATCAATTTCAGGTCCAGTTCTGAAATCTCGCCATCCTCCAGCACAACTACACATCCCAGTTCAGGTGGTGGCTGAAAACCGGAACCGGGAGGCAGCTCCAGTTCTATGGCCCGAAGCGTGTTCATGCCAAAGAACGGAGGGAACGGTCGGAGTTGAGAAGCCAATTCCGATACACTTTCCCGGAGACTTTCAGCTGTCTGCCGCGAGTGGTCTTCCGGTGGTGTGTATGAGGCCGAGCTTTCCTCATAACATTCTTCGGGCGGGTTCATTGCCCGATAATACTAACCCGGCAGATGGCCTCACGACAATTGACACTGTGAAACAGCCGCTATTAACATTGATTGGTCGAGCCCCCGTCTTTCGGGGATACCTCGGCCTTTTACAGAGGCGCATCCTGGCGGCTGGCCGGGTGGTCTCCAGGTGGCACCGTAGCTCAGTGGTTAGAGCGGGCGCTTCATAAGCGCTAGGTCACTGGTTCGAACCCAGTCGGTGCCACCAATCTCTAGACGTGAATTACGACCTACACCCTCTTCATCTCATCCACAGCTGTACCGGCACGCTTGTCAGAGATAAGCAAATGATAAGCACCGAGCTCCTGAACCTTCCTTCTCAAAACCTCAGTCATTGGCCGTTTCCCCGTACGAATCTGGGATAAGAATGGCTGGCTCTCTCCCACCACGGTAGCCAATTTGCGTAGCGACAATCCGTTGCTATCCATCCCGACCCTCCGATAATGAGAAGATCGATTATGCCAGAATTTGGCTGTCGCCCTATAATTGGGATAGAAGACCGATAAGCTCAGTATCGGATTCTTTCTGTAGCCAGGCCATATGACAACTGGAAACCATAACGACAGGGGAATCACGACATACCCAACACGTGGAAGGATGGAAGGCAAAATGATCAAACGGATGATGGCCTCAGCAATGTTAGATACGGCTACCTATGAAGAGGTCGAGGCGGACTCGTCTGCGACCGCACAGGCTATAGCGGTAGTCGTGTTGGTATCCCTGGCAACAGGAATCGGCACATTCAGGACAGGGGGGGTGGTTGGACTCGTGGTCGGTATCCCTGTATCGATAGGTCTTTGGGCACTCTGGGCGTGGATCACCTATTTCGTAGGTACCACCATCTTGAAGACCGCTGAAACGAAGGCCAACTGGGGGCAGCTAGCGCGAACTTTAGGGTTCGCACAATCCCCCGGGGTGTTAAAGGCCGTTGGATTTATTCCAGGCATCGGCCCTTTGTTCTTCTCGATAGCATCGATCTGGCAGTTGGCGGCCATGGTGATAGCCATTAGACAGGCTCTCGACTTCACGTCCACTTGGCGGGCAGTCGGAGTAGCAATAGTCGGTTTCATCCCTTACGCCTTGGCAACCTACATAATCTACGCGTTGATTTAATCAGTGGGGCCAGCTGAAACAATCTAACAGGTGATAAAAAAGGCCACCCCCATCATGAGAAGGTAACCCTTAAAGCAGAATATGAGATTAAGAAATAAGGTGGCTCTGATCAGTGGCGGGGCAAGGGGCATGGGCGCTGTAGAGGCGACGATGTTCGCCCAAGAAGGGGCGCGAGTGGTATTTGGCGACATTTTGGACGAGATGGGACAGCAAGTTGAGGCAAACATAAGAAAATCAGGTGGGCGGGCCACATATGTTCACCTGGACGTAACACAAGAGGAAGACTGGCAAGGCGCCGTTAACATTGCTATGTCCGAATACGGGAGACTGGACATTCTGGTAAACAATGCCGGTATCGTCCCTAAATATGGGAGGTCAATTGGCGTGGAAGACATCACCGACGATGAGTGGAAACAGGTAATGGATATCAATGCCAAAGGCGCGTTTTTAGGTACGAAGTATGCCATTCCAATTATGCGCGCTTCCGGAGGGGGCTCGATCGTTAACATCTCGTCTGGCGCAGGTATCGTACCGAGTCCAGAAACTCCAGCGTCCTATGCAGCCAGCAAGGGCGCAACCCGCCTTTTTACCAAGTCAACAGCAATCCAGTATGCTCATGAAAAAATCCGATGCAATTCAGTTCATCCCGGGCTTGTTAGTACTCCCATGCTTCAGGGAGCCGGAGCAGCTAACCCGGACCGAGTAAGCCGAGTGCCGTTGGGCAGAATAGGTACTCCAGAAGAGATCGCTTATGGCGTTCTTTATTTGGCTTCCGATGAATCTTCTTTCGTTACTGGCACAGAATTGATAATAGATGGCGGCCGAACAGCACAATAATAATCGCCTGGACCTCCGATTTGTTCGTCTGATGCAAGACGATCAGTCGGCCTATATATAGTCGGTGTGGTGAGCACGTAGCGGTGCCACAAAGGAGTGTGCGGGTGCCCGTGGAAGAATAACTGTATCAACACCAGCGAAATCATGGGGACGAAAGTATTAGACCATCTAGGAATAATACGAAGAGTCGCTCTAACAGCACATGGGGAATACGCATTTATTCTGGTATTATTCGGTCGCTTGGGGATGCTAACAATGCACGGATAGGGGTTTTTATGGCGCTTGACTCCGCGACTGTCCGGTTTCTAAAACAGTTGGCAGAAGGCGATGGCAAGCCTTTACACAAATGCACACCAGACGAGGCGCGGGTCTTCTTGTCCAAGTTGTCAGAACTTGCCGGACCTGCACCGGAGATGCGGCGTGTGGAGGAGCACAACTTAAAGGAACCGGATGCCCAAGCGAGACTCCGGGTCCTTGTCCCGCTCGATAATCCCGTCGGCGTCCTGGTTTACTACCATGGAGGCGGATGGGTTTTAGGTTCGATCGACGAATATGACACGGTCGCACGCAAACTCGCAGAGCGGACATCTTGCGCAGTCATCTTAGTAGAGTATCGGCTTGCGCCAGAGCACCATTACCCAACCGCGGTAGATGACTCATATGCAGCACTGAAATGGGTCGGAGATCACGTAATAGATATCGCAGGACGAGAGGTACCACTAATCGTGGCCGGTGATAGCGCCGGCGGGAACCTTGCGGCTGTGATGGCGATACGGGCCCGCGATAGAAACGGACCGTCGATAGCCCTGCAGGTGCTCATATATCCCGTCACCGATGCAGATTTTAACCGACCTTCATATAACGACCCAGAAAATCAACTACTGCTAACCCGCGATGGAATGATCTGGTTCTGGGACCATTACCTGCCAGATACCTCTCGCCGCAACGAGCCGGACGCCTCTCCATTTCGCACCGAAAACCTATCAGGACTTCCACCGGCCGTCATCCTTACGGCGGAGCACGATGTCCTACGGGACGAAGGTGAGGCCTACTCATCGCGTTTGCAAGAAGCCAATGTGCCCGCTGATCTCCAAAGATATGCTGGCCAAATGCATGGATTCTTTACTCTCCTTATGCTTCATGGTAGCGAACTAGGTTTCCAGCAAGTCGTTAAAGCGATTAAGGCATGCATTGTCAGAAAAAGGAAAGCTCAGCCAACAAGTAACGAGAGCTAGCTCTCTGGCGAGAACCGTTAACTGATCGAAGAAGTGCCCGGAGGACAAGATGTCAGACTCAGAAAATTTTCCGGACTATGATGCCGTAGTCATTGGGGCTGGATTTGCCGGTTTGGGTATGCTCCGTCGACTCCGGGAAGAACACGGTATGTCCGTCCAAGTCTACGAGACGGGAGCAGGAGTCGGCGGTACCTGGTATTGGAACCGCTACCCTGGTGCACGCTGCGACTCCGAGAGCTACATGTATTGCTTTTCGTTCTCGGAGGAGCTGCTTCAAGATTGGAACTGGAGCGGAAAGTATCCAGAACAACCAGAAATACTTTCTTACCTAAACCACGTCGCGGACCGTTTCGATCTCCGCCGTAACATCCAGTTCAACACCCGGGTCAAGTCGGCAAGATTTCAAGATGATACCGGCCATTGGGAGGTCGAAACAGACCAAGGGGATCTTGTCACATCTCAGTTCCTAATCACCGGTATCGGGTGCATCTCATCAGGTAATGTGCCTAGCATTAAGGGATTGGACGCCTTCCAGGGGGAGTGGTATCACACAGGTAGCTGGCCTCACGAAAAGGTGGAATTCGCCGGGAAACGCGTGGCCGTCATTGGAACAGGTTCAAGCGGCGTACAGTCCATCCCAGTTATAGCCGAACAAGCGGAGCACCTGACCGTGTTTCAACGGACTCCCCAGTACACGATTCCTGCCCGCCACGGCACCATCGACCGCAAATATCTCGAAGAGGTAGTGAAACCGAATTACGAGGAGATATTAGAACAGGCTAGGTGGTCCACTGGCGGCTTTCCTATGAACCGTGATGAGCGCTCCGCTCTACAGGTCACCGCGGAAGAGCGGCTGGAAGCATACGAAGCCGGCTGGGCTGAAGGTGGAATCAGGTTTCTAAGCACATCCTTCAAGGATATCAGCACCGACAGGCGGGCGAACGACACAATGGCCGAGTTTATCCGGAAGAAGATCCGAGAAATGGTTCGAGACCCCGAGACCGCCGAAAAGCTCATGCCTACGGATCATCCTTTTGGTTCAAAACGCCCTTTGATAGATACCGATTACTTCGAAACATACAACCATGACAACGTCGAGCTAGTCGATATTCGCCACTCACCAATCAAAGAGATCACGCCCAATGGGATACGGACTGAGGACCAAGATTTCGAGTTCGACATGATCGTATTCGCTACCGGATTCGATGCTATGACGGGCTCCTATTTTAAGATGGATATTCGCGGTAAAAATGACCTGTCGCTTAAAGACAAGTGGTCTGAAGGTCCGAAGACCTACCTTGGATTGCAAGTAGCCGGATTCCCCAACTTGTTCATGATCACAGGACCTGGAAGTCCGTCTGTATTGAGTAATATGCCGATGTCCATAGAGCAGCACATCGATTGGATCGCCAACTTCCTCCAATACATTCGCAAACACAACATCAAGAGTGTTGAGGCAGGTGTCGACGCCGAGACCGCATGGGTAGCTCACGTTAATGAGGTTGCGGAGCCGACGATGTACATGCTGGCAAACTCCTGGTACCTCGGAGCGAACATTCCAGGGAAACCTCGTGTGTTCATGCCTTACGTAGGCGGTCTCGGAAACTACCGGAAAAAGTGCAATGAGGTAGCGGACACCGGATATAAGGGCTTCATCCTTGAAGCCGGAAGTAGCGGAACCAGCGGGCTCTAACCATAATCTCAAGACCTAGGTATAGATAGCTATTGGGTTGATATCGATTACTTGAATAAACTACAAAGCGTTCCTACTTGGTCTTGCTCGCAATGCGCCCTAACTAAGAGAGGAAAATGAATCTTGGCATTGACCTTAAAAGACATTAAGGCCCTCACATTCGACACCGGCGGAACCATCCTCGACTGGCACACCGGTTTTAGCGACGCCTTTGCCAAGGCGGGGGCCAAACATGGTCTTGATCGAGACTGGCCAGGGCTAGCTAACGAGCTCCGTCGCCGTTCGTTAGGCCTGACGATCAACATGGGAAAACACACTCCCCCTGAACACAATCACGATGATTCCCACCGTATGGCACTAGAAGAGATAATTGCAGAGAACGGACTGGAAGCATTCACTACTCACGATCGGCGTTCCATCTGGTGGGATGCTCCCCACTCCCTAGAAGTATGGACGGACTTTCCCGAAGTCCTTCAAGAACTACGAGAGAACTATATCTGCGCTTCATTCACCATACTAAGTTACAGAATGATCATCGACACCGCCAAGAAGAATGGTCTCAACTGGGATGCAGTGCTGTCGTGCGAGGGGATCGGCAAGTACAAAACCTTGCCTGAGTCATATCAAACAGTAACCAAGTTCCTTCGGCTGGAACCGCAGGAATGCTGCATGGTGGCTTGCCATAACTTTGACCTGGATGCAGCCAAGAGGTCCGGGTTCAAGACCGCATTTGTGCGGCGTCCAAACGAGTGGGGAACCGCAGGCCCACCAGATCCGGAGCCCAATCCTCAACACGACATCGTAGCCAATGATTTCCCTGATCTGGCCAGGCAGTTGGGCATACTAATCAACTGAAGAGGTGGAATCCTATCTAGGTATCGGCGACAATCGAGATACACACCACAACGCTGGCTCAAGCCAATAACGTAGAAAGTGTAGGCGATTACGCCTTTGTTTTGCGCAGAACATCCCCAATGGACCAAACCAGGCCACCGTCACCCACCTTGAAATCGCTGTCATCGTGATGTGGGATTATTTTTTTGATAACTGAAACCTCCTGGCCCGACTCAACTTCTAACGTTCAGCCGCCTATCGATGAAAATCACGCTTCGTTGAACATGGTCTACGGGGATTAAGACAACGATGAGGAATATAAAAGTTGATGGCAGTCATAATCGTTTTAATAATCTTGATATCCCTGCTGGTTATATTTGGAGGTGGTCGGATTGCCCTGGCCTACGCAGAAAGCAGGAGAGCAAAAGCGCTTAGTGAAAGGGCCGTTATTGAAATGAGATTACGGATCGCTTTGGAAGACCAATTAGCCGAAGAGCGGGAGAAGAGGATTCATTTAGAAAAAGAATTATCAGATATTCAAAATAAATACGGCGACGCTAACAAAGAATAATAGCCATCTCATAAACATCAGAGTTGAATCTCACAAGAGTGAACACGAGCGTTAATGGTGACCCATGAGAAAGGCCAAAGAGATCGCCAACGAAATGACTTTCATATCGTCAGACGAGTCGTCTTTCGCCACCAGTTCAAGGTCGATGGTATACGGTTACCGCACAGGCCAGTAAACCAGGTTCGCCCCTCAATGCGCTGAGCAACATTCCGATTGACCTATGTCGCACCGGAGCCTATAATCCGTTCACTTAATATCCGTTGTGCCAATAACCTATATTAGGCAATCAGATAAGTTAGGCGCAGCAGATATTCAATTATGCGATGGTGGGACGTCCTTCAACGTCTCTTCCGCCGATTGATGTACCAGCCCAAAACCCGAATTGTCTTCAAGGGGGATGAGCATGTCCACTCGAGCGCCGTTTCTATCTACCCGTTATGGCGGTTACTACCACCGGGAATTACCCAAGGAAGACGCCGAATTAACCCGCATTGGTCCGGGCACGCCCTGTGGAGAGTACCTGCGACGCTTTTGGCAGCCCGTGTGCTACTCGGACGACCTCCAAGACTTACCGGTCGCTCTTAAGATACTCAGTGAAGAGTTGGTTGCCTTCAAAGATTTCAGCGGCCAGATCGGAGTGGTTGAAGCCCATTGCCCTCACCGGGGGACTTCCCTGGAATTCGGCCTAGTCTCCGAACGGGGTATTCGTTGCTGCTACCACGGTTGGCTGTTCGACGTTGATGGCGCAATCTTAGAGATGCCTGGAGAACCAGAAGACAGTACCTACAAAGACCGGCTCTGCCACGGCGCCTATCCCATCCACGAATACAACGGCACCATTTTCGCCTATATGGGTCCCCCGGATCAGATTCCTCCATTTCCCTTGATGGACACCTACGAGCGCGAAGGTTATCGCCTAATGCCGGGCAAGAAGTACAACTACCCCTGCAACTGGCTGCAAATTCTGGAGAACGCTATGGATCCTGTCCATACCTCATTTCTCCACACCATCGTTTCCGGATCTCAATTCACCGATGAGTTCGGCGTGATACCCGAACTGGACTTCATTGAGACGCCCATAGGCATGATCTACATCGCTAGTCGCCGAATGGGGGATAATATCTGGGTTCGGATGGTGGAAAACGTTATGCCGAATTTGCAACAAGTTGCCCCCATTTGGGAGAACGGCCAGAACCCCCATGGCTTCGACGGCCCAATGAT
>JAKUNK010000028.1:0-43174 GCA_022451945.1 Dehalococcoidia bacterium
GGTCTCTTCACGCAGCCAACCAGTACCGATACCGAAGATGAACCGCCCGCCAGAGTGGTAATCCAGCGCGGCGATCTGTTTGGCCTGGACCAGAGGGTTATGCTCAGGAACCAGGCATATACTGGTGCCAAGCATAATCTTGCTGGTAGTGCCAGATGCCATGGCCAAGGAAACGAAGGGGTCGGCCATATCGCTCATTGCAGGTGGTATGCTGCCGTCGGGAGTGCCGCCGTACTTGGATTCGGTGTGGACCGGTATGATCGGATGTTCGGCCATCCACAAGGACTCGAATCCCAGGTCTTCCGCCTTTTTGGCGAAGGCTCCGATGTCCACGGTATAACTATTAACTGCCACGTTTACCCCAACTTTCATCGCCTCTCCTACCGTCATGCGGTTCTGCTAGTTAGGTCCATAAAAAAGTTCCCCGATGGTACCACGCCCAAAGGGTTTTTGCTCTAACCAGGTCGGTCCTTACTCGATGGATCGGTCAGGGTCGAGTAAAATCATTTCACTACCATCTCTCCAGACAGCAATTTCGGAGATAGATTCTGTAAATGACGTTCACTCAGGCGATAGCCTCAGGGTTCCGCAGGTATTTCGACTTCACAACCAGGTCTAGTAGGTCGGAATATTGGTGGTGGACCTTATTCTCCATTTTGGCATCTGCGGTGGCCACGGTCTTTGACGAAGTGCTGTTCGACGGAGCGGCGATACTTGATGCCTTGAACACCATCGTCTTGTTTATACCTGGGGTGACGGTGGCTGTAAGGCGACTGCACGACACCGACCGGTCCGGTTGGTGGTTCCTGATTGCCTTCACCATCATCGGGATATTATTGCTAATCTATTGGTACGTACAACCAGGGACTGCTGGGAGCAATAGATATGGGTATGACCCACTCCGGTCCGATCTAGGTGCAGATACTGATGAAACCTATCATGTATTTAGACCTTCCATTAAAGACGCATTCTGCCCGAACTGCGGCACTGCACTGGAACCGAACGATAATTTCTGCCAGGATTGCGGAATCGCGATTTAGCGTAACTTTCCGCCTATACCGAGGCCCTCAAGCAAAACCTATGTGGTAGAATAATGGCGTATGCAGCAGACACAAGAAGAGCCCCTCCATTGGGATAATCACCGGACCAATCTGAACCTCACTTTCATCTTTGCACTGGTCGTCGCCGTGATTGGCATTCTCGGCCAGCCGGTGCTGTTTGTGATTGGTATCGGTGTGGCCATCTACAGTTGGCTAACCAACCCGAAACAATACCTGATTTACCGTGACGCCCTGGTGATTATCTACGGTCGTCCCAGAATCAAATCGTACCCGTTCCAAGAGATATCACATGTAGAGCTTCTGACCTTGCCGATTGGCGACCGACTAAGGGTTCGCATGGCAAATGGAAGGCGCTTAATGCTGCTGACCAAAGACACTGAAACCTTCCGAGTCAAATTGGACGAGGCGCTGGATGCGTTTCACGGCGGACAGCGGGGCGCGGATTATGACCAAGAGACTCAACCTGAAACAACGCCACAGATTGATAATGGAATTCAGCCAGTGGTTGAATCTGAACACCCTTCGAACAATGGGCTGGGTGAGAGTTCCACAGAGGACGACAACGTACCATATTAACTTTCAACTGGCTATTCTGCTGGAAACAAAAACCCGGCCCTTAGAGGGCCGGGTTTTTGTTTCCAGCTCTAGTGTTTTGCGAAACCGCTTACGGTAGATCCACAGTCTTGGTCACTGCGGAGGTGTCTCCGAAATTGCCACAATAAAGGGCGTGGTAAGGCTCAGGACCGCCGGAAACTGCAATTATGATGTCGTCGGCCGACTGGCAAGGGCAGACCCGGTCCCCATCCATGGCGAAGCCGTCTTCATAGGTTATAACAGAAGTCTCTTTGGGGAACCGGTCTAAAGGCACCTTGCATAATTCGAACAATGCCTCTTTGACCATCTGCTTGGTATAACCGGCGTCCGCAAATATCTGGGCGTGGCCCGGCGTCAGGACGACCAGCGGGTTACCTGCCGCCAGAAGATAGTTGTTGTCACTAATGTCAGCCATGGAACTGGAAATCATGTTCAGAAAGCTTGCTGGCTCTTTGTAGAAAGTGAGACAGTTGCTCATGCCTTGGGCGCCCACAACAGTGACCGCGCTTTGTTCCGATGAGAAACCCCGCTCCACATGCAGCGGTTCCCAGACGCTGTCTTCCTCGTTCTCGCCCATGCACGATATGTACTTGGCTGGGCTACCGTGCACAGACATGTCAGTAGACCACGGCTTGGCCCCGCCCACATTCAGGAGTAACAGCCGCACTGCCCTGCCGATGGTGGCATTGGCACGGTTACCTGGCCCCAAAGTGCCACGTCCACTGTTAAGGCCAATCTGCTCGCGCACCGGCCCGTTGATGATCAGGAGCGGCGCCACAGGGTTGGTGGTAGTTTGTAAACCGTGGATGTTGAACGCCGGCTCAATTATTGCTTGGACGGCAGCGACCAAGACCGGCATATACTCCGGGAGACAACCAGCCATCACCGCGTTCACGGCAATCTTCTCCAAGGTGGCTGATCCGGCATCCGGGTTGATGTAACCTACCAACTCTGAGGCATCACGCTGGGCGTAGTCCAGCATGGCTCGTACCCGATGGGCTGTCGGTGGAATCACCGGTAGCCCATCGGACCAGCCATGGTCTAGCATGAACTGGAAAACGGCTTCCGGGGAGTCTTCTATTTCAAAATCAGAGGAACCCATCATTCCCATAGCACGTTAAGGGGCCTTCCCTTCGACGAATGTTCGTAGACCTAAGGCTTCGATTACCAATCTAACGCAGGAGTGTTTAGCGTCTGAAAATACGACACTAAGAATACTTTTGAAAAGCCAACATGACTGACGCGTCCCGGGTGACGTTCAGCAGCTGTGTAAAGACCACCCCAACATGGTCTTATCCTGACATCCAAGACTGGCTCGAGCTCGTATCGGCTTATTCCGCCCCATAGAGTTGCGAGATTATCGAGCTTACAGCTTCTTCAGCCACACTCCTCACTACATCTGCCTCGACGTACTCGGTGAGTTCCGTCTTGGGAAGGACAACCATCGGAGCGTCGGGAACGCCGTTACCCCGCATGGACGCTTTTGCCAGGGTAGTGAATCGCTCGGTCACCAGCACTACTGAAGGCATGCCACTCTTGATCAATTTAACGCTGTCGTGGACACTCCACGCTGTGCAGGAACCTCAATTCGCCAGACCGACTATGGCCACCTGGGCCTTGGCTTCAACCTCGTCAAAAGTCTCTTGAGGAGCGGCCGACGCCAATGGTATCAGCTTTTCAAAGACATCGGCTACACCGTATTGTTCCTTGAGTATGATACCGATTTGCTCCGAAATGATATTCATGCTGGTCCAGCGGTTGTTCAAAATAGCAACAGTGGCGCCTTGGAGGTCGTTGATGTGCGGGATGTCATCGTCTATGGGACGCCAAGCTTCCGCAGCTGGGCTGAGTATGGACATCTTTCTAGTCATAAATCTGCTCCTCCATCGTCAGTATACGGTCCAGAATATTATCCGTTGACCACCACTTTCTTCTCTGAGTCGTACACTGGGCGGACCATCTCATACCGGTCATTGGTACGGCAGTACATGTTACCTGCCATGCGACCGGTCGCCATTAGCTTGGCTTGATCAATGCGATGTCCGTCAATGATGTCGTCTCGGACGTGCATAAGTAAAATAGTGCCGATCACCAATCCATGCTCGTGGTCTCCTTCGCCAATCTGCACAACCTGATCCAACTTGCATTCGATGTTGACTGGGGATTCGGCGACCCTCGGCGCTTTCACGATCTGGGACGGGGCATGAGTGAGACCGGCAACCTCGAACTCGTCCTCGCCTTCTGGGAATTCTGCCGCTGTAGCGTTCATGGCCTCGGCGATGGAATCCACCACGATATTGACCACAAACTCTCCAGTCTCCTCGATGTTGCGCAGCGTGTCCTTACTCTTGTTGCCAACATTCCGAGAAGAAGAGAAGACGACTGTGCTATAAGACACCGCATTAAAGAACGAATAGGGAGCGAGGTTGATCTCGCCGTTCGGCGATACGGTGGACACGAAGGCAATCGGCCGGGGAACAATCACTCCGGTCAACACGGAATTGAATCGCTCAAAGGTCTTCGGGTCGATTATCAATTGGGCTCCTCCAGCAACGGTGTCGGTTTTATTCCCCAGTGGAATTATATCCTTCAGAAATAGGGTCGCCAAGTTTTGACAATCCAAAGTGCCACTGTTATGTTGGTAGCCGTTCACGCCTGGGGCGTTCCTGAGAACCGAAATTTGAATGCCCGAATAGGAGAGTTATATATGAACTGGGCGGAACAGATCGTACAAACGCTCAAGGACTGGGACACCTCCATGATCGTCTATGTACCAGATATCTCGATCCATCAGGTGACCAGCTTGATAGACGCTGACCCCTACTTCAAGCTGGTCTCGGCAACCCGAGAGGAAGAGGCTATCGGTATCGCGGTTGGATCCTATGCCGCAGGCCGGAACGCGGCGGTTTTCATGCAATCAAGCGGGTTCGGGAACAGCGTTAACGCCATCGCCAGCCTGTGCGTCCCTTCCCGTACTCCGATTCCTATGTTCGTGAATCTGCGTGGAGGCCCTGGCGAGTTCAACATAGCCCAGGTGGCCATGGGCCGCGCTGTGATACCCATCATGGACCAGTTGGGGTTACCACATTTCACCCTCGAAGACGACGGGAAAATGGATAAGTTATTGGACGGCGCCATGAAGCTCTGCCACTCCAACCGACAGCCCTTGGCGATTTGCCTGACTCAAATGCTGCACGGAGGGAAAATTGCGTAGGTTCGAAGGCACTCAATTGGTCTCACGATTAGCGGGAGACGCACCTATAGTAAGCAACCTGGGCCCCTCTTCGGATGAACTCTGGCACTCCGGACACCGAGACCGGAATTTCTACACCTACGGCAACATGGGCCTCTGCTCATCCATAGCCCTCGGGATGGCCATGGCCACCGATGAACAGGTCATATCATTGGATGGTGACGGATCGATATTGATGAATATGGGCACGGTTGCATCAATCGGCAGGGAACAGCCCAAGAACCTCACTGTCATCGTTTGGGATAACGAGAAATGGGGCCAAACCGGCGGTCAAACCAGCCACACCGGCATGGGCACCGACCTTGAGAAAGTGGCCCAGAGTTGCGGAATCACCCGCACCAAAACTGTTTCGGACCTGGAAGACTTGGAAGCGGCCGTTTCAGAGGCTCTCGACTCTTCTGACGGGCCACACTTCATAGTGGCTAAGATCGAGGAAGCCGGATACCGGTCCGTGGCACCTGTGGAACCTGAATTCACGCTGTACCGGTTCCGGAACACCTTCGTGGAGCCCAGGCAACCAGGGGACTAGAGCCTTGCGCAGCGGTTGCCGAATTTCGCCGTGAAGGCGAGTGGTGGGTGTCGGACAGACAACCAGAAAGGCACTTACTTCGATTGAAGTAAGTGCCTTTCTGTTATTTTCAAAGAACCTTAACTGGCTTTAACGTTCGCTTCCATATCCTGTATGGCTTCATCCAGCTCATCTAGATCGAAGAAGTGAGGGCCAGCGCCACCGTGATAAGCAACTCTGCCATCTTTGCCAATCAGGTACAGTCGTTCCGGGGCCGCACCGTAGGCTTCGTCGATGGCATTGTCCATCTCTTCAACCAGAATGGGAATGGATATGTGCAGGCCAATGGTGCAGGACTGGGCCGCCTCTTCCCGTTCATCTAGACTCTGGTGCTGACGGTAAAAGACGTCGTCTTTTATGTTCGACTCGACCTGCCAGCCGTCAGTAGGATGGGCCTCCTGAACATAGACCACGAAGAATTCGATCCGGTCTTTAAACCTGCTATAAAGGCGCTCCATATGCTCAACCTGAGCACGGAAGGGAGGTCAAGTGTAGCTACCAAATATCAGAGCGACCGGCGTCTGACCTTTGAATCTGGACAGCAGCACTCTTTCATCTGAACCCATACGCTTCAGATCAAAATCCGGAGGGACGTCTCCCGTCCGGGGGCCCATCTCATCCCTGGCCACCACCGCTTCCATAGCCTCCCGCACGATGGAGTTCACGCGTGCACCAGCCGCTTCCAATATGTTGTGGGCAGAGATTCGGCCGCCAAAGATGGCTTTGCGCTTAACCCGATAGTCGTCGATGAACGTTTGAAAATTCTTCCGGTCGTCACCTTGAAGGTTTGCCAGTATCTGGTCACGGTCTGCTTTCAGCATTTACGTATCCCACTGGTCCTTAATAAGGCCTCCGCCAGGCTCATTCGTTTGGGTTTTGAAATATTGTATTCGCCACACCTAGAGAGATAGACCTTAGATAATATGTAAAAGCCTCGCCCTTGTTACAAAGGGCGAGGCTTTTATACCCGAATGACGCGATCAGGCTATTTAACGTTTGCGTTGAAAAAGCCCAGAGTACGCTCAAAGGCGTCCTTTGCGGCTGCTTCATTATAGCTGCCCCGGTCATCACAGTTAAAGCCGTGACCGGCGCCAGGGTAGGACTTGAAGTCGTGGGTGACACCTGCCGCTGTTAAAGCTTGATCGATGGTCGCCACATCGGCTTGCGATGGGTTCTCGTCGTCGTCGCCGAAGTTCCCCATCACCGGAATCTTGATATTACTGGTCAGGTCTATGGGCGCAGGGCCGTCGCCGAACGGCACCAATATACGTCCGCCGTAATAGACCGAGGCGGCGCTCAGACCTGGGCAGCTGGTAGCTGCCAGATAGGTAATCCGCCCACCAACACAGTAGCCAACGATTCCAATCTTCTGACCCTGAGTCCGCTGGTAGTGGTTCTGTAGGTAGTCGATGGCGACGTTGACGTCCTCGACTATCTCATCATCCTGCAGAGCTCCCATGTACTGCTGCACGGCGGGCATCTCGTCGTATCCCAGTTTGGGGTTTGGATGCTGGCGATGGTACAAGGCTGGGGCGATGGCCACATAACCATTGGCAGCGTACTGGTCACATACCTTCTCAATATGACTGGTGACGCCGAAAGCTTCCATGATGACTATGACTGCCGGAAAGCTGTTACCTTCTGAAGGCGAGGGGGCGCTGACATAGGTCACCATATCCTGGCCTTGAGCGCCGTGTAAATCGTCCATTTCCCGCTCTCCGGGAAACCGTAGATTCTCCCAAAATGATGGCATGGAGTCCCTCCTAAACCCTAATGAACTCACACTCTACCGGTACACTGGCGAAGGGAAGCGGGGCGGTGCAGGAGCCCTTACGCATAAGCCGACTGACATTTTGTACCGACGAGGTGCGTGAAGATTCTAGCAGAGGGTCTAGTCGCGCACAAGCGCAGATTCTCGTCGTGGCACACCAGAGATTTAATTTGCCCCTTTGTATTCCTGTCTATCGACCCTCTGATCCATGCCAAATATGGAATCCGACATTATTTTGGACGCGATTATTACAATGGCGATTTAATGCTGTTCTAGGCCTATGTAAGATTTACATTAAGACCTGAATCATCCGAAATGCCCTTAAGCCGCATATCGGGCTACCGCCGAACCTAGGCACAGGGTATCGATAAAAGTCCTACACACCATGAAGCCGGACTTTTTGCAGACCAACCACCCAACTGCCGCTATTCATCGATTAGTGACAATCCCTAAGTGGTTTATATCCCCATCGATATGCAAAACCTACTACTAGGTGTACTTTAGGTAAGCAAAGTCAAGGTTTTCGATGAGTTTATGACGCCGCCCTTGAATACCCGAAGGTGAGTAAATGGACTTTCCTCAGTTGGAAGCTTTCTTGGAGGCAGCGAACCGCGGAAGCTTTCGCCGAGCGGCCGACGCCTTGTATCTATCCCAACCCTCGGTCAGCGCCAGGGTCCAGGCGCTGGAAGATGAAGTTGGCGTGGCATTGTTCCATCGAACAGCCAGAGGAGTCAGGCTAACTGACATGGGGCGAACTTTTCTGCCATTTGCCCAACGGTCGATGGATACCTTACGCCGAGGCAAGGAAGTTTTGGAAAGCGTCCGCCAGACATCCACGGGCATCCTTAACATTGCCACCGCCAGGGTAATCGGCACCTACGTTCTTCCTGAGACATTGCATAAGTTCCACCAGCTCCATCCCGACGCCAACCTGCATATCAAAGTTGGCGGCTCCTCGGAAGTCCTACAAATGGTGGTGAATGAAGAGGTGCAACTGGGTCTTGCCAGGTTCATGCAGCACCCGGACGTCGATGCCTTACACCTCTATGACGAAGAAGCTGTGCTAGTGGTACACCCGGAGCATCCGTTCGCAAGGACCGGGGCAGCAGCCATGGCACAGGTTGCCCAAGAACCACTGATCGTCTACGACCCGGGCGACCCCGGTTCGTCGTATTTCCAATTCATCAACCGAGTCTGCCGAGACGCAGGGGTCACGCCCAAGGTAGAAATGAACCTGGACAGCGTAGAGGCGGCAAAGAATATGGTGCAACTGGGATTGGGGATCTCGTTTTTGCCCCGCAGCGGGGTGCGACGGGAGTTGGATTCTGGCTCATTATCATTGATCGCATTGGCTGAGACCCCTGTTGTGTTGCTGCCCACCTACGTACTCCTTCGGCGGAGTCAGCAGCATGGTCCAGTAGTAGTAGCTTTCTTGAAACTGCTTCAAGAGACTTACGGAGTGACGATTCCAACACAGCCGAGAGACTCCAAAAAAGCGGTATAACCACCCTGTCCGGCTCGCATATCAGGTTTGGGAAATCGCCCGCATCAGTGCAGTTTCGAGTTCACCCGCCGTGGCAAATCCTTCAAATCGGTCGCTAATCTTCCCGTTGGCGTCCACGATAAACGTCCAACTCTCATTCAGATAATCAGCGATGGACGTCAGCCCCCAATCGTCGACGACGCCAAATATCTCCGCACGGTCCAAGTCTCCTTGAATTTCAGTTGGGTTGTCGTAGATCTCTACATGGATGTAATTGGCAAGTCCAGGGCGTTTTTCCTTTAGCTCGCTCAGGATATCTACCTGCGGCCCGCAAGTGGGGCTGGTGCAGAACGCGGGGCTGGCGAATACAACAACCGACGGCAGAGAGTTCTGTACGGCTTCTTTGATAGACAGCTGATACAGGTCAGGGTCAGGCGAATAATCTGTTGTAATTTCCTCGATTACATCATGCGTGGCAAGGGTTTTAGTCTCGCTGAGCAGCGCCACGCTGCCCACTGCTGGCACAGGTGATTTGTCCAGAACCTTCAATTTGATCTGGATCTTGTCCATGCCATCAGGGTTGTCCACCTGGACATCCAATCGCCACAGGCCAGGCCGGTCAAAGCTGGCATACGTGGTGTATGAACCCCGTATGCCATACGGCCAGAGATTAAATTGGGCTTCCATTGTGGGGCTCGGTGATCCGTCGCCATCCATATAGAAGGGTGTAACTAGGGCCCACGGAGCTTTGAGGATCCCATTGGGCGTGGCCAGCAAGAACGCGATGCGCTGTTCACCAACTTCCAAGGTATTGGTGGCGACTATGGAATTCAACGCCGTGTGATCCGGAACGGGTTCGGGAGCATTAGTTGGCGCCACGGAAGATCCGCAAGCCACGGCCAGCAGTAGGGCGTAACCAGTCAAGACTGGCATCAATATTTTTTTTAAAAAATTGTTCAAGACAGGTCCTAATCTCTAGGGGCCGGTATCGTAGACACCAAAGGTGAAGGCAAAAAGCTCAAAGTCAGGCGAATTGGAGGACATCTTTAAGTTCTCCCGCCTAACGTAAGATTCATTGTCAATCACATTGTAAAGCGTGGGCGCCATTACCCAGAGATAGCTTTCCCCGTCGTCGCCGATGATGATGTCGCTTCCTTTGTTTTTTTCAGTGAGATATTCATCTCCGACGGTGACGCGCACTTTGTAGGGCTTGCCGGAATCTGAGGTTAATACCGCGTTCACTGAGGTGGCCGAATAGACTAACGCCAGGTAATCTTCAAATGAATCAGTCTTTCTGCCATGAGTCGAACTCTCCGGCCCAATCTTCCAAGCGCCCTGGAAATTAATCTTATGAGGTTCCTGTTCCTCGGTGATATTGAACTGAGACACCTCGTTTTTGTAATCATAATACTGAGCCTGTTGAACGTAGCCTCCGCGCCCAAAGACAAGATCAACTTCTCCACGCTTATAACCGCCGTAGAGTTCCCTGGTAATCTCGGCGCCGCGAGCAATCAAGAATCCGTGGTCCAACGTTTGGTCTTGAAAAAGGGCCAGTGCGTTGCCTAAGAAGCTCGGGTCGGCTTCGGCCAGTAGTACACGAATCATCTCTTCAGTCTCGGCGTAACCGCCTTCGCCCCAATGGGTATATCGGACCACTCCATCTTTATCAATGAGGTATTTGGCGGGCCAAAACCGGTTGTTGTAACGGCGCCAGGTGATGGAGTCGTTGTCCTGGGCCATGACCCATTTAAGGGCGTTCAACTGGGTGGCTTCCAATACGTTATCGTAGTTCTTCTCAAATTCAAATTCAGGGGTGTGGACACCCACTATTACAAGCCCATCGTCCGCATACCTCGAGTGCCACTGCTTCAAGAACGGATAGGTTCGAATGCAATTGATGCAGGTGTAAGTCCAAAAATCAATCAGGACTACCTGGCCCCGGAGTTGATCCATCGTATATGGTCCGCCATTGATCCAAGCGTTGATGCCTCCAAGTTCAGGGGCCAGGTTTCCCACATCACCGCCAATTTTTCTACTGGGGTTGGGCACAGATGACTTTGTCGTTATCTCCGCGGCGATGACGGACTGGGTTGATGCTTCGACGCCAAGGTCGGTGGCGCCGGTAATCTCGTCAGAAGCTGAGTTGCCACAAGCAGCTACCACGAAGACCAATCCTAGCGCCAACGCTGCTAGAAACGAAAATCTAAGTCCGTGATCTATCCTCCGAACTTTTGTTGCTGCTTCTAACATTTATATCCCGTGGCCCAGCTGTGCTCTCAGCCCGGCCAAGCGAGTGTGTGTAGTGGTAATTCCTGCGTTTTAACCTGGTGTCAAGATTCAATATGAACTGCTGCAGAGGGTATTCCGTACTTAAATCTATCTTAGATCAAATGTGAAATCAGATGATAGAGGAGGGCTTGAACAGCATCTCGAGCCCACACTCAAACGCTATGATAAACTCAGGCTGTCAGCTATGGCTCCGGTCTTGATTCAGTCTGCAGCCACTAAGCGGAGAAACAGGTGAAAGAGACTCAATCAGCAACAGGCATAGCACAAGAAATCGTTGAGAACGTTTCCAAAGTGATCGTCGGTAAAAAGCCAGTGATCGAACGGGCATTGGCTGCCGTTATCGCCCAGGGCCACATACTCATCGAAGATATACCAGGCGTCGGCAAGACCATGCTGGCCAAGAGCATATCAGCTTCAGTAGGATGCTCTTTCAAGCGTATTCAGTTCACCCCCGACCTGCTCCCTAGCGACATCGTCGGTGTTTCGATCTATAACCAAAGCACCAGAGATTTCCAATTTCGGCCAGGGCCAGTGATGGCTCAGGTAGTTTTGGTGGATGAGATTAACAGAGCCACCCCTAAAACTCAGTCTGCCCTATTAGAAGCGATGGAGGAATTGCAGGTCTCAGTAGACGGCACTAGCCGCATCCTGGACCGACCCTTCGTAGTGATAGCTACACAGAACCCCATCGAATACGAGGGCACCTTCCCCTTGCCCGAAGCTCAACTCGACCGCTTCCTGATGCGTATCAGCCTGGGCTACCCCAGCTTCGCCGAAGAGATGTCGGTGATCGAACAGCAAGAACAGACCCACCCCATAGACGAATTGAAAGCCGTTGCAACTCCTGAAGATATGATTAACTTGCAGGACGCCACCAAGAACGTTTACGTAGACAGCGCCGTGCGGGAGTACATAGTCAGCTTCATCGGGGCAACCAGGAACCACGAAGACGTTTCATTGGGAGCATCTCCCAGGGCGTCTCTGGGCATGTTCCGGGCCGTGCGGGGCATGGCAATATTGCGGGGCCGGGACTACGTGATACCAGACGACGTCAAAGAATTAGCCTATGCAGTTCTCGCTCACCGGTTAATACTTTCCCCTGCTGCCCGTATGCGCGGTGTGCACTCAGGCCAGGTGATTGATGGACTTCTCGAGTCCGTGGCAGTCCCTGGCGCAAACCGATAGAGACCCTACGCCGTCCCTCTACTCATAATCGTGAACAAAACAATGCATTGGGCGTTGCCATGAACCGGCGATTGATAGGCATAGTAGCTTTGCTGCTGGTCGTGGGGTTCTACGCCTTTGGCACTGGCTTCGAATTCTTCTTTAGATTTCTCTACGTCCTTCTGATGGTCACCGTCATTGGGTTCGTTTGGGCTTGGCTCAACCTTCGCGGTATCGACCTCAGCGTCACCCGTGACGCAAACAGAGGCCGAGTGGGCGGTTATCTGAGCGGGCAAGTATCGATCATCAATCGGACTAAGATGCCCAAGTCGTGGCTGGAAGTCGCTGAGGCAACTGGCCCGTCAGCCGACACCAGCGGGCGTGGTCTAGCGCTGATACGGGAGCAAGTGCGGACCTGGCGCATCCAGACCTACTTGGCCAAACGGGGAGTCTACCGTTCGGGCCAGGTCAGACTCATAAGTCAAGACCCGTTTGGGCTCTTCCGCCTCTGCCGCGATTTCTCGGACCTACATCATTACATCGTCTTTCCTGCCGTTGAGGAACTCCCCAATCTGGACGCCCGGTTTGCAGGCCTGCCTAGCGACAGCCGAACGACACGCCACTCGGATCAAATCACCACTGATGTAGCTTCCATACGCTCCTACGTCGATGGCGACAGCACGCGCCGCATCCACTGGCCCTACACCGCCCGCATGAATGAATTGATGGTCAAGGAATTCGACATGGGGCTTTCAGCGGAGGCCTGGGTGCTGCTTGACATGCACCAGATGTCCCATTACGGAGCCGACTTGGACGAAGTGGACAACACTGAGGAGCTATCGGTTACTGTGGCAGCATCCATCATAGAGCGTCTTATGGACCAATCTATGCCAGTTGGGTTGGCGTCCAACGGAGACCAAGAACATATATACCGGCCCGACAGCAGCCCAGAGCAGCGCGGGCGATTGATGGAAACCCTCTCTGAGGTCCGGGCCCACGGCCAGCGTTCTCTACAGGATTTCATCTACGGCGTGCGTAACCATCTGAACCAGTACAACGCCCTAACCGTGGTTACTTCATCGGTGGAAACCCAGTGGGTGGCGTCGCTGACCGATCTGCGCCGCCAGGGAGTGGAAGTCGCTGTCGTATTGGTTGACCGTTCCAGTTTCGGTTCACTGACCGACATGAGGTTCCCGCTTGAAGCCCTCAGCGAAAACTTGATCCCCGTCTACATGGTACGCCAAGGAGATATTCTAAATGACGCTCTCCAGACTCCGGTTAAGGAGATCCCAAGCAATTGGGCTGCTAACATAGCCAAGAGCTCAGAATGACTTTCGAAACGCTGGTTTCCGCGGAGCCCCACGGGCGGAGGTTTAACGCCGGAGACATCAAGGACGGCATCCTCAAGTTAGAACGCACGCTCCGGCCCAATGAGGGTTGGATCGCCACCGTGCTACTGGTAATTAACCTGGTTGTAGTGGTCTGGTCGGTGGAACAAGCCAACTGGGTGGCAACGCCGAACCTGATACTGGTCCTCTTTTTAGCCATGCTCACTGGACTTACCCTCTACCGGGTGCCAGTCTGGTCAATAGCTTTATTACCTGTGGGTCTGGTAATTGGGTTGAGCACCATCCTATGGCAACTGTCCAGTTTCAGCCTGGACGGCGTAACGGTGGGCGGTACTAGGGAAGTCCTGGAGCGACTAGAACTGTGGTTGGAGGCCGCCCGCACAGGCTCAATCAACATCGACGGGTTACCATTCGGATTCGCGTTGATGACGGCAACCTGGTTAACTGGTTTTTTTGGAGCCTGGTTGTTCCTGCGTTACAGCAATTTTTGGGGGGTGTTCGTCCTTGGAGGCATATGTCTTCTCTCCAATCTGACATTTCTGCCGCCCAACTCAGCATTCCACCTAGGGTTTTATCTTTTTACCGCCCTATTGCTGGTCGCCCGCATTCAGGCAGTCAGGCGTAAGCATGAATGGGAACGACGATCAGTTAAGGTCGATGATCATCTGGCCGGGCTGTCTCTCTCCGATAGCTTCGCCTTGACTGTCTTGGTTATCATTTTGGCCTTCTTGGTGCCTGTGGCGCCCAAATGGGCGCCGACCAACGATGCCTACGAGTCCATGCGTCACCCTCTAGAGTCGATTGAAGACGACTTCAATCGGCTATTCGCCGGATTGCCAGCCCGACGGCCGTTGGGCTTCCGCATATGGGACAACGTCATGGCATTCCAGGGGAGCATCTATCCCACAACCACCCAAGTGTTGTGGGTTGACTCGGAAACAGAGATGTATTTAAAGGCCCGGACTTACAGCACTTACAACGGCAAAGGTTGGCTCTCTGAACACACGGTAACCGAATCACTGGGTTACACCCCGGAATTCAACCAAGATTCAGTCGACCTACTGCGAGAGGAAATCACTTACATAGTGACGCCGCTTTACGCTTCCAAGAAGCTGTTCTCAAGCGACTATTTGTTGGACGTAGACCAGGACGTGATGATTGAGACTCAGGCCTCACCAGTCTTCACCATCGACCTATCCGTACTCCAAGACGGAGGGACTCTCCCTGAGTATCTGCAAGTTATCGGCATGGATATGACTAAAGCAATCGATGAGAGCGGCCCATTCATAAGCGACCTACAGTTAGCTCAATCTCTGCCAGCGCAGTTCCGCATGGATAAGGTCGACCGTGAAGATGGGTACGTTATCAAGGTGCAATTCACAGAGGCTTTACCTGCCATACCTAAGGCGCTTTCAGTCACCAATAAGCGCGGAAAGTTCGAGACTGGTGATCCGTATCAGGTGACTTCAGCTATCTCTCGGGCTGAGCCCGAGCAACTGCTTAACGCCACCACAAATTACCCAGCGTGGATCTCAGAGCGTTACCTGCAATTGCCGCCGAACCTACCCCAGCGGGTGCGAGACCTTGCCTCTAGAGTTACGGATGGGATGGAAACGCCTTACGAAAAGGCCAAAGCGTTGGAGGATTACCTGAGGAACAACTATCCGTACAACCTTAAGGTAGACCCTCCTCCATTCAATGCCGACGGCGTGGACCATTTCCTATTTACCCTTGGTGAGGGTTACAGCGAGTATTTCGGCTCGACAATGGCGGTCATGTTACGAACGGTAGGAGTTCCGGCCAGGCTGGCGGTTGGCTATACCACGGGAGACCGGGTTGACCACAAACCGTTATTTGCAGTGACGGACAGTCATAGTCACGCCTGGCTGGAGGTCTACTTTCCGGAATATGGTTGGATTCCTTTTGAACCCACGCCGGGAAAATCGTTACCCGGAACCAGCCTAGCCGAAGGAAAGGTCCTTGATACTGAAGAGGGTGGTCTATGGCATTTTGACCCTCTTGACGAAGAGTGTTTCTACGATACAGGTGACTTATTCGATTGCGAAGAGGGCGAAGAAACCCAAGCAATCCTAGGAGCTCGATCCAACTCGGGCGGAGATATCTTCTTTATTGGGCTGTGGCCGTGGGCGTTGGGCGTGCTCGGGACTTTGACAGTGGTCGGGGGGGCCGGTAACTTGCTCTGGAGACGGTTTCTGGCGATTCCCGGTACTCCTAGAATCGCCTTTCGCAGAATGACTTCTCTCGCCAAGTTGGCATCGGCGGGCCCTGCCGAGTTTCAAACCCCATATCAATTCGGTAATCAATTACGGGAAGTGATTCCAGTTCAAAGGGCATCGGTCTCGATTATAGTGGATGCGTACGTCCGAAGTAGGTACGGGAATAAATATTCGACTGCCAGCGAGCGGCGTCTGTTGGCAGTGGCGTGGCAAAGGCTTCGACTGGCCATGATATGGGCAGTAATAAAAAGGAGGGTGCGATGAAAGGAGACAGATACCACCTGGTCGAACTCCCCATGGGTTGGATGGTTCTCCTCGCTGGGGAAGGAGGCCTAAAACGGGCGTCGCTGAAACCTTCACCTCAAGAGGCAATCGAAGACCTGGGCTCAGACTTGGAGGGAGCCGAGGATGATCCTGAGGTTTTCAGGGAAGTCGTAAATTGCCTGCAGCGGTATGCCGCAGGAGATATGGCAGCGCTGGACGAGATTCAGCTTGATTTATCTGGAATCACGCCCTTCTTCAGCGCCGCGTGGAGCGCCTGCCGCAGCATTCCCCCCGGAGAGACCCGAAGCTATGCTTGGCTGGCTGCGGAGGCAGGCAGCCCTTTAGCAATGCGGGCTGCTGGACAATCAATGGCACGTAACCGGTTTTCGTTGATAATCCCCTGCCATCGGGTCATAGCAAGCGACGGCGGACTGGGTGGCTACGGCGGCGGAGGGATAGGTGTCAAAGCCCGTCTACTACAGATGGAACTTGACCAACAATAACCACTGTGGCGCCAGGTTTATTTTCCAGGGTATTCCGAGCGTTGATATACTAATATCCAAGCGGTAATACCCGGTGCGGAGGTATCAGATTGGCAGACGAACACGTGCAAGGTTCTCCACCACACGAGAATTGGGTTGACATCGGTGAGTTAAAGGTCCGTTACTTGGATTGGGGCGGCGCCGGCCAACCTTTGCTGGCCCTACACGGACTGGCTTCTTCCGCCCATTGGTACGACATAGTCGCACCCCTGCTTCGGGACCGATACCACATCTACGCTCCCGACCAGCGCGGCCACGGCCAGACCACCAGCGCGCCTTTTGGTTATGACTGGCTGACCCTTTCCAATGACTTGGCTGGGTTGATGGACCACATCGGACTTGACAAGGTCTCGGTGATGGGCCATTCCTGGGGCGGCAACGTGGCGACCAATTTCGCCGCCAACTGCCCAGACCGCGTCGAAAGGTTGATCATGATTGATGGCGGGTTCCTAGACGGCAGGCTATTCCCCGGTGCAACGTGGGAGGCCTTCTCTCACCGAGTCCGCCCCAGAGACGTCACTGGCAACAGAGAGGAGTTCCTAGACAGGCTGCGCAATCAGTTAGGGGTAATCTGGAATACTGAGATTGAGCGCATCGTACAGACCATGGTCTACGAAGATGAGGACGGGCAAATCCAGGACATCCTGCGTCCAGATAAACACGCTCAGACGATCCGTGCCATGTGGGATGAGCCGGCTTCCAAGACCATGCCTCGAATCGAATGCCCGACTTTAATCGTGCCCGCCGGGCCGACCTCTGAGCGCGCCAATACCGAATTCGCCGAGACACGCCGCCGGATGGTGGATGCCGCCGAGAAGGGACTAAAGAATGGCCGGGTCCATTGGATTCCCGAGACTATCCACGACATCGGGTACCACAAGCCTCAGGAGTTGGCGCAAGTCATCGATGACTTCTTATCTGAAGAATAAATTGCACCGGTAATGTCGCAACGGAGCTGGGCTGGAAATGGTCTTTAGTTGACCCGGTAGGCCCAGATGCGGTGCCAGACTTCAGGTTCGCCTTGCGGCATCGGCTGGTACTCGTCGGTCATCTCGGCTAGCTTCCAGATTCCAGACTCTTCCATTCCAGATTGCTGTTGCTTGAAACCCGCTGATTCGTAGGTGTCCACTCTCAGACTGAATACAATCAGTCCGCCGGGTTTGGTAATGCGCGCAAGCTCGTCGAAGGAATTAGCTGGCGCGTGGCCCTGTGTGAATACTCCGACGCTAATCACAGCGTCGAATTCGTCGGTTGAGTAATCTAGGGTTCCGCCCAACGCCATCTGATCGAAGGCGTTATAAACATTCTTGCTCTTAGCCTCTTCAAGCATACCTTGGGAAAGATCCATGGCCACCATGTCTTTGTAGCCAACCTCAGCTAGACATTCTCCCACCAGCCCGGTACCAGCCCCTGCGTCCAGGATATGAGCGGCCTTGTCTACATGTTTAGCAAATACGGTGGTGGCGTTCTGAGGAGCATTCCACTCAAATTCTTGGGCCAAATCACTGTCGTAATCGGCCGCCCATTGGTCGTAACGGTCCTCCAACTCCTTGTCGTTAGTTGACTCATAGACCCATTGGACTCTTTTATGGCTTTCTTGCATGATGGACGCTCCTACCGAGTACTCAACCGAACAACCCTACTGATTAGGTAAATACGGTCTCAAGGGTCACTTTTGGCAAATATACAGGCCCCAGCCCAGTTCTTTTCTGTCAACAGCTTTGGCCGTCTCTTGATAAGCGTTGCTAAGCCAGGCGTAGTGCTCGGCGTTTTTATCACTTGAATCTACCTTGGGTGTACGCTCAGATAACCGAAGGTAGCTAGTCTTCAGATGCGGGGAGAGGTCCTGAGCTTCAAGTATCTTGAACCCTTCGGCTTTCAAAGCATCCTGGTACGATTCAAAGCTGTAAGGTGTGTCATAAAGAAGACGGTCGTAAACAAATTCTTGGGCCGCGGCACTGATGTTCGGTTGTGGTTTGATTAGGTCATCGAAGACCATGATCCCACCATCTTCAAGGACCCTATAAGCTTCTTCCAGCACGGTCTTCTTATCGGGGACGTGATAGATGGTGGCCTGACTCCACAGATGAGAGAAAGTCCCATCTTCGAAAGGAAGGTCTGTTGCGGAAGCTTTCTCGAACATCAGGTTTTCCTGGGATGACTGAGGAAGGCTCGCCATCTTATCCTTGGCGTTCTGAACCCTAACTCCACTCAGGTCTACACCGGTCACATGGCAACCCTGATTACGACTGAGCCAGATCGCTATAGTTCCGTTTCCACAACCTAAATCCAGTACGTTAGATGAAGCATCTATGCGGCCTTTGGTCACCATCATGGAATCCAGGTTGGCGCCTGCTTTCAGAAAGTCGTCGCCGGTGGAATCGTCGAACACTCCCCAGTGGACACTCCCATCTTCGTCCCAGACAACACGATAAATCGCGTCCTCAGAATCGTAATACTTCTCTGTTTCTTGTTCAGTGAACCTGCTGGACATTCTTGGATCCCTCCAGGTACTCAACGAACCGGTTTTCCTCATCAACCAGAATCATCTGCGGGTCGATGGGCACATCGGTCTCCTCGAAGGACATGATAATCACGCAGTTGCCCTTGGCACTCAAACGGGCAGCGGCGCCTTGGACCGAGCACACGCCCGAACCGCGTTCACCGGCGATGGCATATGTCTCGAAGCGGTTGCCGTTGGTCACGTCACAGACCAAGACCTTCTCAAAGTTCCAGAGATCGATCTTATCCATCAGGTCTTCGTCAATCAGTATGCTTCCTATGTAGTCAGGATTGGCATCTGTCACCCAGGCGCGGTGAATCTTTGACCTCAGTACTGTTCTCATCTCAGTTTCTCCTCAAATTCTATATCTTTTAAGATAATTGCTTTCTTTTTCTGAATCCTTCCTCGGGAAATTCCCCATTATTTTTGACCGCAAGCTTCTATATCGGTATTCGATACTGAAATCAACTGAATCGCCATAACGCTGGCGGGGCTAGGGGTACGGGTTGCAGGGACTATGCGGTTGGGGGTGGGAACTAATGCTCGCAGGGGACTACGTGTTTTTCGCGGGCACGAGCCCCTGCAGAAGACAGGGGCGCCAAATGTCGATTACTGGTTAGACTGGTGATTCTAGGAACTGGCTTAAATAAGCAGCCATGAAAATATTTAGACATGTTATCGTCCGGCAGGGTTGACGTTCCGGAGGCAGCGCTGTGTTGCTAGTTCGAGGCTCCTCACAGCCTGCGGCGAGCGTGGAGGGATAATACCAGCGGGTTTCAGGTTGGTCAAGTTTTGAATGGCCGTTGAAATGCGTGTTTGCGCATAACAACTGTCCACTATGTGGCTTTTCACACACTTATATCGAGATATTGCACGGAAGGCGAAAATAATACAGACGAATCCCATACTAATCCGAACGATTACGTCGGCTGAATTATAGCCCAGGCGTGATTCGGTCGGTAATTCACATCCAGGCTAAAAAGGCGGCTCATCTCCCGCGGCTTCTGCAGGTACTCCCACAGAGGCTTCAGCTGCCACTGCAATCGGTTCTTCAATTGTCGGTGTCTCTGACGGCATTTCAAACGAGCCGGATCCGGAAACGGCAACCGGATCTTGTGCCGTTCCGATGGGTTCATTTTCAGCAGGTACGACTGCAGCCGCTGGAACGGATTCAGCGGTAATTATCGAAGCGGTTTCGAGAGGCATCGTCACTGACTCTTCGGCAGGCGACTCTATACCTAGGCCTAGTTCTTGGTGGACTGCAACCGTGTCAGATCCCAACAGCTCTTCCAGGCGAGAATGCAGTCCCTCACAGTAACCCGTGCTGACCACTGGGAGATCCATCCGAACGAGCCTTTCGCTGGTACGGATGTCCAAATTCACTCGATCCCGACCAGGATATTCCAGCAGAACACCTATGACTTCTCTCAGGAGGTGGGCGTCGTGACTGGGATCTTCGGATTCTGTAACTACCAAGCGAACCACCTTTTGCGGTTCCGCTGGAATACTATTGCCTATGGTCATTTGCCCCTTCTTTTCGCTGGCATTGTGATCGGTTAATTTGCTGCCATTGATGTTACCCTTATGTCCATTGTCGTTTCCGTTAAATCCTTTACCATTGTTCTTATGGCCGTTCCAGGCCTTGACTGGAACCGGAGCTGGCAATGGCGTAGGATTCTCCGGATCATACTCGATGGCTGAATCGCAGGAGAGGGACATCTGATCGCTCCGCGACCGCACTTTGCCAGTAACCATCACCAAGCGCCCATCCTTCCAGACGTCAGCCGTCATTTGCAAGCTGTCGGGCCAGACCATGACTTCCAGAATCCCTCCGAGAACTTCCAGGTTCGCGATTAAAAACCGTTTGCCCTCACGGGTGGTGCGCTCGACAATCGATGAGATATAGCCCAACACGTTTATCTGCTTGCCAGCGACGTCTTCGCCCAACTGTTCCAGTGAGTTAAATACGCCTTCAATTTCTAGGTCAGCCAAAGCTAGAAGGGGGTTGTGGGACAATGTCATTCCCAACAACTCCCTTTCCCATGCCGCCTTCTCCTGATCTGATACGTCCGGACCCGTGAGGGCGATTCCGCTCATCCCTCCGGCGTCATTCACATTTTCTGAGCCGTCGAACATGCTGCTCTGCCCAGAACCCCTAGTCTTCGCCTCACGCTGGGCGGTGGCGGCGATCTGGTCCAGGGCGTAGATAACAGAGCCTCTGGGCGCCAGGCTGTCGAAAGCTCCTGCTTTGGCCAGGCTCTCTAACGTACGGCGGTTCAAGCCGGATGCACCTGCCCGGCGGCTGAAATCGTCGATGGATTTGTACGGTCCACTCTCTTTTCGTTCAGCAACTATCGGGCGGACCGCTGCCTCACCCACCGTCTTGATGGCAGCAAGTCCAATCCTAAGGCCAGGGCCGCTGGGCATGTCACCTTCTTTCCCGTCGTAGCGTTGGTCGCCAGTATCGTGGTCGATAGAGAAAAATTCCTCCGACCTATTGATATTGGGCAACAGGATGGGAATATTTAACCGGAAACACTCATTCATGGATCCCAGAGTCTTCTCCGGATTATCAAGTCTAGAGTTGAGCACTGCGGCCATGTATTCAACTGGGAAATGGTTCTTGAAATAGGCCGTCCAATACGAGATCAGTGCATAGCTCACGCTATGGGCCTTGTTAAAGGCATAGCCCGCAAAGGGCTCGATAAGATCGAATATCTCGCCGGCCACTTCTTCTGTGTAACCTTTTCCCTGAGCCCCCGTGACGAAATTAACACGTTCTTCGGCCATCAGCGACGCAATCTTCTTACCCATAGCCTTGCGTACTATATCCGCCGCCCCCAGTGAATAACCGGCGAATTGCTGGAGGATCAATAGCACCTGGTCCTGGTAAACGATGACGCCATAGGTTTCGTCCAGCAGTTCTTTGAAGCTAGGATGAGGGTACTCGATGGGTTTTCGGCCATGTTTGGCATCGATAAACATATCGATGTTTTCCATGGGTCCAGGGCGATACAACGCAATCATAGCGGCGATATCACCCAGGTTGGACGGCTTTAACGCTTTGATATAGCGCTGCATCCCCGCGCTTTCAAGCTGGAATAAATCATTTGTGTTGCCGGAAGAAAGCAAATCAAAGGTAGACGAATCGTCCAATGGCAAAGCCTGAAGATCAATCTCAACGCCCTGGCTCTCGCTCACCAGATTGACAGCCCGGTCTAAAATAGTCAGGTTGGTCAGCCCGAGAAAGTCCATCTTTAAGAGGCCCAGGTGGGCAACCGGGTCCATGGAGTACTGGGTCATCAGCACTGGGCTGCTCTCGTCGCCTTTGGCCGGGCGCTGCAGGGGCACAGTCTCTGTTAGAGGTTCGTCGGCTATCAACACGCCTGCGGCGTGTGTACTGACGTGATGGACTATACCTTCTAACCCTTGGGCGTCTTTGACCAGTTTGGTCACCGTAGGCTCTTGTTCGTAGGCTGACTTAAGTTCAGGACTGACCCGCAACGCGTCTTCCAGGGTGCGGGCTTTCAGCGGGACCATCTTAGCGATGCGGTCAACATCCGCATAGCCCATACCTAAAGCCCGACCCACATCACGGAGAGCCGCCTTGGCGCCCATGGTTCCAAATGTGATTATCTGCGCCACCCGGTCGTTGCCGTAGCGGTCTATGACGTAATGGAGTACTTCGTCCCGGCGATCATCTTGGAAGTCCAGGTCAATATCGGGCATCTCTTTGCGTTCCAGGTTGAGGAAACGCTCGAAGACCAGGCGATATTCCAGGGGATCAACATCAGTTATGCCTAAGCAATACAAGGCCACGCTAGCGGCGGCGCTGCCGCGCACGCCGTACAAGATGTTGTTATTGCGAACGAAGTCAATTATGTCCCAGACCACCAAGAAATAATTGGCAAACCTGGTATGGCGAATGACATCCAACTCGTAGCGGAGCCGGTCCTTAGCCTCGGTAGTCGGGTGAGGGTAGCGGCGCTGGAATCCCTCTTCGCACAACTGGGCTAAGTACTCATCGGCGTCCGTGGCGTTAGGCGTCGGATACTTGGGCAGATGAGTCTGGCCGAAGTCCAAGTCAACATTGCACATGTCGGAGACCAACTGAGTGTTCTCCAAAGCAGGGCGGAAATCCGGGAATAGCTGAAGCATCTCAGCCGGACTCTTGATGTAGTAAGAATCATCCTCCATCCGGAGACGTTTTTCATCGTTCACGGTGGTGCTGGTCTGGATGCAGATGTAGATATCTTGGAGCGGCGATTCCACTTGATTGACGTAATGAGCGTCGTTAGTCACTACCAGCGGAATATCCAACTTCCGGCCCATGGCAATCAAGCCTTCATTAATTTTGGGAAGTTGGGGCACGTGCTCGTGGCGTTGAATCTCCAAGAAGTATCCATCGCCAAACCGTTCTTTATACCAGGCTGCGGCCAAAGCTGCGGCTTCATCGTTACCATCTGCAAGCAGTCGCGGCACTTCAGCCGAAGGGCAAGCAGAAAGAACGGCCAGACCTTGGCCGAATTCCTCTAACAAACCTTTGTCTATACGAGGCCGGTAGTGGAACCCGTCGACGTGAGCCTTGGTGACCAACTGCATCAAGTTCCGATACCCGATGTTGTCCCGGGCCAGCAGAACCAAATGATTGGGGCTGCGTTCGGAGGGGTCTTTATCAAAACGGCTGTTGTGGGCTACGTATACCTCACAGCCGATAATCGGTTTGATACCTACTTCTTTGCACGCCGAGTAGAAATCAACCACGCCGTAGAAGGTGCCGTGGTCGGTGATGGCAAGGGAGTCCATCCCAAGCTCTTTGGTGCGGGCCACCAAGTTCGGGATACGGCTGATGCCATCCAACATGCTGTACTCAGTGTGAACATGAAGGTGCGTGAACACTTAACCCGTCTCCCTCCCCACAAAATGCCGATATCTAGTCCGCATCATGCCTAGGCGAACCGGCCGAAATCAAGGGCCTGGACATTCCTAGCAATGGATATTATAAACCCTGATTCTCCGGCTCGGTTAAAGGAAATTCGCTTATTATTATCAAATTATGTATTCGAACTTTAACTACAGAGCATCGACAATCCAGTGCGAACGGAATCAGACAAACAGAAACCGACCAATTTTTCGCCACGGAAACTCGTAGAGGTTCGGTCAGCCGATCGATATCTATCCAGCTGTGTCAGTGTGCATTAGGGCTTTAAGCAAGGATTTTATACCTATCCACCGATCTATTCGTCAGACGATTCAGGTTCCTCTTCTATTTCCTGGTCGTTCATGTCTTCGTCGTCAGACGTCGACGAGGCGATGGCAGACGCGGATAAACTCCTGCTAGTCATGCGATTGTCACCCCAGGTTGCAGACTCGACGTAGTTCTTAAACTCACGGCTTTCTCCGCAGGCCTGACATGAGCCGTTGCTCACCGGTCCATCTGCAGGCTGAATCACCCAGTGGTGGCGGCAGGCTGCAACGGGCTGTGTGGAATCAATCTCGATTTCAGGTTCAGGTGTGATGGTGGTATGTTGTGCCATTATTACTTCGCCTCAAGTTGATAGCAACATTTTACCAGTGCATGCTCGAATTCGTCAATGATTGCTATATGGGAGCCGTAATGGAACTGTCATATAATCGGTTTACATACTATGTTTTCATAAAATTAGATGATTTCGTTAGACATCTGATTGACATCTATACTTGTAGTAGTGATTAACTCCCGAAGTGAGCCTTACGTATACGGAAGTCGTTTGGGCTTACGGAATGGGCCTGTTGGCTAAATACGTTTCCGCCAGTTTTTGAGACCCCCTGTTTCGCCAATTGGATGCTAATGGCATCATTTGGTTCCCGAACCAAGCGACATTCGGAATGTCTTACATAAATTTTCAAACGCAGCTAAATGAGTGGCACGCCTACTTCGTCACCTCACCTATGACGCCCTAAATCCTAGATATAGTGTGAATTCGACGAGGCGTTAAGCGGACAAATGGATATTTGATGGAATTAGACCAATCGTTGCTATAAGAGAATTGATTCGCGGAGGGCGGAAGGAAAAAATCAGCCGTGCCTGACGATTTCTTCAGTGGCCATGCGTGTTACGCCCCAGCCGGCCAGCCAGGCTGAGTGGCGCCCGTCTCCACCAGCGACGATGGGTACGATGTCCTCTGACGCTCGGACTATGGGCACAAGGGTTTCTGAGTTGGTCTCATCCACCCAACTGGGCCAATTGCGGTTACCGTAATGAGCTCGGCCCACAAGACAGCTCAACGGCATGCGGGCGTTCTGATATATGAACTCTTGGACGTCGGACTTGGTCAATCCTGATGACGCGATCTCCTCTGCGTGTTCGGGGCAGATCACTACTACGATCTGCGCGCCAGTACCAATCTGGTAGTAGTTGGATATCCCCACCGCTTTCATGTTGCCAACTATAGTCTGGAGGACTTCAAGGCCGGTGCCGACAGTGGTTTCCATGACCGTGTAGACTCCACGCACGGCAAAAATAGTCGCGGTGCTGGAGCCTTCGGGATAACCCAAAGAGATGTTCCATGGCTCCCACGGACTGCGGGGTTCGTTCTCCGAGAAGCAGAAACTATAACGGCCAGGAGTGGCTAACGTCGCCTTGTCCATCTCTCCTGGAATCAACCCGCCGACATTACGAATCACCAACCTGACTGCCCTGCCAATGGCAGCATTCGCTCTGGAACCAGGACCAAAACAAGCAGCATCTCCGTTGATTCCCAATTCCTCAGCGATAGGGCCATTTACAATCACCACCTGGGCTGCCCCGCCAGTGGTTGCTGCATTACCGCCCAGGTTGAAATCCGGGTCCAAAGCGGCTTTGACCGCCGCCACAACTACAGGGAAATACTCCGGCTGACAACCGGCCATAACGGCATTAATCGCCAGTTTCTCCAGGGTTGATCGGGCGTTGCGGGGTTGGATAGTACCGAGGGAAATCGAAGGATCTCCTCCATAACCGGCCAGCATCTCACGAACGAGGAATTCCGTCGGCGGCACCACCGGCAAGCCGTCGGTCCAGCCCTGCTCCCAACAGTAGTCCTGGATGACCTGGAATGAATCTGGAACGTCTACGCGCCTGGAGTTGAGTGAAACGGATCTCACGGTGTTGGACCTCTCTAGGTGCCACTGAGGGTGAAGATTAGGTTGAGATTCTGCGGTGGGAATATTGGGAAGTCAAGAATGAAAAGAGGAGCCGTCGTGGCTCCTCTTGGTTGCTCCGGTGTTGTTAAGGTTTGCCATTTGACCCTCCCACCCGCAGGCGGGAGCGATAGTATCTGCCTACTTTCCTGTCAGCAATCCGACTATCTCCGGAGCGAAGTCGTGCGCCATCTGTTGGACTTCCGGGATGGTCCGGGGTGCTAACGGGCTGGGCAAGACTACTATGCGAGCACCGGGCATACCCAGAGCACTGGCCCGGGCGTGCGCTGCTCTGATGAAGGTGCTGGTTATGACGCTAACCGATGGCACGCCATTGGACTCTGTCATTACTGCGTCGTGGAGACCCCACGCTGTGCACGACCCTCAATCCGCTATTGCGTGTATCACCACATCGCAGTCTTGGGAGAGGCTTTGAATCGTCTCGTCGGCGCAAGGTGCACTGTAGGTGAACTTGGTTTCATAAACAATCTTGGCTGCGCCATACTCATTGAGTAAAACTTCTCTTAGCTCGGCAAGAAAGGCGTCGGCGTGGTACTTCCGGTTCTCCAGAAGGCCCACCACTTTGCCGTTCAGGTCGAAGGGAGTATCGCTTAGACCCAACTCCTCGGGTACATCCTCGGCAGTGGGATCAAGTATCTCAATCATGCCTGTTGTCTTCGTCATAAAACCTTCCCGAACAATTAAGAAAAGTGGTAATCAGCGATTCATCTGGAAGAACTTACCTTCCGTCTTGATGGAGGGAGCGATGACCATCTCGGCCTTATGCAGGTCTCGTATGGTGTAAGAACCGCACATACCCATGGCCACTTTCAAAGCTCCGACGAAGTTCTGGGTGCCATCCGTCTTAGAAGTAGGCCCGTAGAGAATCTCTTTGAGAGATCCTTTGGTCCCCACAGAGATTCGGGTGCCCCGAGGAAGTTCCGGATGAGGGTTGGCCATGCCCCAGTTGAAACCCCTGCCGGGCGCTTCTTCTGCTTGGGCGAACGGAGTTCCAAGCATTACGCCATCCGCCCCGCTGACCATGGCCTTACATACGTCGCCACCGGTGCGGAAGCCTCCGTCGGTTATGACGGTAACGTAGCGCCCGGTACGGCGGAAGTAGTCTTCCCTCGCAGCCGCGCACTGAAGGGTAGCGGTTACCTGAGGAACACCGACGCCAACAACTTCGCGAGTGGTGCAAGCGGCGCCGGGTCCGACCCCAACCAAAAGGCCGTCGATGCCGGTTTCCATCAGCTCCGTGGCCACTTCATAAGTGACGCAGTTACCAACAACCACAGGAACTTTCAGAGCGTCGATGAGTTCAGAGAATACCAACCCCCGGTAGCTGTTAGACATGTGCCGCGCGGTGGTGACAGTGGACTGGACTACAACCATGTCAGCCCCGGCTTCAACTGCCGCAGGTGACATTCTCTTGGTGTTCTGAGGAGTAAAAGAAACAGCGCACGTAGCGCCAGTGTTCTTAATCTCACGGACGCGTTGACCAATCAGGTCTTCACGCATGGGTTCGGAGTAAACTTTCTGGAGAAATTCGGTGACTGATTCTTGGGGGTGAGAGATAATCTCTTCTAGGACTGCGTAGGGATCGTCGTATCTGCTGTAGAGGCCCTCAGCATTCAGGACACCAAGGCCTCCCATCTCGTGCATATAAGAGGCGAACCCGGGGGATACTGCTCCGTCCATCGCGGAGGCCATGATGGGAATCTCGAATTCTAGGTCGCCGATGGTCATCTTGGTGGAGGTCAACTCTGGGTTGATAGTCACCTGACCAGGGACGATCGCTACTTCGTCGAAACCGTAAGAGCGCTCAAGTTCTTTGAACAGCCTTCTCCCCATCCCTACGCACCTCTTCCATTACCGACTCTTTGGTTGATTTAATCAGTAATCCCGACAAAAATCAACTGGAAATCATGCATTGATTTAGTATCGCAGATCCGCGAATCATCTCAGATTAAATCATCGACGGCCTGGGCTTGGCGACACACGGAGTCCCGTCTAGAAAATTGATCCCAGGAAATTCCTGTTTTGCCCTTGCGGGGTTGTGAAAAATGGTGCATACTACCGGGGCTGATATATCTCCTGGTGGTTCTAGCGAAGCGGCCCCACCCGTTCCCATCCCGAACACGGTAGTGAAACGCTTCAGCGCCTACGATACTGCTCTGGTGACGGAGTGGGAAAATAGGTCACCGCCGGGGGGTATATCCTCAGCAAGCCCTCTCATCGCTGCACCTTCCCAGTCTACGACCTCAGTGAACCCAATCGACGGACCCATCAAGTATCGCCCATAAAGTTTCTAGGACAGGTCCGTTTGAGGCTGGTATTCCCAAAGCTCTCGCCCCGGTTGGACATATGTATCCACCAAGTTGACTGCGTTATGGTGGCTTTACACATAGTGGGGCCTCTAATATAATTGGCTGCACGAGGGTCACGCGGATGAATTCCCTACCAGGCGTGCGTTCTCCCACAAACGGGACAAGTCTACGGGGGTTTTTCCGATTCCAGGTGATTGTAGCGGCTGGGTAGCAGTTCTACACTAAGGCACAAAATGGGTAGCAGTTTCGCGAGTGGCAAGCCTCTCTAAAAGGAACTATCGCAAAATGAGTTCCTCACCTTACTCCCATCAGGAGCGGAAATATGGGCAGTAGATTCGAGAAGTTCTCGGAACGCGCACGGCGGGTATTATCGCTGGCACAAGAAGAAGCCCAGCGTTTCAACCATAACTACATCGGCACTGAACACATCCTTCTAGGTCTTGTACGCGAGACAGAAGGCGTTGCTGCCCGGGTGCTTTCCAGTTTGTCTGTGGACCTCAGTAAGGTCCGCTCGGCAGTGGAATTTATCATTGGACGCGGAGAGAAGCCGGCTCAAGGGGAGATTGGCCTAACCCCTCGTGCAAAGAAAGTCGTGGAACTGGCTGTCGACGAAGCTCGGCGGATGAACCACACATACATAGGGACGGAGCACCTCCTCATAGGTCTACTGCGTGAAGGCGAAGGCGTGGCTGCCGGCGTTCTAGAAAGCCTGGGCGTCACTTTGGACAAGGTTCGGGCCGAGACCCATCGCATCCTGAGTCACACCTCCGGCACAGGCTCCCAGAGCAGCCGGGGAACAACCTCCAAGACTCCAACCCTTGACCAGCTTGGTATAGACCTAACCGTCGCAGCCAAGTCCGAAAAGTTAGATCCGGTCATCGGCCGGGAGAAAGAAATTGAGCGGATGGTTCAGATTCTGAGCCGCCGCACCAAGAACAACCCTGTTCTTGTTGGCGAGCCAGGCGTTGGCAAGACGGCCATCGTAGAAGCTCTGGCCCAACTAATCAGTGGCGGAGACGTTCCTGACACCCTGTCCGGCAAACGCCTGGTCACCTTGGATATGGGCGCTTTGGTCGCCGGGACCAAGTACCGAGGCGAATTTGAAGAACGATTGAAGAAGGTAATTGAAGAAATCAAGGCCTCCGGCAATTGCGTTCTCTTCATCGATGAGATTCACACGATAGTCGGTGCGGGCGCCGCTGAAGGCGCCGTAGACGCCTCTAACATCCTTAAGCCTTCTTTGGCCCGCGGTGAGATTCAATGCATCGGGGCCACCACTCTGGACGACTACCGTAAATACGTTGAGCGGGACCCAGCACTGGAGCGCCGCCTGCAACCCGTTAGGGTCGAAGAGCCGTCTGACGATGACACCGTTGCTATCTTGATGGGAGTCCGAAGCAAATACGAAGAACACCACAAAGTGGATATATCTGACGAAGCTATTCGCAGCGCGGCCCTTTTGGCCCAGCGGTACATCCCGGATCGCTTCCTTCCGGACAAGGCCATCGACCTCATAGACGAAGCCGGTTCTCGGGTTCGGTTGCGCGGCAGCGCCACCCCTGCGTCAGTCAAAGACGCCATGCAGGTGTTGGAGCAAGTCCGGAAAGAAAAAGACGAAGCCATAGCTTCTCAGCAATACGAGGCGGCAGCGGAACTCCGAGACCGAGAACTGCGCCAGAACGAAGACTTGGACACCCTAGAAAAAGAGTGGCAGGAAGGTGAAAACGCGGAACGCCGTGTTGTCACTGAAGACGATATCGCTGAAGTTGTCAGCATGTGGACCGGCATCCCGGTAACACGACTAGCTGAAGAAGAGACAGAGCGTCTCCTCCAGATGGAATCGGAACTGCACAAGCGAATTATCGGCCAGGACGAAGCTATCATTGGTATCTCCAAGTCGGTTCGCCGGGCTCGGGCCGGGCTGAAAGATGCCCGCAGACCAATAGGCGTGTTCATGTTCCTTGGCCCCACCGGCGTCGGTAAAACCGAGTTAGTCCGGGCCATGGCAGAGTTCATGTTCGGTGATGAAGACAACATGATTCGTCTGGACATGTCCGAGTTCCAAGAGCGACACACTGTAGCACGCCTAATTGGCGCCCCTCCGGGGTATGTCGGTTACGACGAGGGCGGCCAGCTCACCGAAGGCGTCCGGCGCAAGAACTACTGCGCCGTGCTACTTGATGAGATTGAAAAGGCCCACCCTGAGGTGTTCAACATCCTTCTGCAGATTTTCGACGCCGGTCAATTGACCGACGCCCGGGGCCGGAAGGTAGACTTCAGAAATTCAATCTTGGTCATGACAAGCAACCTGGGTTCTGACCTGATCAAACGCGAGTCCACTCTGGGGTTTGCGGCCAAGTCGAATGATGCCCAGACAGACGAGAGCGCCTACGAGCGTATGCGCGAAAAGGTCATGGAGGAAGTGAAACGGTTCTTCCGGCCGGAATTCCTAAACCGGATTGATTCAACAGTAGTCTTCCATCAGCTCACCCAGGCCGAGATTCTGGAGATTGTCAACCTGATGATGGATCAGGTCCGCGGCGAGCTGGGCGAGAAAGAGATCGACCTGGAATTGAGTGAACCGGCAAAGGTTTACCTGGGAGAGAAAGGCTTTGACCCTATTCTAGGAGCACGGCCACTGCGTCGCTTGATTCAGAACGAGATTGAAGACGCCCTTTCTGACGAGGTCTTGAGCAGACGATTGGTTGCGGGCGACGTAGCCATGATTGACCTGGACAGCGAAGGCGCCATCAAGATTACTTCCAAGAAAGCCAAAGCTAAAGCCAAACCCAAGGCAAAGGCTAAAGCAGAACCGGAAGCAGAGGCCGAAGCAGCCGCATCCGGGGACTAAGACCGCCGCTCAGGCTCAACAAAAACTGGGATTACTGACAGAGAGCCCCACGATCGTGGGGCTCTCTGTTGTTATAATTACTGCGATTCAACTTTGCGTAATTAATAGTAACCGGTGGCAATAGACTAGACGGTGGTGTGGTGTGGCTAAAGCGAAAGAACGCATACGATCGGTATTCATGTGCCCGGCTTGCGGCAACGAAAGCGCTAAGTGGATGGGCTTTTGCCCCGCCTTAGGCTGCGGCTCTCAGGTCCCTTTGGTCGAGATGGCTATGCCAAAGGCCACTCCTAAGAGCCGCCCAGGCTGGCTGACCAATCAGGCGACCGAAGTAGTAGAGCTTTCCGAGATATCGACCGGAGACCAGGAACGAGATACTCTGCCTTCCCCCGAATTGAACAGGGTATTAGGGGGCGGTGTTGTCCCTGGTTCGGTTGTTCTGCTGGCCGGAGAGCCCGGCGTCGGCAAATCGACCCTCCTCCTTCAGATGGCCCAATACATAGCTGGCAAAGACAAAAGGGTTTTGTACATTAGCGGTGAAGAGTCGCCCCAGCAAATAAAGCTGCGCTCAGACCGCCTGGGCTTCGCCGGTGAGGGAATCATGATGCTTACCGAGACCGATCTTTCAACGGTCTTGGAGACGTTGGACGCAGTCCAGCCCGCCTTAGCAATAGTGGACTCCATACAGACATTGTTCAACGACGATGAGACCCTCAGGTCCGGGCAGTGTGGGACAGGTCCGTGAGGCCGGCCTCCAGCTTCTCAGATGGGCCAAAGGTAGCGGAACACCAGTGTTCGTCTCAGGCCATATGACCAAAGATGGATCCCTAGCTGGTCCCAGGGTCCTGGAACACATGGTAGATGTTGTGATTTACCTGGAATCTCAAGAAGACGGCGGCTACCGAGTACTGCGGGCTGGCAAGAACCGGTTCGGCGCAACCACCGAGGTCGGCGTGTTCGAGATGACTGAACATGGCTTGACAGATGTCGCGGACCCGTCCAAAACGTTGCTATCCCAACGAGCTGGTGGCTCCATAGGAGCTGCTCTGGCACCGGTGGTAGAAGGCAGTCGTGCCTTACTGTTGGAGGTGCAAGCCCTTACTTCACCGTCACAGCTACCTGCACCGCGCCGCGTCGTTAACGGCGTGGACTACAACCGTCTGCTCATGCTGGCTGCAGTTGCATCCCGGCGAGCCGGATTGGAGTTGTCGGGACAGGACATCATTGTCAACATAGCCGGTGGCTTCAAGATTAGTGAGCCGGCTGCGGATCTGCCATTGGTGCTGGCAATGGCATCAAGCCTCTACAACTGCCCTCTGGATGCCAATATATTTGCCTTCGGTGAAGTTGGCCTTAGCGCAGAGATACGAGCTGTGTCACAAGCGCAACGGAGGATAGCCGAAGCGGCGCGGCTGGGACTAACGAAGTGCGTACTCCCAGAGTCCTGTTTGGAAGGCCTGAACGTCCCTCAAGGAATGAAGGTCATCGGAGTTCGGACACTCCGCCAGGCCGTCAGCTCCGTGCTGAGCAAAGGCCGGAACATAAACCAGGTCGAACCGCGGAATCCAGAAACGGAGTGGAAATCGGAAAGAGCATTGGAGCCAAGCTAACCCGCATTCCAATAATCCTTCAAGGAACCTCTACTCACCTTGAGTCTGTCGAAGAACCGTCGTGGATGGTTCTACAATCTTTCCATAAGCGGAGACGGTTAGGTCTAGTGAGCCTGGGTTCCGGTTGACGATTGGTCAGTAGGGGAGAACTCGTGGTCTTCACAGGCCACCCAGCGAGACCCATCTTGATAGACCTCTTTCTTCCAGATTGGCACCATTTCTTTGATGCGGTCTACGGCTTTGTGGCAGGCGTCGAAGGCTTCTTTCCGATGAGGTGAGCCAACGGCGATTACCAGGCTGATCTCTCCGATACCGACAGTCCCGATTCTGTGGCTGATAGCAATCTGTTCTAAGCCAAATTCGGCCATCAGTTCCTGACGCACTTCCTCCAGTTTTTTGACAGCCATCTCATCAAAGGCTTCGTATTCCAGAGTCACGACCGTCTTGCCTTCAAAATTATCTCTGGTGGTGCCCAGAAATGTAACCACGGCACCGTTAGTGTCACGGCGGACCTTGGCGGTGGTTTTATCAGGGTCTAGGGTCTTTTCAGTTAGCTCTATCATTACGTTTTCTCCCCGGTTAGGCCTTATCCTCCGCTTACTGGCGGAATCAGGCAGACGTCGTCGCCGGGCTGGAGTACCACTTCGGAGTCTGCGTAGTCAGTGTTCACCGCCACCACGATCTTCACTTCGGGTGGGGCCAGGTTAGGCAATTGCCTACGAACCTCATCGGTCAGGTCCGCCACAGTTGCTTCGTCAGGAACGACTACCGAAACCGTACTCCGGCCGGCGCGTTCTCTGTAGAGGGCAAATAACCTGATGTTGAGTTCCATCTTTGGGGCACCTTGCGCTTAATAAAAACGCCCGGTCCAATCGTGCCGGGCAAGCTCAAACTTACTTTAAATATTATCCCATAGGCAATCATGCCGCGCTAGTCTCAGCCTCAACTCACCACGGTACCAGGTTCCAACCCTCGAACAAAGAAACCACCCTGCCGTTAAGCGAGGCCGCTTGGCCCCGTTTCAGTTGGAACCAATATATATATGACGGCACCATCCTATTGATGGTATTGGCGTTGACGAACGCAGGACGAGGATCAAAGAACTCCCAAGTCTTGGAGCCATTATTAAAGGTCCAGACACGGAGCAGGTTCTCTCCTTGGGTGAGCGATGCCAACGCATCCGCCGGCAAGGCGGACGGAGAGGGAGTAGGCAACGTCTGCACCACTGCAGCTCCTTCGATTACCGTGAAAACGTCGTTGCCGGTCAGACCACCGGCTGTAACTGAAACGGTCTGAACTCCAGGGAGAAATATGGGCATAGTGAAAAAGGTTAAGAGATTACCATCGCCGTCAGTCACAGGAGCAGGTGCACTCAACACATTGATGTCACCTGCCCTGCTACTAGAAATCACAGCGTTGGGCGGGAACCCCTTACCAGCAACCGTCACAGCTGTGCCTGGAACGCCAGAGGATGGAGAAAGGGTGATGGTTGGCCTGGGCACTGCGTGGACGGCCATTCCCCATTGATCGAACCCCACCACGGTGGCCCTAACAATATTGTTCGACGAGATCCTGGTACTCGCAGGCACTCTTATGGTGGCTGTGAATCCACCAAGATCGTCTGCTGAAACAACAGTCAAAGCAAAACCAGCATATGATATCGGAACCTGAGAGTTGACTCTGGTCAGCACATTTGAAGCAGGGAATCCTCGGCCAGTAACAGACACATCTGTATTGATTCGACTGGTTTCTGGTTCAAGGGTAATACTGGGGATTCCGATAATGACCTGAGCCGTCTCAACGATTCCCTGGTCATCCACGGCTTTGACGGTGATGGCTCCACCGGCAACAGTGACGTCTGTAACCGGTATGGAGATCGTAGTCGCCCAATTCCCAAAATCATCGAAATTGATGGGGTAAAAGGCGAAGGGGGGCTTCAATGGAGTACCGCCCACCGTGATTACACTCTGCCCCACGCCAGTAATCTGGTGCGATCCCGACGGTCCATTCCCATCAGGTACGACCAATGAGGTAAAGCCCCTCCCAGTCAGTGTAACTCTCTGATTCGGGACCACAATTTGGGGTTCAACAACCAGTTCTGAACCGAAGTTCGCAGACATAGCATCAGCGCCCGAAACAGTCAGTAAGACCGCCAGCGCCATAAGGATGACGAACTTAGACCGTAAGTCCACCGCCGCCCCTCCCTACTCCAGTTCAACTCATTTTATCAGGCAACTAGTGGAGGTCTAATGCGCAAAGTAGGGCATATTCATACAGATTGGATACCCAAGACGCCTAGTGCATCACCAGTCCTCCGTCCACGTTGAACGCTTGGCCAGTGATGTTCCGGCTTCCCGGCCCCGCCAAAAACAACGCCATGGCAGCGATGTCTTCCGGGTCATTGGGCCGCCCGATGGGTATCTTGGCGTCCCGGGCCTCCTCCAGTTCCCGCATGCTTTGCCCAGTGCGCTCCGCCCTCCCCGACATGGTGTCTGCCGCCATGGTGGTAAGCGTTGAACCTGGGCAGATGGCATTCACGTTGATGTCGTACCGGCCCAGTTGCAGCGCTGCGATACTGGTCATGGAGATTACTGCGCCCTTGCTAGCGGCATAAGCTGCGTTCGACGTTCCAGCGTAACCTTTACCAGCGATGGAGGCGATATTGATAATTCGGCCACCTTGTCCCTGATCGATCAGTTCCCTAGCAGCCCGTTGCATGCAGAAGAATACTCCCTTAGCGTTGACGCGGTGGATACGGTCCCAGTCTTCTTCCTGCACATCCATGATGTCTAGATACTTGGTTACCCCGGCATTATTCACCACCACGTCCAGGCGGCCAAAGGCGTCCTTAGCCTGAGTGAACATGCGGTCGATATCGTCCAGGTTCCCCATGTCGGCGGGTAGGACCACACTTTCGCGCCCCATCTGTTTGATGGCTACCGCTGTATCTTCTGCTGTGGAGGCGTCGATGTCAGAGACAGCAACGTTGGCGCCTTCTTGGGCCAGTTGCAGGGATATAGCCCGACCCATTCCCCTGCCGGCACCGGTTACCAGGGCAATCTTATCTTCAAGCTGCATAACGAACCTCTCGACTCTCAGGCGTGAAAATTGCTGAAGGAAGGTTGTGCGAGTGTAATCGCGCCTAAGTCGAGTGTCAACGCACTTGTTCCGTTGACAGCCAATCCTACCCAGACTACACTCCCCGAAAATCGGACTCAGGGAGACACGGTATGACCGAAACGCAGGTCGACACGATCGTTAGAGGCGGGAAGGTGGTCACTTCATCGCAGGTGTTTGAAGCCGCAGTGGCCATCAGAGGTGAGAAGATTGCCGCCGTTGGACCAGAACAACTGATGCCGAAGGCTGACCGGTACATCGATGCTGAAGGCAAGTTCGTTTTGCCTGGCCTTATCGACTCCCATGTTCATCTTGACGGCCATGACGACTATGCCCTAGGAGCGCTGGCCGCCGCCCATGCCGGACTGACCACTCTGGTACCATTCGGTAACTACGCCTTGGAGGGCGACGAAACCCTAGAACAAGCGGTCCGCCGCATCCAAGACGAAGTAGGCACGGCGGCGTTGGTGGACTTCGGGTTCCATTTCATCTTACAGAACCGACCCAGCATCCTAGAATCCCTTCCAAAGGCCATGGAACTGGGCGTTAAGTCCTTCAAGATGTTCATGACCTACAAGAAGCGGCCAGGCCGCATGTGCGACGACGATTACATCTGCAACGCCATGGATATGGTGGCAAAAGGCGGCGGTGTGCTGCAGCTCCACTGCGAAAGCGGAAACATTATCGAATACCTAGAGAACAAACTCATGGCCGAGGGTCACACCCATCCTACAGACTTCCCTACAGCCTGCCCTGACTGGGCGGAAGAAGAAGCCATCAACCGGGCCATCAAGATGGGCGCAGCCACCGGCTGTCCCACTTACGTGGTCCACCTAAGCACCCAATTAGGACTGGAGCGCATCAAACAAGCTCAATCTCAAGGCCAGAAGATATGGACTGAAACCTGCCCTCAGTACTTACTGCTGTCGGACGCAGAGATGGCTAAATTCGGACCGTTGGCCAAGATCGGGCCTCCCTTACGCCCTGAGGATGGGCCGGACCGCGACGCACTCTGGAACGGCCTGCGGCAAGGCCAGATATCCCTGGTCGGTAGCGACCACTCGCCGCATCCGGAGGAGCTGAAGAAACCAGGATGGGACAATATATTTGTGGATGCCAATGGAGCTTCTGTACCCTTTGGCTCACCTGGCATCGAGACCGTAGCCCCGCTCATGTACAGCGAAGGCGTAGTCAAGCGGGGCTTCCCTATCTGGTGGCTTGCTAGGGTGATGTCCGAGAACCCTGCCCGCATCTTCGGACTCTACCCCCGTAAAGGGGTGATTCAAACCGGGTCTGACGCCGACCTCTTGATCCTCGACCCAGGAGTGGACCGAGTGGTGACAGCCAAAGACCATCTCAGCAACGCGGGCTATACGCTGTTCGAAGGCTGGAACGTCAGCGGGCGGCCATGGATGACCCTTCTCCGGGGGCAGGTGCTTCTGAACCAAGGGCAGTTAGAACAAAAACCAGGCTACGGCAGGTTCCTAACTTGTGACGGCCCAACAACTCCCTTGGGCGGCCCGGTAGACTAACCAATACGACCGCGTCTCGAAAACCAGTATGGGTCAGGTCCATCGTAGGTTCGAATCCCGCTGCCTCCACCCTATTCGGCAAAATACAGATAGACGAGGATGGTATGGTCTCGTCTATCTGTGTTTTTAACTGAATTGTCGACTAGGTTAAGCCACCGGGACTCCTTGAAACTCCGGCATTACCTCTTTGGCGAAGAGTTCTATAGATCGCATGACCTTCTCATGAGGCAATCCCGGGAATCCGAAGTTTCCGAACACATGGTTGATTCCGGCGGCCTGGGTCGCTTTTAATCGTTCGGCGACCACTTCAGGCGTTCCCACCAAGGGCGGCAGCCCTGCATGACCAGGATCGTCGCGGCGGTCGCGGTCGTTCTGCCGTCCGGCCCAATGCTCATAGCCCGGAGGCACGTTACCGTCTTTGTCGGTTGGCATCCCGATGCTACCGTTATTGCCCTGGGAATTCAGGATGCGCGAGGAGAAGTTCTGCAGCTCGGCAGCATCCTTTTCGGCTTCCTCTTGACTGGGCGCAACGTAGATGCCCTTTGACATTGGAGGATCCAAGTGTTCGTGAGGATGGCCATACTCTTCCATCTTTTCGCGCCATGCCCTCACCACCTGAGGAGCTTGTCCGAGAATATCGGTGGGGCCGCCAGCAATCACCTGGATCTGGTTCTTGGCGGCGAAGTCTATGCTTGCCGGCGATGTACTCACCGCCTGGAACAATGGCGGATGGGGCTGTTGAAGGGGTTTGGGGAGGACCCAAAGGTCATCTACGTTAGTGAACTTTCCGTGGAAAGTTAAGGTCTCTTCGGTCCAGGCTTTTTTTATGACTTCAACCGCTTCGTAGAAGCGCTGACGGCTGGTGTTGATGTCGATGCCGAGGCCGTCAAATTCCTGGCGCTGATAACCAGAGCCGATGCCTAGGTTGAGGCGACCACCGCTGATGACGTCAATCATCGCTGCTTCTTCTGCCACTAGGATTGGATTGTGTAAAGGTAGCACCACGACGGCGGTGCCGATTCGTATGTTCTTAGTGCGGCCAGCGACCATACCGGCAAAGGACCATATGCCTGAGAGAAGGCCGTGGCGAGAGAAACTGTGTTCACCCAACCAGACTTCGCCGATGCCCAACTGGTCGGCCAACTCGATCTGGGCCAGGGCTTCATCTAGGGACTGCTGTTGACCTTTGCTCTCATGCCAAGGAACTATGGTGAAGATTCCAAACTGCATCTATGGACCTCCTCTGTCAGTCTGTTGGATTTACCGATAAGACCAAGTGGCAGACCTTCAAGTAGCTAGGTGAAGGATACACCGGGTCAGTCGGGGGTACAAGAACACCAGAACGTACCCGAGGCTAGCCTTGATCTGCCACAGACTGGTACGCAGCCGATTGCCGGTGTTCGTCTTCGGGAGAAAGCGCACCTTTGGACCAGCCTATTATGCCGGCGAGAAAATGGTAGGCCGCGAAGGTCTCTAGGCCAAATGGCAGGTAACCACCGTAACCAAGGAGCGGCATCTCAAATATATGTAAGACTTCGAAAAAGGCTATGTCGTATTCCCATTTGGGGATGGCATGGAAATTCCACATCTCCCAGAAGAACCCGCACACTAGAGCGCCCAAGGCCAATGACCAAGGCAGCCGCCACTCGCCGTGCTTTACAGCAGCTAGTACGCTCGGACGACCCTGCAGATAGTTGATCGGATCCAAAACAAAGAACACACCCAACCAAGTGACTGGGAAGGCATATCTAGGCCATATCGCCAGCGCGATCAGACACATGACTCCCGTCACCACTACTCCGGTGATGAACGTCTTAGACGGCTTCACCGACGGCCCAGTGCTCAGCCTGTCCATGAAACGAGTGGAATTCAAATATTCAGCGGTTTCCAGCACAGCAGGCACAACGATTGAGAACGCCCACGAGGAAAAGAGTATGAAGTGGGTGGTTGACCGATCCTCGTTGCCAAGGTACCGCCAGTTCTCCGTAAACTGGTTCACCCCCTCAAAAAACCACCAGAATGGTATGGCAAACACGAACATGCCCGCAAAGGTCCAGGGGTTCCTCTGAATCAGCGATGTCCCGGTTCGGCGCAGAACCAGACCCTCAAGTGTCAAGATGTAACCCAGCCACAACGGGAAGAAAGAATAGTGCCCCAGTAGCCCCAATTGCAGCCATGATGCTGGCCAAAATAGCGCAATCAGTGCTAGACCCAATAATCCCCTGTAGGGCAGCACGTAGCGAGGCAGCGGTTTCTCCCGCAGAGGTATTTTACGCTCTGGCAGGCGGTCGTTCCGGATGACGACCATATCTTCCAACGATGCCTTCAATCTAAGGTGATTAAGCACCAGTTAAATCTCTCATACTGCCCCACAAAGGGCAATTCTCGGTAGATCCGAATTGGGCTTGATTCTAGATGCTTGGCTTGCGAGTGTGCCACTCGGTACCCTGCTCGTACTTGTGCCCGGCCCGAAATACCATACTTTCGTCGAAGGGTCGTCCTGCGATCTGAAGACCGATGGGCAGTCCGCTTGCCGTAAACCCACAAGGCACGTTCAGGGCAGGGACGTTGGCCAGGCTGAACGTAGTGGCCAGCAACCATGGGGTCCGGCTACTGGCGGCCTTGCTGTCGATGACCGGGTCTGGTGCCAAGAGCTGTGCCGTGATACCGGTACTTGGAGACAATAACAGTTCGACACTGTTCAGCGCACCGAGGACCTGGTCGCGCAGCATAGCCCTGAGCCGCAGAGCTTTGTAGTAATACGGCGAGGGCATGATACTGCTGGCCAGATATGCGATTCGGTTGTCATGGGCGATGTCATGGGGCCTTTCGCGCAGTAGGTCTCCGTATGTAACAGGGGCTTCCACCCTGATGGCGCCGTTTATGGCCCCTGCGTTGGCGGCCAAGGGTATCGAAATCTCTTCAACCTGTGCGCCCATATCACCCATAGTGGCGGCAGCCGCCATTACAGATCTACGGACCTCTTCTTCCACAAGATCGTTGTAGATCAGTTCGCGGACTATCCCAATCTTCACGCCTTTGATGCCGCCCATCAGTTCGGCATGGTAATCAGGCACTGGCTCATTGCTGGTCAGTCTGTCTTTTGGGTCGTGACCCGCTATGACGCCGAGTGTAATCGCACAATCGGCCACAGTACGCCCCAACGGACCAACGGTGTCCATGGAACGGACGCCGGGCATGACCCCGTACCGGCTGACGCGTCCCCAGGTAGGCCTGATCCCAGCCAACCCGCACCATGATGCCGGAAAACGCACCGACCCACCGGTGTCTTCACCCAAGGATGCAGCACATAGAAAAGCCGCAGTTGCTGCGCCGGAGCCGCTGCTGGAGCCGCCGGTTGAACGTTTAAGATCCCAAGGGTTTCGAGGCGGGTCGAATTGATGGGACAGGCCCGAGGTGGCAAACTCTGTCATGTTGAGCTTGCCCAACATGACGGCACCTGCTGCTTTCAAGTTTTCTACAACCGTGGCATCGAATGAAGGTACGAAATCGCTGAAGACCGGTGAACCACCTGTGGTCAGCACTCCTCTGGTATAGATCTGGTCTTTAACCGCGACCGGAACACCATGCATTGGTCCCCGGTAATTCCCTTTTCCTATCTCCTGCTCGGCTTGTTTCGCAGAAACCAGGGCGGCATCGGCCGTCACCGTCACGAAAGCTCGGAGCTTGGTATCCAAGGACTGGATGCGTTCCAAATAGGCTTCAGTCGCCTCTACAGGGGATACTTCCTTGGCTGCCAGCAACGCGGACAACTCAGTTGCACTAAGGAACGGAAACTCTGATTTATTCATGGACGCAAAGCCCGTTAACCGTAGACGATTTACAGAATGATAGGCGGGCGGTGATTACCGGTCAACAAGCAACCTGCATGCCACACGGTATAATGACGACTCTTTCAGAGCCGGATCATGCCAAAGGTGGGAACGAATGATGCCTGACGCCACAGTAAAGATCGAAAACGCTCGCTTTATCGTCACCATGGACCCAAGCCGCCGCATCATCAGCGACGGTTCGCTGGTGGTCCAAGGCCAGAACATCATCCAGGTAGGCAAAACCGAAGATCTGGCCGGTGTCCAAACCGACAGTGTTATTGATGCCAGCGACATGGTGGTGACTCCCGGTTTCGTCAACGGGCACATGCACATCAGCTATGCCCACGCCACTCGCGGCATCTTCCCCGATGATTTGGGCTCGGCCTACCTGCCGAATGTATTCAAGCTTCAGGCTATCATGACTGAAGAAGAGGAATACCACACCAGTCTGCTAGCCATCACAGAGCTGCTCAAATACGGCACTACCACGTTCGTCGATCCAGGTAGCACCAAATACCTGGACCGCTGCATGGACGCCTATAAACAAGCGGGCTGCCGAATAATCGTCGGCGCCCACGTCACCGACAAAACCAACCAATTGAATCTACCAGTCTCATCCACTGCCGATGCCCTTCAGACAATCGAAACGACCATCGAAAAATTCGACCGTAAGTTGGATGGACGAATCCGGGCTTGGGCGATGCCCTTCGCCCCGAACGTGTGCACAGACGAATTGCTCCTCGGGAGCAAGCGTCTAGCGGATCGTTACAACACGAGCCTCACCCTTCACTACAACAACGGCCCGAATTATGTGGAAGCCAGCATCAAGGAATCCGGACTCAGGCCGACTCATTACCTAGAGAAGTTAGGCATTCTGGGTAAGAACGTAACTCTTTCCCATATGCTAGGGCTAGATGAGAGCGAGATAGAAGTGCTGGCTAGGACAGGAACCAGAGCAGTGGTTGTCCCAACTGCTGCTGTAAAGGGCGGCGCCGGCATGACTCAATCAGGGTTGCTTCCCGAGATGCTGGGCGCAGGGATGGCCGTGGGTATCGGCACAGACGCAGGCAACAACTCCAATCTGCTGGAAACTAACCGAGCCATGTACCTGATCGCCGTACTGTACAAAGACGCTCGACAGGACTCTAGGACCATTCCAGCCGAGAAGGCCTTGGAGATGGCAACCATCCAAGGAGCAGAAGCGCTGGGTCTGGACAGTGAAATCGGGTCTCTAGAGCCTGGTAAAAAAGCTGATTTAGTGCTCTTTGACACTCGGCGGGCAGAGTGGCAGACATTATTCAATCCGGTGAACAATCTCGTCTACAATGCAGACGGTCGAAGTGTCGACACTGTCATGGTAGATGGCCAAATCGTTGTTGAGAACCATAAACCTTTGTTCGTCGATGAATGGTCCCTAGCCCAAAAAGTGCAGGGTATCGGCGAGGACATGCTCGCTAGAACCGGGTTGTCGTTCCCGCCCCGTTGGCCGATAATCTGACCCGAAACTAAGAACCTGATTTGCACGGGAGACGATGATGTCTCAATTAGTTCTGATCCATGGGCCTGGGGCCGGGGGATGCTCTGCAGGATATCAATATCAGTTGGAGCACTTCCCAGAAAGCCTGGCACCCGACCTGCCCGGTCACCCCGACGGCGAATCTCTGT
>JAKUNK010000029.1:0-41306 GCA_022451945.1 Dehalococcoidia bacterium
TCCCCTGAATTTCTATTAGGTACTGATCATCTAGGCAGAGACGAGTTCAGCCGAATCATATTCGGCGCGCGAGTGACGCTCCTGATGGCAGGAGCGTCCTTGGCCGTAGTAATGGCTATAGCTTTATTCGTTGGAACCCTTTCAGGATACTATGGAGGTTGGATAGATTCGGGCTTGATGACAATAGTTGACCTACTGTTAGCATTTCCATCTCTGATTCTAGGTGTGGCGGTAGCAGGCATTCTCGGACCAAGCCTGATAAACGTAATGATTGCTGTCTCTGTGGTTTGGTGGGCAGGTCATGCCAGAGTTATACGTGGGATGGTCCTCGCAGCTAGGGAAAGGGAATACGTCGAGTCAGCCAAGGCGATAGGGGCCAGCAACCGCAGAATAATCCTTTCCCATATTTCCCGAAACATCCTGGGCCCATTTATAGTACTAGCTACATTGGATATGGGTTGGATAATACTCGGGATTGCTGGTCTTAGTTTCTTGGGTCTAGGAGCACAACCACCAACTCCAGAATGGGGAGCTATGTTGAATGACTCTCGTTCTTATATGCAGACTACGCCAATATTATTACTTGCGCCGGGCATATCCATCTTCTTACTAGTACTGGGATTCAATCTCCTCGGAGACGGTCTCAGAGATATGTTGGATCCCACTACCTATCGGTGATTCCTGTCAATCACAAGCTAATCGGTTTTGCAACGCCGGAGGCACTATTGAGCGTGATAGCCTTAATCAAATCCAGGCCACGATGGTGTTTGCCGCCCCTGCAATATAAGATTAGTAGGCTGTATAAACCTGCAAATTGGTGTTAATAACAATTACAGAATAGGAGCCCCTTTAACTTGTGACCCAACAAATAACACAAACTAGCGCCGATTCTCGTTTCCCGTTCACAGCCATAGTCGGGCAAACAGCGATGAAACGAGCGCTACTCTTAAATGCTGTCAATCCCAAGATTGGCGGCGTTCTAGTACGTGGAAAGAAAGGCACTGCCAAATCGACGGCAGTCCGGTCTTTGGCCGCCTTACTCCCTGAAGTCACGGTCGTCCAAGGATGTCCTTACAACTGCAGCCCTGAAGAACGACAAGGACTCTGCACTCGTTGTGAACCGCAACTTGACGGGGCTCACACAGTGGTACGCCAAATCCCCATTGTCGACCTACCAGTAGGTGCAACCGAGGACCGTCTGGTCGGTTCACTGGACATCGAAGAGGCCATCAAGACCGGCAACCGGGTCTTCGAGCCAGGACTTATCGCTGCTACACACCGAGGTATCCTCTATATCGACGAGGTGAACCTGTTAAACGACCACTTGGTGGACATATTACTCGACGCTGCAGCCATGGGCCGAAACTACGTGGAGCGGGAAGGAATCTCGGTAACCCACCGGTCAGAGTTCATCTTGGTAGGCACTATGAACCCCGAGGAAGGCGACCTGCGGCCTCAACTCCTAGACCGGTTTGGTCTAGCCGTGGAGGTGGACGGTCGGTTCACTCCAGAAGAACGCCAGGAAGTAGTCAAGCGGCGCATCGCCTATGAAACAGACCCACAGGCTTTCATGCTCAGCTGGCAAAAGTCGGAGCAGGAAGAGCGCGATAGGGTCCTTCGTAGCCAAGGGTTACTATCTGAGGTGACGGTCAGCGACGAAATTTTAGAACTCATCACCTCAATATGTGCCGAGTACGACGTCGACGGCATGCGCGGCGACATCACGATGTACAAGACTGCCTCCACTATCGCAGCTTATGAAGAACGCACTGAGGTCAACGCCGAAGATGTTCGCGAAGCCGCCAATCTGGCATTGTTGCACCGCCAGAGGCGCCAGCCCTTCCAGCAGCCCAACCTGGCCACAGAGCAGCTGGACAACATGGTTGACGACTTTCAGAGCCAAGACAGCCCACGAGAATCCCAGGATGACGGTCAAGGAGAGGGCGATTCAGAGCCCTCGGATTTATCGCCGTCAGACTTAAATAATCAGGAACAAGACCCAGGGGAGCCGGATCCTCAATCTGACAACTCTGCCCCGGACTCTCTAGGTCAAGAACAGCAGTTCGAAGTCGGTGACCCTTTCTCGATCCGGCCGCTCAACATCAAACCTCCAGATCAGCGTACGCGCCACGCCTCTGGTCGCCGCAATGTCACTATCACTGACTCGTCAGCAGGCCGCTATGTTCGCTCTCGCCAACCAGAAGGAAAAGCCACTGGCCTCGCCTTAGACGCTACCATTCGGGCTGCCGCTCCTCATCAAGTAAACCGCCGGGAAAATAGCGCCGCGCATAACGCGGTCTTGATCGAGCCGCAGGACATCCGGGAAAAGGTAAGGGAAAGCAAATCAGGCAGCCTAGTACTGTTCGTGGTCGATGCCAGTGGGTCTATGGGCGCTCAACGGAGGATGGTAGCAGTGAAGGGAGCAGTGATGTCACTGCTGCTCGATGCGTACCAGCGCCGAGACCGGGTGGGGATGATTTCATTTCGAGGCACAAGCGCCTCGCTACTGCTCCCTCCTACCAACAGCGTAGACCTTGCTCAAATGCACCTCCAGGAGATGCCAACCGGCGGGCGGACACCGCTGAGTGCTGGCCTATTCAAAGCCTTAGAGATAATAGAGACTGAACGCATCAAGGACCGAGACGTAATGCCTTTGCTGGTGCTGCTGTCCGACGGCCGAGGGAACGTGGCCCAGGGCCCGGATTCTCCTCTAGATGAAGCCTATGCTGGCGCCGGAATCATCGGAGAAGACAAGATTCCCTCAGTGGTGGTAGACACAGAATCCGGCTTCATCAAACTAGGCATGATAAAGCCGGTTGCTGATGCTATGGGCGCTCAGTACTTGAAGTTGGAAGACCTACGAGCCGACAGTCTTGCCGACGCCGTCCGCCAACGCATGCCGCTCATAGGAGAAACTCCGCCTCGCATTGATTAGCTGACCAATCTCAGAACGACGACCTCATTAAAGATGTCGCCGTTAACACGTCTAAATCTGCCCTCAGCGCAGAAACGACATTCACTACCGACCTCGTATCCTCAACAAACGACCAGTTGCATACTGGGACATGACCTCCCCTGCATCCGCAGAGATCAAAGACTTTAAGCTCAGGTCCGGGCCAACCCAGGTTGATCTCGTAGCTTTGTTATTGTCCCGTTTACATCACCCACTGGACTTGGTAACCTCCCCTGTAGTCTTTTCGTAAGGCTATCTATTGCTTTTCCGACGCGGCTATGCCGCCCGAACCTCAGGAGGTATCCACTTGGTCCGCTTTATGCCCTATGCCGAAATGGACAAAATGATGTCTTTGTCCAAACGCCGGGGTTTCATGTTCCAAAGCTCAGAGATTTACGGAGGCTTGGGTTCCACTTGGGACTACGGTCCCTTAGGCGTCGAGTTAAAAAGGAGCGTCAAAGAAGCCTGGTGGCGCTCTGTGATCAACGACCGAGACGACATGGTGGGCCTGGACGCTGCAATCTTGATGCACCCTCAAACCTGGGTCGCTAGTGGCCATGTGGAGAATTTCTCCGACCCCTTGGTTGAGTGCAAGGAATGTAACTCCAGATTCCGGCAGGACCATCTTCTGGAGGCTGCCGGAATTGACCCCCAGTCGGCAGCGGCAGACGCCGCTCTGAATGAACTCAAGTGTGCCAACTGTAATGGTGAATTGGGAGAACCTCGCCGATTTAACCTGATGTTCAAGACATTCATGGGACCGGTAGAAGATACGGCCAACGAGGTCTTCCTACGGCCAGAAACCGCTCAGGGGATTTTCGTGAACTTCAAGAACGTGTTGGATTCAACCCGGAAGAAGCTGCCCTTTGGTATCGGCCAGATCGGTAAGTCTTTCCGGAACGAAATCACGCCCGGCAACTTCACCTTCCGCACCAGAGAGTTCGAACAGATGGAAGTGGAGTTCTTCGTGAAGGAAGGCGAAGACGACGAATGGTTGTCTAAATGGGTCGACGCCCGGTACCAATGGTATGTCAAATATGGGATACGCCCTGAAAATCTAAGAAAACGGCCGCATGGAGATGATGAACTAGCCCACTACGCGAAGGCTTGCGTCGACATCGAATACCGTTTCCCATGGGGTTGGGGCGAACTCGAGGGAATCGCCAATCGCGGTGACTACGACTTGCGCCAACACCAAGAAACAAGCGGCCAGGACCTGACTTATTTCGACGAGGCTGCTGAAGGCGACAACAGACGATATCTCCCCTACGTGATCGAACCTTCAGGTGGCGTCGACCGGGCCACCTTAGCTTTCTGGCTGGATGCGTATGACGAGGAACCCGACGGCGACGCAATTCGAGTCGTCTCTCACATCCACCGCGACCTAGCCCCTGTGCAGGTTGCCGCTCTGCCACTTAGCAGAAATGACAGACTGCTGCCCACATCTCGACGAGTATACGACGTTCTCCGCAAGCATTTTCGGACACAGTACGACGACTCCCAGGCCATCGGCCGCCGCTACCGCCGTCAGGACGAAATCGGAACGCCTTACTGCGTGACCATCGATTTTGATACGATCGACGATAACCAGGTCACCATAAGGGACCGTGCGACCATGCACCAAGCTCGTGTCCCGGTCTCCGAACTAGTACACATCCTCAAAGATAAAATGGAGCACGCCTGGTAGCACTGGAATCAGGTTTTAGTACCACATAATTAACCCGAGTTAAAAATGCCTCCTAACCTTGTCGGCGCCACCATACGTCGGGGACTGTACACCCGCATAGTTGGTCGCCGTTTGCTGTACTACCCTGAGCTTTCGTCCACCATGGACGAGGCCGCTAGGTTGGGCGAAGGAACCACTGAAGAGGGCGCGGTAGTCGTCGCCGAGATACAGAGTGCTGGTCGAGGGCGCCAAGGCCGAAGTTGGATATCCCAGCCGGGCAATCTCCTCGTTTCGGTTCTGTTCCGTCCTAGCCTGGAAAAGCTCCCCTTCATCAGCATAATCGGCGGAATCGCTGCGGCCAGAGCTGTCCGTAAAGTGACCGGACTGGACATAAAGATCAAATGGCCCAACGACCTGATGATCGACGGACGCAAGGCCGCTGGAATACTAGCCGAGTCCGCCATAGCCGGAGATTCCGTATGGTATGCTGTGCTCGGCGTAGGCATGAACGTGAGCCTAGACACAGAGAACAATGCAGAGATTTCCCCTTTCGCTATCAGCATAAATGCTGCCGTGGGCGAAGATGTTCCGAGAGAAGATCTATTGCGTCAGTTCTTGATGGACCTTGACGCTCTATACCTGGCATTAGGTCGCGGCCAATCACCAATCGAAGAATGGCAGGAACTGCTCGGGACCATCGGCCAGCGGCTGGTGGCGACCTGGGGAAACGACACTTACCACGGCATCGCCGAGGGTACCGATTGTCTGGGTAACCTACTATTGCGCCAAAACGACGGTACTCTTCTTACCCTCACCGCTGGTGATGTCACGCTTACTGACCATTAATTTGCAATGGGTATCCCATAACACTGAGACGCGGAGATAGATATGCTCGAGTCACTTAGTTTGGAAGGAAAGTCGGTCGTCATCACCGGCGGGGGGACCGGTCTTGGCCGTGCGATGGTCCGGGACATGGCCCGTGCAGGAGCCAACCTGATGATTGCCGGGCGGCGTTCGGGACCCATCGAAGAAGCCGCCGCTGAGGCGGAAAGCCTAGGCGTTAAAGCATTTTCGGAAGCCACAGACGTCACAGATTCAGCACAGGTGGCAGCTCTGATGAAGGCCTGCATGGACCGATTCGGCAAGATAGATGTGTTGCTGAATAACGCAGGTGCGGTCTCCGACAACGTCCGCAAGCCAATCTGGGAGCTCACAGATGAAGAATGGGACAGGGTGATGCGGGTCAACCTCACCGGCGCTTTCTACTGCGCACGGGAAGTCTCCCAACCAATGGTCGCCCAAGGACACGGAAAGATCATCAACACCGCTTCCGGGTTCGGGCTTAGAGGCGGACGCGAAATATACATGTACTGCTGCAGCAAGGGCGGCATGATTCAACTAAGTAGAGTTCTATCTTTCAATCTGGCTCGTTACGGCATCACCGCCAACACTATCGTGCCTGGTTTTGTACCCACTGGCGCCACTGACACCATGGCAGCCAGCCTGCCCAGGGGCGGCGAGTTCTTGCCAACCGGCAAGTTGGGCAAACCCGAAGACTTCGGCCCCTTGGCCGTTTTTCTTGCTTCGGCAGCTTCAGACTACATGACCGGTGAGATGTTCATTGCCGACGGTGGGGGATTGGCCGCAGGAATCTACCCTACTGGTCATGCTCCGCTCATTCCGCTAGAAGCTTAACAAGACTTGAAGATGAAAAAATCAAGAAGTCGAAGTGTTTACGCTGCGTGCGACCCAGGGTTTTCAAGGTGAAGCGGCCGACAACGTCAAAGACAGCACCGATACATTCCTTGACGTCTACCTAGTAACCATCAGACCTTTGGGGATCCCAATTCAATTCCGACCCTGATACCAGGAGAAAATGCATGCCGGTCCTACCCGAGTATGACCTAACTGGCAAAACGGCCATCCTATCTACTTCAGGAGGAACCGAAGCGCCTTTTCTCGGGCAGGCTTTGGCCGAGGCCGGCGCCAACATTTTCGCCATAGCCCGGACTCAGCCTTTGCTTAACGCTCTCCTGACTGCACTACCCTCCGGTTCAATCGGCGCAGTCATGGACGCCAACGTTCCGAGCAGTGCCAAATCGGTTATGGACCAATTTGACCGCTCCCACGACAAGGTAGACATCTTGGTTAACGACCACCGCAGTATGTATGCCAGTCCATTAGAGGAGATCGCCTCAGACGAATGGGACGAATTACAGACCCGCAACACCAAAGCTCCATTCCTACTCTCCCAGCAGGTGCTGCCCCGCATGGCCAAAGCCAAGTACGGCCGGGTCGTGAATATGATCTCAGAATTAGCCGAGCGAGGCATGATCAACGGCTCCGCCTTCGCCGCTAGTCAAGCCGCGGTGCTGGCACTCACCCGTTCTCTAGCGGTGGAATGGAGCCGGTTCAACATCCGTATCAACGCCATCGGAACAGGGCTGATCGACACAGAAGGTCAGTCCCCAGAGCAACAGAAAGAAGAGTTATTGGTCCGCTACACACCCCTGCGGCGCAAGGGCACCCCCAGTGACATCGGTCCTCTTCTTGTCTATTTATGCTCAGAATTCTGCGATTACTCAACCGGACAGCCGGTATATATAGACGGCGGGCTCAACGCCCACCCATAGGGCTTCTTATTACTCGTTGTGTCTTGCCGCAAAAGGGTGCCGAACCGCTACGCTCAGGACGCCTTGATTCTTGGAAGTACATCTAACGCTGATGTACAATACCTGAGTTCGTGGGCGTCTCAGACCTATAGAGGCGTCCCTATTTGTCTTTACCGTATTCTGTCCTACCAACATGTATCGTCAGCCAACACAATCGACCGGCACAGTCTCGCGTCTGCAGGGCATGAATGACCTGTCTGAGGACGCCTGGCGTCAAAAGCTAGGGCTCCAACAAAGACTGTGCGAACTGCTGTTCAGATACGGCTACCGATATCTAGAGACACCAGTGCTGGAATCTACCGAGTTGTTCATGAGAAAGTCGGGCGGCGAGTTAGCTTCCCAGCTGTACAGTTTCACAGACGCTGGCAGCAACTCGGTCAGCCTGCGCCCGGAGATTACCTCGCCGATCATGAGGCATTACTTAGAGAATATTGCTAACATCCAACTGCCTGCCCGGTGGCAATATTGTGGCCCGGTGTTCCGATTCGATACCTCTCATCCCAATGTTAGCAGCCAATTCACGCAAGTGGGAGGAGAACTTCTCGGTTCCTCTGAGATTTCGGCAGATGTGGAGCTGCTCAATCTCGCTGTTTCCGTTCCCTCTGAATTGGGGCTTGACGGCTGGAGTTTGAAACTGGCTGATTTGGACGTCTTAGATAGTCTACTAGATCCGGTTGGACTCTCCGAGCGAGCTCGCTCGTTCATAATCCAGAGCATGCCCTTACTGAGCAACGGCCGGTCTGTAATCCCTCAATTTCTTGAAGAAGGGCGGCACTTGCATCTCGTGGGCGGGCACAACGCTCCCGGGTATCCTGAAGAGGACGCTCTGCGACAGGCAGTTAAAGGCTTAGACGATGACCAGGCAAGGTCAGTGTTACTGGGGTTGCTGCAATGGAACTCGGCCGACCAACTTGGCCAACGAACGCCTGAAGAGGTAGTAGAACGTCTTCTCCATAAGATTAAGGGCACCGACAACGAGGATCAACTACGCCAAGGACTGGAATTGGCTAGCGACCTGGCAGTCATAAAGGGTGAACCAGGACCAGCCTTGGAGGCCGTCAAGGGAACTCTGGCTTCAGCAGGAGCTAACCAGGACGCCGCAGACCGTCTCTCGCAGGTTATCAATGGGATGTCCTTCGAAACTGGAGCCAAAGGCCAAATCTCATTGGACTTCGGCCTCGTAAGAGGCTTGGCCTACTACAATGGTGTGATATTTGAAGTCAGCCATTCCGGTTGGCCGGGCACACTAGGCGGTGGTGGCCGCTACGACACACTCTCCAGAGCTCTTGGCGCCGCAGACGCCGTCCCAGCCTTAGGCTTTGCCTATAACTTGGACGCGCTCATTGCCATCGGGGCGAGCTAGACCATGTCTGCACAAGAGCAGAATAAGCGGAACGGAAAAGCGCTCTTGCGCTTGGCCCTGCCCAGCGACGGAGAGTTGTATGACTCAACTATGAATTTCATGCGGGCCTGCGGTCTGACCGTGTTACGGCCCAATTCCCGCCGCTATACGGGAACTGTACCAAGCATCCCCGGGGTTGAAATCCTGTTCCAGCGCTCGGCCGACGTCAGCCAGAAGGTGGAAGAGGGTAGCTCAGAGTTGGGCATAACCGGCCTAGACCGAGTGCTGGAATACCGGAACGACGAGGGTCGTGCTTCGGTCCTAATCGAGGACTTGGAGTACGGCCGGTGCGAGTTTGTCATGGCCGTGCCTGATTCCTGGATGGACGTTACATCTCTGTCAGACCTGGCTGACCTGGCCCTGGAGTTCCGACAAGAAGGTAAACAACTCCGTATCGCCACCAAGTATCCCCGGTTGCTACGGAGCTATCTGTACGAGCGAGGCATCAACTACTTCACCCTGGTCTCTGCCAGCGGCGCCATGGAAGCAGCGCCGGCTGCGGGCTATGCTGACCTGATAGCCGACTTGACAGCTACGGGAGTGACGCTTCGAGAGAACCGACTGAAGCAATTGGACGAAGGGACTATCCTGACATCCCAGTCATGTCTCATCGCCAACCCGGTTCTGCTCTCAACATCGGGTGAGGCACTAGCCTTAGCCCGTTCCATCGTCGAGTTGATGGAGGGGCACCTTCGGGCTGAGCCTTATTACCGGGTTACTGCCAACGTACGAGCGTCCTCTCCTGAAGAAGTAAGCTCAACAGTGCTGGCCCGCCCAGATTTGGCAGGGCTACGCGGTCCGACAGTCGCTAGGGTCTACAACGTGGAAGAACAGGACTGGTTCAACGTGAGTCTACTGATCAAAAAAGGGCAACTTCTGGAGGCTGTTGACCACCTGCGAGGCTGCGGCGCCATAGATGTAGCCGCCTCTCAATTGAGCTATCTGTTCGATGGCCATTCTGAAGCCTACCAAGCCTTGTTTGGTGTGAGCCACTAGTCTCTTCTGATGCCGAATCTTCCGATGCACATACACCTTGCCAACGCGGTTGCGGAGCAGTTGGACCGCGGCTGCATCTTCGACCATAAGGGCGCCTATTACCTCGGGTCAACAGCCCCCGACATCCGCGCAATGACCAGATGGCCCAGAGAGCAGACCCACTTTGCGCCCCTATCGCTGGAAGAAGTAGGCATCGGAACCAAGACAATGTTCCGTTTGCACCCCGAGCTTCAAGAGAATATGTCTCCGGCCTCCCGAGCTTTTCTGGCTGGTTACGTTTGCCATCTGGCGGCGGATGAAGTCTGGATCACCAGCGTTTTCCGGCGTCATTTCGACACCGCGGAAGATAGCCGGTTGACCGACGACCAGGTTGAGGCAAATATCTGGGACCGTGCAATGCAGTTAAACATGGACCGGCAAGCCCTGCCCCAGATCAGTGGTTGCGCTCACCCGGAGAACTGGCTATCTTGCTCAGATCACGACGTGTCTATGCCCTTCTTCGAAGAAGGGTTGCTAACGGAATGGAAAGACCGCGTCGGACGGTTTCCGGTCTGGGAATTCACCTGGGACCGGTTGAAAGGTGCGCTCAACCGGTTGTACCGTGATGACGAAGAAGTGCAAATGAGCGTCGAGCGCTTCCTCGATGGCATGCCTGGGAACATGGAACAACTGTACAGAAAAACGCCTGAGGCTGACGTCTCAGCCTACCAAGAGCGCGCCTTGGCCGCGACGATAGCTCTGGTCAGAGAGTTCGTTCCGAACTAGACCCGCACAAAACGGAATGGAGAAACCAGTTGGCACTTAACGTGATAAAAGGTGTCCAAAACGCCGAGACCGTTCTGGTCCGCATCGATCCATTAGATCTGGACTCGCTGCCTTCTTCCGTACTCGCGCGTACCGAAGAAGCCTTCGGTAAAGGCGTGACACCGCTTCAATCGGTGAACCAAATGTTGGACGATGTCCGCAAAGGCGGTGATGGCGCCGTGCTGCGGTACGCCAAGCTTTTGGACGGCTCAGACCTAGAAGATTTCAAAGTAACCGAAAAACAGATAGCACAGGCTCGCGCATCAGTCAGCAAAGAGTTGCACGAATCGTTGGAATTGGCCGCCCAGCGTGTTCGCGATTTCCACGAATCCACCATGCCAAGTGACTGGGTCGATCGTCGTCAAGGACTGGGCGAATTAGTGCGGCCACTGGACCGTGTCGGCCTTTATGCGCCTGGCGGCAGCGCCGCTTATCCTTCGACAGTTCTAATGACTGCCGTACCCGCGCGAGTAGCTGGAGTAAGAGAGGTTATCCTCTGTACACCACCTCAACGCGGTGAGGACTTGAACCCCGCAGTGATAGTCGCGGCCGAGATTGCCGGAGTCGATGCTCTCTACCAAGTTGGAGGAGTGCCGGCGATAGCCGCCATGGCATACGGGACAGAATCGGTTCCAAAAGTCGATAAGATTTGCGGCCCAGGAAACATCTTCGTCTCATACGCCAAAAAATTGGTCCAGGGCGCCGTGGACATAGACGGCGTCTTTGGCCCTACCGAAACCATCGTGCTGGCAGACAAGACCGCCAATGCTAGCTTCTGTGCCGCCGATCTCATCGCCCAGGCAGAGCACGACCCGCTGGCCACCGCCATCCTGATTACCAATAGCCAAGAGTTGATCAACAAAGTCGAATCCGAAGTAGCCCGGATGGTGGCAGAACAGCCACGTGGCGCCGTCGCCCAAGCAGCGCTGGACCGACAAGGCCGCGTGGTACTCGTCGATTCCCTGGACGACGCTATTGACCTGATCAACCGCATCGCTCCTGAGCACCTTTGCCTGCTGCTGGATGACCCATGGTCATGGGTTGACAAGATCAAGCATGCCGGCGGCTTATTCTTAGGCGAGTATTCGCCTGAAGTCATGGGGGACTATATCGCCGGGCCGAGCCATGTCATGCCCACCGGAGGCACCGCCAAATTCGGCTCGGCCCTAAGTGTCCACCATTTCTTACGCACCATGCCGGTTGTCGGCCTCAGTCCGGAAGAATTCCAAAAATTGGGTCAAGCGGCCGTACACATCGCCAACGCCGAAGGACTCTCCGGACACGCCAGTGCCGTGCAAGTTAGGCTGGACACCATCGCGGAGAACTCCTGATATGGCCAACAACAAGAACATGCCACCCATGCTGCCTCACATCGAGGCCTTGGAGACCTATGAAGGTGTTGACCCCATGGAGGTCATGGCCGAGCGGGCTGGGATACCGCCGGAAAAGATCATCCGGCTGAACGGGAACGAGAACCCGTACGGGCCTTCACCAAAAGTGTCAGCAGCCCTAGGCGAGTACCGCAACTTCAACTACTATCCGGACCCCGGACAGCGCAACCTGCGCCGGGTGTTATCGGGCTACATGAACGTTGAGTCGGAAAAGATAGTGGCAGGAAACGGCAGTGACGAATTGATTGATCTGCTGCTCCGCATGTACGTGGGAATCGGCGACAACGTCATAGTCCCATCTCCGACTTTCGGCATGTATTCATTCTCCGCGGGTATATGCGGCGGGCAATGTATCTCCGTGGAGCGAGACAACAACTTCAACATCGACCTGGAAGCCATGAAGGCGGCTATAACACCCAAGAGCAAGATTATTTTCCTGACCTCGCCTAACAACCCTACCGGTAACATCGTACCTGAGGACCAGACACGAGCTTTACTGGACACCGGGCTGATGGTGGTGATGGACGAAGCCTACTTCGAGTTCTGCGGCGATACGGCCATGCCACTCCTGTCCGAATACCCTAACCTGGTGGTGCTCCGTACTTTTAGTAAGTGGGCCGGGCTGGCTGGCCTGCGGATAGGAGTGGGCGCCATGGACCCGCACCTTGCCGCCACCATGATGGCTATGAAACCGCCCTACAACGTTAACCTAGCGGCAGAAGTGGCGTTGACCACGTCCCTAGAAGACACGCCCGGCCTCTTGGAGAGGGTGACTCAAATAGTAGACGAACGGGACCGGATGATGATGAAGCTGGAACAGGTACCCAACCTGACTCCCTGGCCGTCGCGGGCCAACTTCATTCTGTGTCAGGTGCCGGACGGGATGGGCAAAGAGATTTTCGAAGGCCTCTGCACCCGAGGAATATTCCTCCGGTACTGGAGTAGCGGGCGATTGCAAAATTTCATCCGAACCAGCATCGGCCTACCCCACGAGACGGACGCCGTCGTAGAGGCATTTACAGAGTTGTGCGCCTAATTGTGTGGAGGGAGTGATGCAATCTAACGGACGTACTGCAAGAATCGAAAGAAAGACTGGTGAGACCGAAATCGACTTGACCCTAGACCTCGACGGTACCGGGGTCTATGACGTGGACACTGGAAACGGATTCTTGGACCACATGGTCAGCCAGATATCTCGTCACGGATTAATTGACATAACGCTAAAAGCGAAAGGTGATCTTCACGTTGGCTGGCACCACCTGGTGGAAGACGTCGCCATCACGCTCGGGCGGGCTTTCAATGAGGCCCTGGGGGAAGCAAGAGGGATCAGGCGTATGGGACACGCAATCGTCCCACTGGACGAAACCCTGGCCATGGTGGCATTGGACTGCAGCGGCCGAGGTTACGCCGTCATCGAAACCACACTGGACGACACTATGGTTGAGACGCTGCCTGGCGCCTTGGTGAAGCACTTCTTCGAGTCCTTCGCCCTGGAAGGGAAAATCAATCTTCACGCCCAGATCATGTCCGGGGTCAGTCCTCACCATAAGGCCGAGGCCCTGTGCAAAGCCTTGGCTCGCTCTCTCCGAGATGCTCTGGAGCCGGACCCGCGCTCGCCCTCATCCATCCCCAGTACCAAAGGCACGCTCAGCGGGTAGGTCCGCTTTTCCAACATCTCACCCAGGAGGATGAGCCATGTCCAAGGAAGAACGAGAGTTCCATCATCACGACGAGGTTTCCTGGACTCCTGTAGCCGCCGACTCCGGTGCTGCGGGAGAGGGTATGACGGAGAAGATCCTGAACTTTGACCCCGAAGCTGGAGTCGCGACCAGGATGCTCCGGTTCGCGCCAGGAGTGGAGACTGAAGAAGTGATCACCCACGACTTCTGGGAAGAAGTCTACATCATCGAAGGCGAACTACAGGACACAAGGATCAACCAGACGTTCACCATCGGAATGTCAGCCTGCCGTCCTCCAGGCATGCCCCACGGCCCTTACTCATCGCCTATCGGCTGCACCACTTTCGAGGTACGCTACTACCGCAGATAGGCGGTCAGTCTGTTCGAACGTTCTGAGTTCGGGGTTAGCGGACTGCTCGTTTGTCCAAGTCCAGAACTTTTTCGGCCATTAGACTTAGCATCTGCCACGATGCTTCATTATTCCCTATCGCATCTATGTCGTCGGCATAGGTGTCTAGGACGACGTAGGTGCAGCCAAGCTCTTCCAATTGCGCTAAATCCCGGTGCACTTGATCGAGGCTGCCTTCTCCTGCCACGCGTTGTACATCCGGCATGGGCGAATCCGTGATGCGGAGCCTGATTCTTGGACATAGTGCCGGCATCGCTTTACCTTCCTCGTCAGCGATCTCTCTCAGGCGAGGTATACCACTCTCCTTGAACCAATCGATACGTATCCGGATCGGGTGCCAAGCGTCGCCGTAGCACACGGTCCTCCGCAGGGCGGCCTCACTGGGGCCGCCCACCCAGATCGGCGGATGAGGCGTCTGGACGGGCCTAGGCGCTGTGTGTACGTTCTTGAACGACGCAAACTTTCCTTCATATGACGCCACGTCTTGCGTCCACAACAATTTGATGGCTTCCAGATATTCGTTGGTTATCGCACCTCTTGACCTAAATGGTACCCTCAATCCTTGGAACTCTTCTTGGGCCCAACCGATGCCCACGCCGAGTATGAACCGTCCACCGCTGAGCTGGTCAACATTGGCAAACGCCCTGGCTATTTCCAAAGGGTTGCGGTATGGGACAATCAAAACGGTCGTACCGATCTCCATAGTGTCGGTCACACCTGCCAACCAACCGAGCAGAGAGACTGGCTCAAAGAAAGGGGCCGGATAGCGAGACTGGACATCCGGGGTAATAGCAATATGATCGGACGTCATGAGCAGGTGGTAGCCCAGAGATTCCGATAGCTGTGCCCAGCTCTTTAACGATCCAGGGGTTACTCCTGGTCCGAAGTTGATCAAATTCACGCCGACTTTCATTCCTATCTCCTATCCGGCCAAAACAGAACTGCGAAAATCATCTTATGGAGTCGCAAGCCCGCTTACAATAGGCTACCGAACAGGAAGTTACATAGCTTGGGAGATGACTCATGGCACAAAGCAATAATGACAGGGCAGCGCGACCGAATATAATCGCCCAGTCAAACGGAAAGGAGTCGGTAATCACGACAGTGGCTGTCGGACCAGCCCCGACAGGGCCATTTTCGTACGTAACCGGCATACCAAATATAGCCTCCGACCTGGTTGGGCCTCCGCCCCAATACTTGTCCATAGCCGCTTGGGCAGCTTGAACCGTCGTCACTTTGGTCGGCGTTGCCGACCGGGGGAAAATAGCATTGGAAGACATCTCAGTAGATTTTGAAGTGGGGCCCGCCGGACCATCCAACGGCCTAGGCTTCGGTGTCCAAGAAACTGTCACGCTTCATGGAAATATATCGGAACAGGAACGGACCCGTCTCGAACGGGCGTCTAATTTCTGCCCGGTAGGGCAAGCTCTCAACAAGGGTTCGATGCAGATCGAAGACGAGGTACAGTGGAGCGCGGGAGAATTGGTCCCCGCATCTACTCACGAGTCGCTTCATCCGTTGGCAGGCGAACTCACAGCCATCCCATCGGGCACGGCACATGCCCAATATCTCTTGGACACCAGAGAGCATGACGAGACTGGAGCCATGGCTCACGAAGGCGAAGCTAAAGTCACTGTGAGATTTGCCAACCTAACCCGCTCCAGCGGTTCGATCTTGCTGGCCGGGCACAGTTCAGACGGGTGGGTGCCTGGCCCATTCCCTATGGCCCACAGCGGTTGGGCAGCATCAACCGTCGCGACCTTGAGCCAATTGCTACCTCAAGCCGCTGGCGGCATCAGCGTCGAGCTATTCATGGCGCCCATCCAAGGCGGCCGGGACGAGGCCCAGTCCCATGCTGCAGAAGGCGTAGTCGGCCGCAGGCCGGTAGTTCGCCGGATTACATTGCCGGGCACCTCACAAGAAACTCCTCTAGAGATGGTCCAGGCCGCCCTACTCCGTGACCCGATATCGATCGCCTACAAACGGGGCGGCATCCTTTTGGAACACAACGTCGTCATCGGATAGCCGGACGGCTTGACGATTTAAGACTGTACAACTACGCTCAGGTGCGCTGGATTACCCGGTAATTTTCAATCAGGAGAGCAGAATGGCGAAAAGCTGGACGGATATGGTAAACGAAGCCAAATCTGTGGTGATCGGTGTGTCGCCCGAAGAGGCGCGGCAACGACTGCAGAACGACACGGATGCGCTATTGATCGAAGTACGTGACGCCGACTCTGTCCCCATGGAGGACCGTGCTCCTGAGGTGCTGATGATCTCACTGGGTTCCCTCCCCATGCGCGCCGACTTGGAGATTGCTGAACGGCTGCGGGATAAACGACTAGAAGACCGCTCACGTCAGGTGATTACAACCTGAGGTGGCGGCCAGATGGCGGCGCTTGGGGCCCAAGTGCTTCACGAAATGGGATTCACCAACGTGGCTTACATGGACGGCGGTATGCGAGGCTGGAAAGCTGCCGGACTACCGACTTCCGAGTAGGTACAGCAGCAATGGAGCATCCCGAATGTCACATTTCCTATTAACCTGCCCAAGGTGCGGCAAACCACGCCCTTCGGACATGTCGGTGGAGGCTTGCACGAACTGTGATTCTCCGTTAGACGTGGCATATTCCTCGGATGTCGAAAATCACCGAGGAATGCCAACGCCTGTGCACGACCTTGAGTTCGCACTCACTCTTGGGGAAGGCAACACCCCGATCACAGAACTCGCGACCGTTGGCGACAATCTGGCGATGCAGAAGCTATACGCAAAGCTGGAATTTTTGAATCCCACCGGGTCATTTAAAGACCGGGGGACTGCAGCGATGCTCTCGGTGGCCAGGGAGTACGGTGTTACTGAGTTGGTAGAAGACTCATCCGGGAATGCCGGCGCATCTGTGTCAGCCTATGCCGCCCGTGCTGGCATAAAATCACACATCTTCGTACCAGCTGACGCCCCTGAGGCGAAGTTGCGGCAGATCAAAGCTTACGGCACAGAAGTCCACCCCATAAAAGGCCCTCGGCAGGCCGTTACGGCTGCCGCTGCCAGCTATTGCCAGGAGCACGGTTTCGTCTATACGTCACATATGCTTAGCCCTTACTTCGCCGAAGGAACCAAGACTTTTGCATACGAAGTTGCGCATCACTTTGCCCAAGAGACACCGGCCCACGTTGTGTTCCCGGTCGGCAACGGCTCGTTATTGATCGGCGCGTACAAGGGGTTTCAAGAGATGATAGAGTCCGGGCATATCTATAGCATGCCCAAACTGCACTGCGTTCAATCTCGCAATGTAATGCCTCTGGTAGCCGCACTCAACGGCGAAGATTGGACTGCGGATCAAGCCACTAAAACGATCGCTGGAGGCATCTCCATTGCAGCGCCTTCCCGCCAATGGCAGATATTGGAGATATTGCGATTGACCGGCGGTTCTGCCGTCGCGGTTGAGGAATCAAGCATATTGCAGATGCAACGAGACCTGGCAGAACGCGAAGGTATCTTCGCTGAGCCAACATCTGCCGCAGCCTTTGCCGGGCTCGAAATTTTGACCAACAGTGGCGTCATACACCCAGATGATGACGTTCTTGTTCCCGTGACTGGGTTCGGCCTCAAAGACGAACCTCCCATTTCGACCTAAGGGAGTAAATATGAAATTGCAAATAATGTCCCCTGCCGCTGACAGGGTCGATTACAAGGTCCCGCCGGCTCCACGCCTATCGGGACTACAAGGTAAGACCATTGGTCTCTACAACAATATGACCGGCGGGGCCGACATCGCCGTAGACCGAGTCGCCGAGCACATCAGCAAGCGATACCCCGGAGTAAAGTTCGAGCGTTACGGCGGGGATCTCAGGTCCGGCCGGCCGTCCTTAAGCCGGGGTACTCACATAGATGACAAAGAAGCTTCCATCATAGCGATGGAAGTCGATGCCATGATTGGGGCGACTGCTCATTGAGGAGGCTGCACATCGTGGCTTGCCCACGACATGGTGGCCGTCGAGAAAGCCGGCGTCCCGGCCGTAGCCATCGCCGCTAGAAGTTTTGCCAGAGCGTGGCAATCGTGCGTGGATGGATGGGGCCAACCCAGTGCGTCGTTCGTCACTATCCCTCATGCGACCACAGGACAACAGGCCGACTTCATCCACAGGATGGTCGACGAACAGATAGACGAAATCATCCAGCGTCTCACCGAGATCCCAGCTTCCGCGGCAACCGCCAGAGGTTCAAGAAACGGAAGCAATATCACCGAGCTGTTTGACATCGAGATGGATGAAACCCCAGAAGGGCTCGATGCCGTGAACCGTTTCCTGGCCGACCGAGACTGGTCAGATGGCATCCCGGTGATTCCTCCCACACCTGTCGCGGTCGAACGTATGATGAAGGGCACAAAACGGCGACCTCAAGACGTGCTCATGGTGATGGAACCGGGTTTCGGTCTGGCCACGGTGGAGAAGATAGCCATCAACGCCGTCATGGCCGGCTGTCGCCCGGAGCAGTTCCCAGTACTCCTAGCGGCCATCGATTGTCTCGCGAAACCTGAGATGAACCATAGGGACATGCAGGTATCCGGACATACTGAAGCGCCCATAATCCTGGTCAACGGCCCGATCGCCAAGAAGGCCGGTATAAACTTCGGCACCACCGCCATGGGCCCCGGCGTCATCAACAGCGCCAACACGGCTATCGGCCGGGCGCTGCGGCTGTGCCTGATCAACATCGGCTACTGCAACGCCGGCGCCGGCGACCCTAATTTCGTGGGTCTGCCTACCAAATTCGGCATGTGCATCGCAGAAAATGAAGAGGTCAGCCCCTGGCAGCCTTACCACATGGACCTAGGGTACACGAAGGAAGATAGCACGGTAACCGTGGTGACAGTTACCGGTCCAACTACCATAATTGACCCAAGGTCGAAAAACCATGAAGACACGCTTAACAACATCGGTTCGATGATGTTCTATCCCAACGCCGGCGCCGGCAATTGGCTCAAAGGATGGGATTCGGCCCAGATCGGCCACACCGACAGGCGGATGCCATACCAAGGTCCATACCACCCAATAATCTTAAGTCCGTCTCGAGCGGTAATCATGGCTGAGGCAGGCATGAGCAAAAAGAACGCCCAAGAATGGCTGCACCAGAACTGCCGGGTGTCTCTGAATTCGGTATTGAGCAAGGGACCCATTCCCACGGACGCCAAAGGAAAGTGGGTGCATCATCCAGAATTACAACATCTGTCAGGAGACCCCGAGGCAACCATACCGGCGCTTGAGAGTCCGGAGCAATATCTACTTTTCGTAACCGGGGGCTCTACCCACTATGCCAACTTCTTCTACGGGACCTACGGCATCGCGACGACGCCGGTAGAAGTTATCTAACTTCGGGTGGCGACCCACACGAAGTAGTGGCCGCCACCTTTCTTGCCGCCTCGGGCTCGGGCTTTGACCTCTTCTACTTTGAACCCGGTCTTCAACAATCTCTTGGTGAACGCCGGGTCTGGGTCGGTCGACCAGACGGACAAGACACCCTCGGGCCTCAGCGCTCTGAAAAGTGATTCCAGTCCGTCGAAACCGTAGATCCAGCCGTTGCCTTCCTGGGTCATGGCCTGCGGTCCGTTGTCGACGTCAAGCATGATAGCGTTGTAGTTGCCTTTACCAGACTCAATTATTTGTGCGACGTCGGTAACTTGAACGTTGACTCGTCGGTCTTCAAGCGGACTGCCGGCTAGGTGACCGAGAAAATCTCGGTTCCATTGGACCACATCAGGAACTATCTCGGCTACGACGACTTCCGCATCCTGGTTCAGTTCATCCAGCGCTGCTCTAAGGGTATAACCCAAGCCCAGGCCTCCGATCAAAGCCCTGACTTCTGGTCGATGGGCAAACCGCTCGCACGCAAGCTTGGCAAGGGCGTCTTCCGAACCGTGGACTTGGCTGTTCATCAGCTCTTGGTTGTCAGCTTTAATCGAGAACTCAGTGTCCCGCTGGTAGAGCCGAAGTTCCGTTCCATTTCTAGATGTTTTTGCTATGCCCAGTAGTTTCCAAGGGATCAAGGGCGCCTCGATTTTATGTCGAGAATATTGCGGAATTCGGTGAAAGTTAGTACCTCTATCCTAACCTTTCCTCTCCGTCCGCGGAAGGAACGAGAAAGTTAAGATAGAGGTAGATTTGTATTGGAGAGGTTATATTATTCGGGCTTCAGCGAGGTAGGCCAGTTCTGTTTTCTCCAAGGCCAACTCACCACAGAATATCTCTTCGTTGTGCTCGCCGATCAATGGTGCACGGTTAGATATCCGCCAAGGCGAACCATTGTATATGCCAGCCGGGCCTGGGTATTTGAATGTCTTACCCAATTCGGGGTGAGCCACGTCGACCCAAAAACCTCGGTCGTTAAGATGTCCTTCATCAACCAGCTCATCAGGTGTCCTCACAGCACCCCAATTGAACCCCCGCTCCTGACCGCCGTGGGCAATCTCATCCCTGGTCATGTTAGCGGCAAAATGGGCGACAACTTCGCTGATGTGGTCGCCGCTGGAATCGAACACCTCCTGGTCTTTATAACGCTCATCGCCCAAGTCGTCTGCCAGCCCGTGGCTGTCCATCCATTCCACCAACACCGGGAACTGTCTGAACGTCACCCGAGACGCCGAAGCGTTCACATAACCGCCGTCCTTACACCTTAGTTGGCTAACCTCAGTAGGCAATACAGAGGCGTGGCGTCCGGTCTGGCGCATGACCACGTCTCCCTGGTAGATGTAGGTATTAACGTGCATCTCAGTGGTGAGAGCACAGGCATCGTGTACAGATGCGTCGATATACTGGCCATTTCCGGAGTTAGTCCGGTGGATCAAAGCTGCGATTATCGCCATGTAGGCATAATGGCTGCCAATGTGCCATGCATTGCCACCTCCTGGCGCTATTGGGATGCTTTCAGCATCGTCCTCCTTGTCGTAGCCGGAACAGCCCATCTGCCCGCCAGCCGCCAGATGCAACAGATCCCCAGTCAGGTAGTCCCGCCAAGGGCCGGTCTGGCCGAACCTGGTCAATGAACAGACGATCAGTCCAGGATTCGATGCGACGAGGTCCTCATATCCCAAACCGATCGACGTCATATATCCAGCATCAAAGGTTTCCAGAATTATATCGGCCGAAGCAGCCAGTTTTCTAAAAATGTCCCGGCCGTCTTGGACGGCCAGATTCAAGGTTACGCCCCTTTTCGAGGTGTTGTAGTGCCAAAAAGAAAGGCTGCGGTCGCGGTGTGGAACGTCATCTAAAAACGGCCCGACAATGCGTGAGCCTTCACCGCCGGGCGGCTCTATCTTGATGACTTCAGCCCCCATATCAGCCATTAATTTCCCGCACCACTGGCCTTTTTCATCGGCCAGTTCGAGTACTCGCAGGCCCGACAAAGGGCCGAGTTGAAACCTTTCCTCGGTGGCGACAACAGCATTTGGACGGGAGCTCTGTACTCCAATTGAAGATAGAGGTTCGGACTTGATCATCTCATCCATATAAGGATAGCGAACAAGGGAGTCCGGCCAGAAAGTGCCATCTTCATAACCTGCAACAAATTCGTCATGGCTCAGACCCAGCAAACCTTCGAATACTTCTTGGTTGTGCTGCCCGATCATCGGCGCGGGACTGGTGTTGACAGCGGGGGTTTCGGATAGCTTGAACGGTGAGTTTTGAAATTTGTACTGGCCGATTACCGGGTGGTCTAGTTCTGAATACAATTCCCTGTGGCGTAATTGCGGGTCATGCTCCACCCGATCCTCCGTGCTCTGTACCGGCATGGCTGGAACGCCTGCAGCCTGGCACAGACTCATCAATTCGTATTTCTCTATGGGTTCGGCCCACGCCTGTATATGTTGGTCTAGTTCTTCCTGATGGTCTATACGGCCCGCCAGGGTCGAAAACTTGGAATCGGTCGTCCATTCGGGAGAACCCATAACCCCGATCAACCGATACCATTCATCCTCGGAGAAGCAGGATATGGCACACCAGTCGTTATACCCGCCGCCCTTTGTCCGGTAAGCGTTATGAGGAACAGTAGTTGGCCCTCGGTAATTGTTCAGCACGGGGGTCCCTGGCCAGTGGGCCCGGTTGCCCGGAGGGTATCCAGGTCTTATTGATGAGCGGTTATTGACCGTTGCGTCCAACAGAGCGGAGCCGTTCAAGGTAGCTCCGATGACCATCTGAGAGAGGTCAACGTGTTGACCGTGGCCGGTCATGTTCCGGTGATAGAGGGCAGTCAGAGTGGAGAACGCGATATACATCCCGCCAGTATCGTCGAGGTATGACCAGCCCCATCCAGCCGGAGGTTTGCCCGGCAGTCCAGAGAGATAAGTCATCCCTGAAAACGCCTGAGCTATGGGGCCCATCGTGAGATAGTCTCGATGACGGCCAGTGTGGCCGAATCCTGCCTGGGAAACGTAGACGATGTTTGGCTTGAGTCTGGATAACTCTTCGTAGCCTAGACCCCAGCTCTGTAAGGTCTTGGCGCTGAAATTCTCTACAACTACGTCGGACTCCACAATCAAGCGCTTGATCAGGTCCAGACCTTTTTCCGAACGCAGGTTGACCGTGATCCCTTTTTTATTTGCGTTTGTGTCGTTGAAGTTCGTCCTGGTATTAAGATCAGGAATTATACCGGGGGCCGTGCCTCCAGTAGTCCTTCCCCGTTCCGACAAGGGCCATTCCACCTTTATGACTTCGGCCCCAAGAGCCCCCAGCCACCTGGTCGCCCATGGGCCAGCCCTAACCCAAGTGAAATCCACCACCCGGATACCTGACAGCGCCTTTGGAGCTGCTGCCATCTGCTCTAGAGTTAGGGTCAACCTATCCTCCCTGAAATCCTGCGTTCGAACTGGATCAGTTCCTGCGGCAGCCCCTGCTACCGGCCTTTTCTGGCAAGAAACTCTGGGAAGGCTTCCTCAACCCCGAAACCTTTCTGAACCGTGGTAAAGTCCTTCTCTTTTTGCCACATTCCTTCTAGGTCGGTGGTCATATCATCAATCAATATTTTCTTGATGCCAATCACCGAAGGTTGGTGGTTCTTGGCGATGAGTGTCGCTATCTCCATCGTCTTGGCACGCAACTGGTCAGTGGGAACCAGGTGGTTCAGAAGACCGATCTGAAAAGCTTCTTCAGCCTCCACCACGCGGGCGGTGAACAGCAACTCCTTGGCCTTGGGCCATCCAACCTGATTGGGCAAAGTCCAAGTACAGTTGATACGGCCATAGGCCACCGCAAGAAACCGGAATTTGGTATTTTCGCAGCCGACCCGGATATCTAAACATGACGCCAAGACAGCACCACCGCCATAGGCCAGCCCATTCATCATGCCGATCACTGGCTTAGGAGAAGCGGACAGTTCGTAGATCCAACGAGAGTGTTCCAACTGGCGAGCGTCCCGTTCTTCTTCGGTGCGATTCTGGGCGTCTTCACGTTGCTCGTGGATATCACCGCCAGCTGAAAAAGCTTTTTCGCCGATGCCGGTAATCACTATGCAGCCAATACTATCGTCGGCGTTGGCGGCCACGATGGCGTCGTGAAGTTCGGTGTTCAGAACGTGGTTCATAGCGTTCAAGACCTCGGGTCGATTCAAAGTGATAACCGCCACTCCCTCTTCGGTCTCCACCATGATAGTTTCGTAAGACATTCTTGATACCTTCCTAACCTTTCTCCCTTTCAGGGAAAGAACTATTCGAAATTAAGTTCGCCCACCGATTCTAAAGTCAGCGTGGCAACCAGTCAATTTGGCTAGGTCTAGTTCTGCCTTATGATAGAATTCCATCCGTTGCGCCGGGCGACGCTCAGGCGTGAAACAACGAACAACTTATAACCATGGCGCAAGTTGGAGGTAATCGCATTGGCCCAGAAGATGGATGCAGGAACAGCTGTTATCGAGATGCTGCGGCAGGAAGGAGTGTCCCACATGTTTGGCATAGTGGGCTCATCTTTCCTGGATATTCTAGACCCTCTCTATGACCGGGACGACATACGGTTCATAGGTGTGCGGCACGAACAGGGTGCAGCCCTCATGGCCGATGGCTACAGCCGCATCTCAGGCGCTCCCAGCGTGTGCCTGGTGACAAACGGCCCTGGAGTCTTGAACCTGACCTACGGCATCGGTTCAGCCTACGTGGCCCACTCCCCGGTGGTAGTGCTGGCTCCCTCGGCATCCCGCAGCCACCAGAACCGGGACTCCACCCAGGAATTCGACCAAGTTGCCCTCTTCAAACCGATCACCAAAGCCGCCTTCGCCATCAACAAGATCGAGGTCTTGCCCGAGGCATTGCGCCACGCCTTCCGCGTCGCTACTTCCGGCAAGATGGGCCCGGTGATGATCGACATCCCGAGGGACCTATTGCCCGGCGCCGAGATAGAACTTGACCTGATGACGCCCGATTCCTACCGGCCCGGACAGACACGTTCCAGGGGAGACCAAGGGCTCATCGACAAAGCTGCCGCGGTGCTATCTTCCGCCCAACGTCCGATCATCCTAGCAGGCGGTGGCGTACAGTGGAGCGGAGCTGCCGATGAAGTCTGCCGCATGGCTGAACTCACCGGGGCCGCTATAGTCACTTCTTACGGCCGTGCAGACGCAGTCCCCAATGACCACCCCAACTATCTGGGTCACCTGGGACGTCTGGGCTCTGCAGAGGGCATAGAGGCCATTCGCCAGGCCGACACGATCTTAGCGGTGGGCACCCGGCTCAGTCAGTCCACCACTTTCTACGACAACCGATTCATCCCCGAGGACGCCAAGATCGTCCAGATCGAGATAGACCCTCAGGAAATCGGACGCAACTACCCCGTGACGGTAGGCATCGAAGGCGATGCTAAAGCGGTGATGGACGGGCTGTTAGAAAAGGTCCGAGAGCGAGAGCCTAGGCCCAACCAAGGATGGGTTTCCGAGATCCGAGACTGGAACTCACGAAGAGCAACACGCCTGCGAGACGAAGAGAAACTGACGGGTTCCTCCATCAAGCCTCAGCGGGCTTACGCCGAGCTGAGAAAAGTTATGCCCAGGGACGCTATCGTGGCTCTGGACGCCGGTCTGGCTCCCAACTATGGACAGGATCGCCTCAATTACTACGAGCCGCGAAGCCTGATAACTTCCCTGGACCTCGGTGGCCTAGGATTCAGCTTCCCAGCCGCCATCGGCGCTAAGTTCGCCGCCCCTGACCGACCAGTAATCAATTTCAACGGAGACGGCGGGTTCCTATTCAATGCCCAGGAGTTCTCCACTGCTGTCCAATACAACCTACCCCTAGTCACGGTAATCATGAACAACGGTATCTGGGGCTCGGAGAAGGCATACCAGCGCTACGCTTTCGATGAGCGCTACGTGGGCGCCGACGTTATCAACCCTCGATTCGACAAATACGCTGAGATATTCGGGGGCGCCGGGTTCTACGTTGACCGGCCAGAGGACATCGGGAACGCCCTCCAGGAAGCCTTGAACTGTGGCAAACCAAGCATCATCGAGATACCGACCGACCCTGACGAGATGCCCCGTCCGGCCCGATTGGCCGAGGTGCAGGCTCCGCCGCAGAAATAACACCAGCGGCCCTACTTCTTTGGTTGGCCGCCGTAGAGATAATCAGATGGAACAAGTTGTTAAGCCGGACGCCATAAATCTAGAAGACGATGCCGTAGTGATCCTGTGGGAAGACGCCCACCGTAGTCCCTTCCCTCACCGTTATCTGCGCCTGCGGTGCCCTTGCGCCAATTGCGTGGACGAGATGAGCGGGAAACGGACCTTGGACCCAGACACCGTACCCCAAGATGTGAAGGCTTTGGACCAGTTGCCTGTGGGCAAATACGGGGTGCAGTTCCTCTGGAGCGACGCCCATTACACTGGTATCTACACCTACCAGGTGTTGCGAGCAGCCTGCCCGTGTATCATATGCGGCGAGGCCAGGGCTTCGACCTAAAACTCTGACGAGAGGTGATTCGAGAAGTCCGAAATCTAGTCGGAGTCCTTCAAAGGTTCGTTAGTCCTGGCGCGGAGTGGTTTCTCTAAAGAAGCTTTGAACTTTGGGGATGTGAAGGTATTGGACTTGAAAGCGAAATTGGATAGTTGCCGTTCGGCTGGTTTGCCGCATTTCTCGCAGTTGGCCGGTTCGTCGGACTGAGAAACGGAGCGCATAACTTCAAAATCCAGGCTACAACCGGCGCAGTAATACTCATAGATGGGCATCGGAACCTCCTGATTCTTATCTCATTTTAGATGCCTCAGGCATCGGAGACAATCTTCCTTCTTCCTGGCCCGGAGAATACGACCAACATCCAACACACAGACGGAGCAATCATGGCAGAAACCACAGACGTTGCAATCATCGGAGGCGGGGCAGCAGGCTGCGCCGTCGCCTACTATCTGGCCCAGTCCGGGGTAAGTTCAACCATCATAGAGCGGGAAGGAATCGGTAACCAGGCTTCGGGCAATGCCGCCGGCGGCCTCAACCCGCTGACCGGAATCGGCATTCCCGGCCCATTAGGTTCTTTCGCCTGGGAATGCTACGAACTACATGCAGGCCTTTACGAAAGTCTGAAATACGAGACCGGAATAGACTACCAACACCGGACCGTTTCTAAGATTGAGTTGGCTTTGGAAGAATCGGAAGTGGACGGCCTGAAAGAAACTGCCAAGCGCCTCAACGCAGCAGATGGGTTTGACGCGCGGTGGCTGGAACCGGACGAGGTTGCCAAGCTTGAGCCTCGAATCACCCCTGACATCCTCGGAGGGATGTACGACCACGGCAACACCGCCGCCGACAGTAAAAAACTGACAGACGCCTTTGCTAAAGCGTCTGGGTCAACGATCCGTGAAGGCAATGTCACCAGAATCGAGGGCAGCAGCGGTACGATCGACCGTGTGATCCTAGAAGATGGTGAGATTTCCTGCGGCCAAGTAGTTATGGCAATGGGACCATGGTCGCGCAAAGCCGAGTCTTGGTTAGGGATCTATATCCCCGTTGACCCTCTCAAGGGCGAGATTCTTCGGCTGGAACTGGAGGGAGACTGTATCCAATACGACATCTCTGGCGGCGGCGCGTCGATCTATCCCAAACCGGACGGTCTGAACTGGTGCGGCACCACCGAAGACTGGAAAGGATTCGACCGGGGCCTTTCAGAAGATGTGGCCAAGGAGATCCGACGCAGGTTAGGCCGGATTTTCCCCAGGTTGGCTGAATCCAAGTTAGCGAAACACACCGCCTGTCTGCGCCCCGTAACTCCGGACTGGCTGCCTATCCTGGGCCAAGCGCCTGGCTGGGAAAACGTTTATATGGCCACCGGGGCAGGCAAAAAGGGCATCTTGCTGGCTCCAGGCATCGGCAAGTCAGTGGCCGACCTGATGACCACCGGTGAGACTACGCTGGCCATACAGGGCTATGCGCCCGAGCGGTTCGCCACCAAGCTAGGTTAATGATCACATGGCAAAAAGCATAACGATCAGGGTCGGCGACGTGGTTTTGGACGCTGAGTTGAATAACACAGAGACCGCCGGCGCTATCTGGGACGCTCTGCCTATACATTCCAGCGGCAGCACCTGGGGTGATGAGATCTATTTCCAAATCCAGGTGGAAGCCGACTTGGAAGACGGACAGGAGACGGTAGAAATAGGCGACCTAGGCTATTGGCCGCCAGGCAGCGCCTTCTGCTTATTCTTCGGTCGAACCCCGGCGAGTCAGGGCGACGAGATTCGGCCCGCCAGCGAAGTCACGGTCATTGGCAAGATATTCAGTGACACCGAACCGCTGAAGCGTGTGGCATCGGGCAGCCTTGTGACTATAGAAGCAAGCTAGCCACCAAAATGGGCCGTGACACTGGCGTCGCCCGAAACTACGATCTGCTTGGCATCTATAGCATGGGAAAGTTTTATGCGGCCATAGACCAACAACACAAAAGTCTGGGTGTCACAGCCGAAGATAGCGTTAGGGTGTTTATCGCTGGCCGGCTCCATCTTGGCTTTTTGGCCACCGCCGCAAACTACGTCGTGACTGCCCGCTACGGAGCCAGTCAGCTCAAACCGGAGCCGGGCCGAAGAAACCATGCTAGTGCCAGGGTCGAACAACCGGCCCACCACAAATACTGGAAACATCTCCATTATCGACGGCAAACTCGCGGCCGACATCACCGGGGTGGGCTCCAACTTGGAACGGATATCCCATTCATGGACTATTAACTCGGTAAGCCGCAGGTTCAAGTAGGTCTCGACCGAGATAGTCCCGGCAGGGTGGTAGCAGGACTTATTTGCGTCCGTGTCGGCCAATCCAGTTAGCAACTGATCGAATCTGGCCGTCTCGTTGTTGTAGACAGATAGAATCTCGCTGCCAAGACTTTCCCTGTAGTCAACGGCAACTTGGGCGTTGTTCCTCAAGCGTGCCGCCATATCTCCAACCCCGGCTTCGGGCATACCTTCCGGTGCAGAACCATCCCCACCCGCGCCACGGACTATGTTAGGGCCAAAGCGTTCTACCGCTCCAATCACATGGGCGACAACATCCTGGACCTGCCAGGCATCACAAGCACTTTGAGTTGCCCAGTCTTCGGGCCGCAGTGTTTTTAGGTAAACCCCGATCCGCGCTGATTCCTCTCTGACTAACTGGATTTTCTCCAAGACTGATCCCATTTCATCATCTCCTGTGACTACACCCCTGTAATCGCTTCCCCGTTGGCGGTATTATAGGGGCCGTTCGGATTTACACAATCCGGGTTCATTTAGAAACAAATCAAGGAGACTTTCTTTGGCACTAGGTTGGGCAATCATTGGGGCGGGGATGCACCCTCATCAAAAAGTAGCGCCGGCCATCGGCCTCACCCCGGAATCCGAGCTGATCGGCGTATTAAGTCGTGACCAAGAGAGGGCCGATGCTTTTGCAGAGACCCACGGAGCCAAGGCAGGGTACTCCAATGTTGATGATCTATTGGCCGACTCCCGGATCGACGCTGTATTCGTAGCGTCGCCTAATGCCATGCATATGGACCATACTGTCCGAGCCGCCCTAGCAGGAAAGCACGTGCTTTCCGAGAAACCCATGGCAACCTCGGTGAATGACGCTATTGCCATGGTCAAAGTCTGCCAGGAGAACGGAGTAAAGCTGGGCCTGGGGTTTGAGCTGCGGTTCCATCCGGCCCACCTCTTGGCCAAAAACCTGGTGTTGCAAGGCAAGTTGGGCCGCGTCCGGCTGCTTCAAGGGCATTGGGGCCGTGGTGAAAGGGGCGAACCCGAGCATCTACCCCGCTCCGGCCTCCGCGGCTGGTGGGAGGACCCTGTGTCCATGGGCGGCTGTTCGGTAATCATGGGTTTAGGTGTCCACGTGTTCGACCTGGTGCGCTTCGTCATGGCGCAAGAGATCACCGAAGTCAATGCCATGACCGACGGCCAGACCGATGCCCAACCACTCGAGCACATCGCCAGCATGGCCCTACGGTTGGAAGACGGGACAATCGCCAACGTAAGCTGCGGCAGGATGCTGCCCGACACTCTGAACAACTTCACCGTATACGGCACCGACGGCCGCTTCACTGGCACGGCAACTGTTTGGGAGGCGCGTATGGGTTCAGCGGTGGTGGCCAGCGAAACACTCAACCAGACAGAGGAATGGGAGTACGACTACCTAGCTAACTTCGTGGCTGAATTGACAGATTTTCACTCTGCACTAAAAGAAGACCGAGAACCCGCAGCCACCGGCACCGACGGCCTGAGGTCGACCGAGGTGAACTCAGCGGTTATCAAGTCAGCGAAGACCGGACGGACGGTCAAGATTGAACACCGAATGGTCCGTTAACCCAACGGTTGACGGTCGCTTGGCTCATTGCTACGATTTCCTCCCCTATAACAACGAAATTTCTGAGGGCTTTTTGCTATGACTACCACCGATGGTAACGAGGCGCAGGGCGCACTTCGGGGCGTTCAGGTCTTGGATTTTGGCCATTACATCCCGGGACCGTTATTGGGGATGCTGCTAAGCGACCAGGGTGCCGACGTCATCAAGGTTGAGCGGCCGGGTGGCGACCCCGCCCGCAGCGAACCGGCCTTTGCCACTTGGAATCGAGGCAAACGGTCGATCGAACTTGACCTGAAAACTCCCGAAGGCCAGGATAATGCGCGAGCCCTCGCCAAGAAGGCCGACATCGTTATAGAGAACTACCGCCCCGGTGTAGCCGACCGGCTGGGCATCGGATACGAAGTCCTCTCCAAGAACAATCCTAGACTACTATATGTCTCCATCCCTGGTTTCGGAGAAGACAACCCCCACCGCAATGAGAGGGGTTGGGAAGGGATCGTCGCCGCCTCCACTGGCGTCTACCAGCCCTATGACAACACCGAAGAACCGTTGTTCCTTCCCTTACCGGCCGCCAGTACCTTCGCCGCTATCGTGGCATCTGTTTCGGTGACAATGGCCATGGTGGCAAGGGACCGCAGCGGTAAAGGCCAGCGTATCGAAGTGCCCATGCACAGCGCCATGTTCTCGGCCATCGGACGCCACCTGGTCAAGCTCTACGACATCGATCCTCCAGACCTGTTCAACCTGCCCCGGAACGTCATGTCCCACCAATACATGTGCGCCGACGGCCGGTACTTCCAATCGCACGGTATGTACCAGCGGTTCGTCAGCCAACTGATGGCCGCCGCCAACCGCCCCGACTGGATCGAAGACCTAGAAGACCTCTACGGCGCCAACGTATCCGATGAAACTATCTCCATGTGGAAGGATCGCTTCGAGAATATGTTCAAGGAGCGGACCGCCAAGCAATGGGAAGATGACATCGCCGATGCCAGTGGCGTCGGCACAATCTGCAAGACCATCGACGAATGGCTCGTCCACGAGCATGCCATCGCGGGCCAGATGGTTAGGGAGATTAACGACGCGCAATATGGACGCATGAAGCAGCCAGGAGTACAGGTGCGGCTGCGAGGGACACCGGGGGAGATCCAGGGACGCGCTCCAACTCTGGGAGAGCACACATCAGAGATTATGGCCGAGATTAATGCCCCTGGGCGAGAAGTGACTTACCCGGAGGCCCGCGAAAACATTATGAGCGCCCTAGAAGGCATACGGGTGCTAGACCTATGCATAGTCCTGGCCGGGCCGACCTGCGGCCGCACACTAGGTGAGTTCGGCGCGGAGGTCATCAAGATTGACGACCCGTCGCGTCCCTACGATATCGCCGGCAACACCGACGTCAACCGCGGCAAGCGCAGCATAAATATTAATCTAAAAACCCCAGATGGATTGGCGGTCTTCTACAAGCTACTTGAGACAGCCGACGTGGTGGTAGAGAACAACCGCGCCGCCAGCTTGGCCAGGCTCGGGATCAGCTACGACGAGATGAAGAAACGCAAACCAGACATCATCCACGCATCCCTGAACGCCTTCGGTTACGACGGCCCTTGGGCTGAGCGTCCTGGCTGGGAACAACTGGCCCAGGCCACCAGCGGAATCCAGGTGCGGCGCGGTGGCCGTGACTCTGCCCCCAAACTGTTGCCCTATCCTATGAACGACTATGGTACCGGGTTGATGGGAGCTTACGCGGTTGCCCTGGCCGTCCACGAACGCAACCGGACCGGCCTGGGACAGACGGTCAACAGCGGCTTGGCACTAACTGCCGGACTGCTTCAATCGCCCTACTTCCTGGATTACGAAGGGTATGAAAGAAACGAGCCGGAAGGGCTGGGAGTCCGCGGGTTTTCTGCCAAATCACGCCTCTACCAGGCTGCCGACGGTTGGATGTATCTCCATTGCCCTGACGACGAAGCCTGGGAGCGCTTCACTGCGTTATCTGATTTCTCAGGGATGGCCGACGGTAACGACAAGGCTCTTACGGAATCTCTATCAGAGATATTGACTGGGAAGACCCGGGACCAATGGGCGGAACTGGTCAACCCCACCGGAGTTAGCGTCATCGCCAACCGGGTTGTCGAAGAATTCCGGGACGACGCCGACATCCGCAAGGCGGGCCTCATCGTGGGCCGGGACCATCCAAACGTCGGACAGGCAGATCATCTGGGTAGCGTGGCCAAGCTCTCCGAGACACCCATGCGGATCGGGCGGCCTACTCCCATGTTAGGGGCGGAAACCGACGAGATTCTCAGCGAGGCTGGGTACACCGGAGAGCAGATTGAGTCCTTGAAACTGGCTGGAGCAGTGGTCCAGTACCATCCCTAGAAGAGGTTGAGATTAGACTATCTCTTCACCCACACTGCGCAGAAAGAGATCAATATCGTGGCAAGAGGGTCTCGGTCCGGTCATTCACCCAGTGATGGATTATGAACGCCTCAGCGCTGATCAGCCGGCCGGACTCCGAACGCTGTCTTTGGGCGAATATGTGATAGACGACCTGATCGGATTGGAAGACTTTCCCTTCCACGTGCAGGCATTCTCGGATTCGTTCACATTCCATTTTTCTGACGTGAAACCAGCCGCCCGTGAACCCTCTTAACTATTATGAGGACGGTAAGAGGTTATTTCTCTATGGCACAGAGACAGGTAACGTGCTAAACTGGCCAGACGACTGAGCCCGCCACATCAGGCGTGCAACCTCAGGTAGAAGAGGTCCCTTTGCTCCGCATCTACAACACCCTGGCAAAAAAGGTTGAAGAGATACAACCCTCCACGCCGGGGATTATTCAAATGTACACCTGCGGTCCCACCGTGTACCGCGACGCCCATATCGGAAACCTACGCACCTATCTCATGGCAGATTGGGTGCGACGTTCGCTGATCCACAGTGGCATGCAAGTCACCCACATCAAAAACATCACCGACGTCGGCCATATGCGCCAGGAGTTGGCCGAGGCTGGCGGTGACAAAATGATTATGGCGGCCCTGGCTGAGGGAAAGACGATCCAAGAGATCGCCCAACTTTATGCCGGCCGGTTCCACAGAGACGAAGCGCGGCTGAACATCATGGAAGCCACCGTCTTCCCCTGGGCCAGCGAGCACATCCCAGAGATGATAGCCATCAATGAGACTCTTCTCGCGAACGGCCACGCCTATGAGAAAGGCGGCAACCTATACTTCGATGTTCCTTCATTCCCTAACTACGGAAAGCTTTCCAACAATTTCGGCGGTGACCTTCTAGAGGGAGTCCGCTCCGAAGCCGACCCCTTGAAGAAAGACCCCAGAGACTTCACGTTGTGGAAGGCTGCAGAACCTGGCCGCGACGTAAAATGGGCCAGCCCCTGGGGCGAGGGATTTCCCGGCTGGCACATCGAGTGTTCGGCTATGGCTTCGAAGTACCTGGGAGAGAGTTTTGACATCCACACTGGCGGCGTCGACAACGTATTTCCTCACCACGAAGACGAGATTGCCCAAAGCGAAGCTGCCTTCCAGCACCAGCACGTCAATTACTGGATACACGCGCAACACTTGCTGGCTGACGGCGCCAAGATGGCCAAGTCTGCTGGCAATGTTTTCCTTATCGAAGAACTCATTGAGCGCGGGTTCTCGCCCCTCTCCTTCCGCTACCTGTGTATGACCATCCTTTACCGCCACCGCATGAACTTCACCTTCACTTCATTGAAGGCCGCCGAAAAGGCGCTGACTGGCCTACGGCATCGTATTTGGCTCTGGAGCCAAGAGCCGGAAGTGAGCGGCCATGACTCCAACAAAGAAGAGTACCGGCGCAAGTTCTGGGACGCCGTTGAATCGGACCTGGACATGCCTCGTGCCTTAGCTTTGACCTGGGAGATGGTTCGGTCGGAAATGCCAGGACGTGCCAAATTGGACCTATTGTTGGAATTCGATGAGATGTTCGGCCTAGACCTGCACAAGGCGCCGGCCGAGAACGCCGTTACCAGCGAGATTACCACTACTCTGGATCTCAGGGGCGGCCATAGGGAGCAGTCCGATTATGCCACCGCCGATTCCCTCCGCGGCCAGCTGGCGTCCGACGGTTATCTGGTTGAAGACACACTGATTGGGACAAGGGCCCGACCCAAGACGCCCTTAGAACTGCGGCAGGAAAAGTGGGCCTCGGTGTCGTCATCGCGGGAAGTTGAGTCTTATCTGGACCAGCCACCCGAGTTGGATTTCACGTTTATATTGAACGCTTACGGGTATCCTAGCGATGTAAAACGCTGTATCGAAGGCATGCTAAAACACTCAGGAAACTACTCTATAGAAGTCCTCGTCATAGACAACGGCTCCACGGACGGTACTGGGGAACTTCTGGAGGAGATGCTCACACAGCACCCTGAATTACGAGTGGTTCACTGTGACCACGTCATCGGCGATGCCGCCAGCAAGAACATTGGTCTCATGCAGAGCCGTGGACGCAATATAGTGGTCTTGGACGGTTCGGCGGAGATAACCGGCAACATCCTAGATTCCGTATCCCTTACCCTCGACGACCCAGCGGTAGGAATTTTTGGCCCTTGGGGGCTAAGTACTCCTGACATGCAACACTTCCATGAAGAAGTTGACACTGGAGAGGCCGACGCTATGCAAGCCTATTGCATGGCGTTTCGTAGGGAGGAGGTCAATACCGTTGGGTTAATGCGGGAGTGCTTCCGTTTCTATCGTAACCTGGACATCGACTATTGCTTCCAGTTCAAGGACAAAGGCTTTAAGATAATAGCCGACTCAAGCCTGCCTTTGGTGCGCCATGAACACCGCCAATGGACCGAGCTGGATGACAACCAGCGGGACGAGTTGAGCCGAAAGAACTTTGGGCGGTTCCTGAAACGCTGGGGCAATAGGCCGGACCTGCTGATTGCCGCCGACGCCGTCGGGTTCGAAAATCAGCAGCGGTTCCATCACTAGACTAGAGAAACAAGACCAGAAGCATTCCTCTGCCAACCGGTGGTCTAAGGCCTTTCGCGCGAGTATCTGGCCAGCTGTATTTTGCAGTCACCGGACCGGCCTCCCGCTGTCTCTAGGTTCCATTTGACCCCACCTCCGGCGAACGGTGTGTATTTCTAAGTCGGTTCACCCTTAACAAATGCGCCACGTTGTAGCGTAATAGCCGTTAATCTCACTAACGTTTTTTGATTGATGTTGTTTTCTACATCGCAAGCCATAGTTTGTAATCGTAAGACATGATTGATTTCATGTCTGCTCTATGACAAATAAGCGACGAATCATGGGAGTTTATTAACATAACCCACATGCGATATTCATCTCTATCCAATATCCTAAACTCGCTGTTGACGCTGTGCCTAGCCAGTGCTAGATTCCGAAGTGGTTCAGCACTGGTTTTCCTGACCTCTGGGACCACCCAACGGAGCGCCTAGCCGATGTCCGACATTGCCGAAAGATTATTGGCTGGAGAACAAAGGGCTCTATCAAGGTTGATCACCTTACTGGAACGGGGAGACCCCGATGCCGCCATGGCAATGAAGGCGATTGATGGTCAAACCGGACGGGCATACACCGTGGGAATCACCGGCCCTCCCGGCGCTGGAAAAAGCACCATTGTTGACCAACTGACCCAATTGGCTCGAACAGCCGGCTCAACAGTAGGCATAATCGCTGTCGATCCAACCAGTCCCTATAGCGGCGGAGCCATCCTCGGCGACCGCATCCGGATGCAGCGTCATTATCTGGACTCAGGGGTTTTCATCCGCAGCGTGGCCACCCGTGGCCAATCAGGAGGATTGCCGCGGATAGTCAAAAGCATGGTCCGGGCGCTTGATGCCGCCGGAACCGACCTGATATTGGTAGAGACTGTTGGTGTCGGACAGACCGAATTAGGAATCGTCAGTGTGGCAGACACTGTCTTGGTGGCTTTGAACCCGGAGTCTGGGGACTCAATTCAGACGTTGAAAGCGGGGGTTATGGAGATTGCCGACGTTTTCTTGGTCAACAAGGCGGACCGAGAAGGAGCAGAACGAATGGCAACGGCCATCACCGGAATGCTCCAAATGTCCACAACCAGTCCCAGGTGGAGCCCGCCGGTGGTGCTAACAACGGCACATACCGGGCAGGGAATAGACGATCTATGGGGGAAGATACAGGGCCACCGACAGTTTCAGACCACTAGCGGCGAACTTGAAGCCCGCCGGGGAAGACAGCGCAAACGGGAGTTCTTAGAAGCAGTAGAGGAGGGGTTGGCGCAACGTCTTCGCGAAAGAGTCAAAAACGACACGGGCCTAAATGCTACCTTGGAGCAGGTAGCGGCGAAAGAGACCGATCCATACTCCGCAGCGTTGAACTATCTAGACTCGTCTCTTTTTTCGCCAGACTGGCTAAACGCACCACCCGCATAGGCGGATTTTTCGTTATAACAACATAATCGCGGTGCGGTCAGATAACTCCACTCGACCTTCCAAGGGCAAAGGCGCCCTTCCGGAAGAGACCGAGAAGGCCAATATATCCGATTCACGAACGTGGAGATTCGTAATGGCAGTTCTAGGTGTTGATTTAAGGGCCTCCCGAAAAAAACCCTCTTCCATAGCAGTATTAGATACCCAATCCCGTCTGGTAGAACTCGGCAGTTTCTTCGAAGATACCGAACTGATCGACGTAGTCGACAACATACGTCCGGACTTGGTGGCCATCGGAGCGCCGCTCAATCTGCCGTCCGGTTTCTGTTGTCTGGATCAGGCTTGCGAATGCCACTTCTCAGAACCCAATCGAAAAGGCCGTTTGCTCGAATTGGAATTGGCTAAGATGGGAATCAGTTGTTTCTACACCAACAAGGGATCGATTATCAGGGAGCTCATCTACCGTGGAATCCAACTGAGCAAAACCCTCAGAGAAGCCGGTCACAACGTAATCGAGGTTTATCCGCACGCCACGAAGATGCTGCTATTCGGCGATAAGGTGCCACCAAAGAACAGCGCCGCCAGTATCAGCTACATGATTGGCCATCTCACCCCACTGGTCTCGGGTATGGAAGAACACGCCGATGACCTAGACCGGAATAGCTGCGACTCAATCATTAACGCCTACACTGGCCAGTTACATGCCCAGTCGAACACGGACATCCTGGGAGATCCAGAAGAAGGCATATTAGTCCTGCCCAAACTCCCGAACTGATCTCGGTCACCGGGCCCAATACAAGGCCAAATAGACGATTCCAGCCTACGGCTTTCCTATTTGGCCCGGGGTTACAATTGTATCTTCGCACCGTGGCCAGTTGGCCCTCGGCTTTAGAGACCTTTCAACAAAAACCACAGTTCCAGGTAAGAAAATCCCGTCATTCCAGTTTTGGACGGACGGGATTTTTGTCCGGGTCAAGAGATCAGCGCTACTTAGAGTCGGTGCCTCCGTTGCTCTGGCCTCCCATCCCTAGGAAGTTCCCCAACATGGAAGTGAATTCCATAGGGAAAATCCATTTGGTAGAAGGGCTGTCGCCCAAGGACTTTAGCGTCTCGAAATATTGAAGGCTCATGGTTCGCCCGTCTGCTCCACTGGCCACGCTATTGATCCGCTCCAACGCCTCACTGAAACCAGAAGCTCTGAGGACTGCAGCCTGTTGTTCGCCTTCCGCCCGCAGAATCTCTGATTGGCGCATCCCTTCGGCCGATAGGATCGCCGCCTGCTTCTCTCCTTCGGCGATGTTGATCTGGGACTGCCTTGCTCCCTCGGATTCGGTTATCTCGGCAGTCTTGATGGCAGCCGCTGATTTCTCTCTTTCCATGGCAGCTTTTACTCCAGGAGGTGGGTCTATTTCGTTAATTTCCACCTGTGAAATCTTAACCCCCCACCGTTCGGTGACTTCGTCCATCCGTACTTGTAGAGCATCCCTGATGCGCTCTCTTTCCGCCAGGGCGTCAGACAACGTGGTAGCGCCAATCACTGCCCTTAGAGTCGCAAACGCCAGGTTCACCACCGCCAATTCAAAGTTCTGGACTTCCAGCACGGCGCGCTCGGCGCATTCCTCCATCACCCGATAGTAGATGACAAAGTCCATATCCACCACCACGTTGTCGGCGGTGATGTACTTTTGAGTAGGCACCCTGGTGACTCTCTCTCGGAGGTCAACCTTGGTCCCGTGGTAGACAAAAGGCAACAAGAAGCGCAAACCAGACGGTTTTGTTCCGATGAATGTACCGAACTTCTGAACGACCAATCTTTGGTACTGCTGGACGAGTATCAGACCGAAAGCCATGTGCTCCTCCTCTTTTCCGAACGCCTAATATTATTGAGATTCGCGTACATGCACTACGAGTTGTCTACTATATCTTGATTATTACGTCGAAACACAGTCAATACGAGGCCGTCAATGCTCCGAACTTCAACGGTTTCTCCTACAGCGATCACACTATCATCTCCACTTACCGCTGTCCAGGTTTCGTTTCCCACCAGAACTATGCCCTTGGGATTTAGTTCGCCTGTCACAGTGCCCAGTGAACCAATAAGGATGAATGATTTGTCTTCTGGGCCTTGCATTCGAGACAAGTGCGCCTGGCGGACCACGTACACCAATGCTAACGCCGTGGCTCCGCCTGCGCCGTATACCATCCATTTACTAACCGCGATGGGTGGCATGGTCGGTGACGTGTCGCCGAACTGGGTGAATAACAACAGGCCTCCCACAATCAGGCTGACGATGGCTCCAACGCCCAGAATGCCAAACCCGGCAACTACCACTTCCAGCACGATTAGCACTGATGCCAGAATTACAAACACCACACCCGCCCAGTTGATTGGTAGGTTACCCAAGGCCAAGAAAGCCAGAAGCAGGCATATCACGCCGACTACTGCCGGAGCGACCAAACCTGGGTTGAACATCTCCACCACGATTCCAAGCCCCCCAACTGCCAGCAAGAGGAACGACACGTTGGGGTCAGATATGAACTCTAGGAAGTGTTCCAGGATGTTCTTTTCGAATGAACGGACCCCGAGGCCCTCGGTCTCCAATACAACTGATCCAGATGACGTTTCCGCAGTCAGACCGTCAAGCATGGTAATTAGGTCGTTCAGGTCATCAGCAATAAAGTCCACCAGGTTTTCAGCCAACGCTTCTTGGGCGGAGTAGGACGCAGCGGTGCGGACAGTCTGTTCAAGTTCGTCCTGATTGCGGCCACGAGTTTGGGCGATACTGCGGATCAAAGCTGCCGCGTCATTCTCCACCTTGCTGGCTAGTGTGTCATCAATGTCTTCACCTGTGGATGAGATAGGGGAAGCTGCACCGATGTTGCTCCCGGGAGCCATCACGGCGAAGTTAGCCGCTACCGTTATGAAGGCCCCTGCTGAGCCGGCCCTAGCTCCTCTGGGAGACACGAACACCGCCACAGGCACCTGCGACTCGAGTAGAAGCGTAACGATTCCACGCGTGGCGCCGAGGAGGCCGCCGGGAGTATCCAACCGGATAATCAACACGGCCGCACTATCTCGTTGGGCTTGGTCAATGGCTCTGGAAATGAATTTCGTTTTGACAGGGTTGATAATGCCATCAACGGTCATTACCAATACATGGGGTGCCTTGGGCTCTTTGGCGTGCGCCAGCACCGGGCCGAGCATGCCGGTAACGAACATGGCCAGGAATAGAAAAGCGAAAATGGCCCGGATAATACGGAGGCGCTGGGTCATAAGATCCACCGTCTTCTTTGAAACCTTTTATACCGGTAAACCCCGGCCAAGGTTTGGTTTATACCAGGGTGCCAAACTCGGCCATGGACACCTCCGGCGCAAAGACCTCGTCTGGTGCCGGTGATTTCGCCATCCTAGCCAGCAACGGATTCGCTAGCCTTAATACAATTCCCAACGTCGGATGACCCATGATCTTGCCAATCATCGAGCTATGCCAGTCGAACGAGACATCTGGCGAATAAGCCAATTCGGCAACGAAACCATTTACGCTAGCCTGATTGATGAGGGAAGTGATTTGGTTATCGCCTAGGTACTCAAACACTCGACGCGCAGAGTAGCCCACCTCCAATTCGTTGGACAGCAAGGTCTTCCATTCTTTCTGGTATGCCCCTAGTCGGTTAGCCGACAATTTGTCTTCTTCCAAAGCTTGCACCAGAGCACTAGACGCAATCTCGCTGGCAAGCAATGAATAGAATATGCCGCCCCCAGTGGTCGGCTTGACCTGCCCAGCAGCGTCGCCCACGACCAGGACCCGGTCAGAATAGGTCTTACGCAGGGGGCGCAGAGGGATACCCCAACAGGCCGGTTTTCCCAACACCTCAGTGATTTTGCCTTCAGCCTGCCGGTCGGAAATGAACTGATCGAAGTGCTCCAGCGCGTTCTTGCGTACCAATAACCCGGCAAGGGCATAACCGAATTTGGTCGGTACCAGCCAGGCGAAGAAGCCCGGGGCTACCTCACGCCCGAGGTGGACTTCCACCTCATCTACGCCTTCAGTCTTCACCAAACCCTGGACGCCCACTACGTAATCCGACGGCTCGCCCAGGCCAAGTTGGCGATTCAACTGCGAGCCGAACCCAGCGGCCAGGACCAATGCCCTGGCTTCGATCACTTCTCCTTCAGTAATTACCGATACCCTGTCGGCATGCTGTTCAAGACGGGCTACGCGGCGACCGAGAAGGTACTCTGCGCCGGCTTCCCTTGCCTGATCAGCGAAAGACGATACGTAGGCCACCCGGTCCACAACACGCGCCACCGGCAGAGGTGTTTCGAATCTGACCGCTTTGTTGGAGGGTGAGATCACGCTGGCGGAGTTGATCTCTCGGTAAACGAGAGATGGGTCAATTGGGTAACGCCGAAAACACTCCTCTCCCACCAATCCGGTGCAGAGCTTGTCGCCAATGTTTTCTCGTGAATCGATAACTGTAACGCCATAACCCTTTGAAGCCAAAGAAAGGGCGGCGTTATTGCCGGCAGGGCCCGCGCCCACAACAATCACATCCTGCAAATTAAGAGTACCTCTGAGAAACCCCTGAAACGGGGTCGGTTTTACGAGCGGATTATAACCCCAAGTTGCACCCTAGAACATATAAGGTTACACGCCAATTCATTCGTTATTGTAAACCAGAATCTAACCAAGAAGCGGAAATCTTGCCTGTTTTTCACGCCTTGACAACGCCTGGGCTGGGTGTATAATCCCAGCCAACTAAATAATTGGTCAGACCACTTGTGGATTTCCGGCATCAACAAGGATTCTGGCTAGATTTGGGCAGACTGAATTGCAAAACCTCCAAGGACAGCGACTTCATGAGGGTATCGTGGAGTTGTTCCATGCTCAGATTCAACAGGGGATCTTGGTTCATGGTGCCAAGCTTCCCGCGGAAAGGGTGTTGGCAGAGCGGTTTAAAGTCAGCCGCAGCTCCGTCCGAGAGGCGATCAGAACACTCGAATTCCAGGGACTGGCGGTGAGCAAACATGGTTCCGGGACATTCATAAATACTCAGAGCCTGGACGCTGTGACAACTCTTATGACTTCTTCGTTGGGCGACGGCGACGCCGAATTACAC
>JAKUNK010000003.1:0-33529 GCA_022451945.1 Dehalococcoidia bacterium
ACCAGGTTCTCCGGCCGGGCCCTGGCAAGCCAAGTGGGCGAACATGGCGAAAACGGCCAATGTTGCAAGGGTCAGAGAGGTCTGTCTTATCAAGTTCAGATTGCCGAGATGTGTTTTCAAGCTATACACTAGCCGCTGGTGAATGACCGCCGTGGCGGGCTTGTTACTGTGCTGCGGCGGTTTTATTTGGAATTTTCATACATGTTAGCCTAACAACTTTTCGATGTACCAACTCTTAAATAGGTTGCCGTTTTTTTACGGCTGGAACATCCTCTTCGCTGCCGGCAGCTCTATGGTGGTCAGAAATGCTGCTGCCAGCCTTACCCTGGCCGTATTCATTTTTCCAATGTCTGAGGACTTGGGCTGGAGCCGTACCCTTATCGCGGGAGCGGCAAGCGTGGGCGGGCTAGCCGCCACCGTGGCTTCCCCAGTTGTCGGCTGGGCACTAGATCGGTATGGCGCCCGAGTGATCCTCACGGGCAGCGTGCTGGTAATGGGGTTATCCACTGTTTCGTTGGCATGGGCCACTGTTCCCATAGCATTTTATCTGGCTTACGGCACTGGGCGGGTCATATTTTCTAGCCCTATGAACATCGGTTCTTCAGTTGTCGTGTCCCGTTGGTTCGTGAGACGGCGCGGACGGGCAACTGGAATCTTATTCCTATCCCACTCCCTGGGCATGATTACTTTCCCTCTCATTGCCGGACTAGTCATTAAATACCGTGGCTGGGAAGATGCATGGATCGTGCTGGGTGTGTTGGTTTGGGTGCTGGCCCTCGGGCCGGTCTCCATGCTAGTGCGTCAAAGCCCGGAGTCGGTGGGCCTTCTGCCGGACGGAGACTTGCCAACTGAGCAAGACGATGGAACACCTGCGGAATCACCAGCTGAGGAGCAAAACTGGACCCTAAAGGAGGCCATGCGAACACCTACGCTATGGCTGTTAGCACTGGCCACCGGCTCCTTGTATTTACTGCAGTCGGGGACGAACATCCATCAGGGAGCCTATTTCCTAGACCAGGGACTAGGCGTCGGCGTCTCGGCAGCAACTCTCAGCATGAACGCTGTATTCACAGGAGTCGGCAGCCTTTTTTGGGGCTGGTTGGTGGACAAGGCTCCCGTTCGATACACCTACGCAGGGGTCGCCCTGATGATGGCCGTGGCTCTGATCCTATTCCCTATTGCTGACACGATTGTAGAAGCATTGACGGTGGCGGCGATATTCGGGATGGCTGTCGGCGGCATACTGGTGGTTCCAGTGGTGGCCTACGCCAATTACTTCGGCCGCCAATCTTTAAGTGCCATACGGGGCGTAACGGAACCACTCGTATCTTTGGGCCAAGCCATAGGTGCGGTCTTCTCCGGCATAGTCTACGACGTCACAGGCTCTTATAAGGACGCCTTTTTGATTCTGGGGATATTGGGCTTCGCCACCATAGGTATGTTACTGGCGACCAGCGCGCCAAAGAAGATGGATGTGGCTGAGGTGTAGTTGAGGTAGCTAATCGCCTATCGAAACTCTGGGATCACTTCCGTCGCAATCGTTCCCATCAACCTCTTTAAGGCGCTAACATCACCCGAATTTAGGGCTAACACAATGTGGTCGACCCCAGCGTCTTCGTAGGCTTTGATGCCGGCCGTCATAATATCAGGGTTGTCGCCTGGGAGGGTCGAACGAGACGCTGCACGATCGCTGGAAGGCTTGCCGTGGACTTCCACTTCAACCCTGGTAGACCAGTCCATGTTCGATGGGTCTCTACCAGCTGCGGTTGCGGCCTCAATAATCTCATGCTTGGTCAGGGCGTAGCTCTCGGCAGAGATGCCGGTGGGATGCCAGCCGTCGCCGCGCAATGCCGTGCGTTTGATAGCGCCAGGACTGGAGCCGCCAACCCAGATGGGAATGCTGTCCTGGGCTGGCTTGGGCGAGAAGTAAAGATCTGAGAAGTCCCAGCGCTTACTCTGGTACTTCGGAAGATGACTGGACCAGAGCTCTTTCATAATGTCGATGCATTCGTTGGTGAGGGAGCCCCTCTCTCGCATGGAGATTCCCAGGGCGTCGAATTCTTCTGTCATTGCTCCAACACCTACGCCTAGGGTTACCCGTCCGCCGGATATCTGGTCCAGTGTGGCTGCGTATTTCGCCAGTTCAACGGGGCTGTGGTACGGGAGCACCAGCACAGATGTCCCCAGCGTCACCTTGGAGGTGGTTGCCGCCAGGTACGAGAGGGTAGACATGGGGTGGTAGTAAGGCTTGTCTTCCAGGCGTTCCCGGATGTATCCGGTGTTGAACAGATGATCCATGACCCAGATGGAGTCGTACCCCAGGTTTTCAGCAAGTGGCCCGAATTCCAGAACCTGTTGCGGGTCTTGGACTCCCCAGTTGTTGGGAATGGTCACGCCAATCTTCACGGAAAGCTCCTTGGTTTTTAGGGTTGCCGAAAATTCAGAGCCAGTCTAGGCAGTGTTGGCGGCCTCCACCATCCTAGCTGTCTCAATAGCGGCGACGGCCGTGTTGGCACCCATGTTCCCGGATTTTCCGCCGGACCGGTTCAGGGCTTGCTCCATGTTTTCAGTGGTCAGGACGCCGAAGATGGTTGGCACTCCTGTTTCGAGGCCGATGGAGCTTATGCCGCTGGCGGCCTGGCCGGCGACCATGTCGTAATGGGATGTCTCCCCCCGGATAACGGCCCCTAGGCAGATCACGGCATGGTAGCGCCCGGATTTGGCCATGGTCTTGGCGACGACTGGGAGTTCGAATGAGCCTGGAACCCAACCGATGGTTATGTCTTCGTCCCTGACCCCATGCCGAGTGAGGGTCTCAATAGCAGAGTCCAGCAATTTCCTTGTGATAATCTCATTGAAACGGGCGACCACCACGCCTATTTGCAGACCCTGGCCGTTCATATCGCCCTTTAATTCTTTGGGCACGCTTATTTCTCCTGTTTTAGTTTGAGTGTTGCCTTAGGTTTGGGCCGGTGCGGATGCAGATTCCCTGCGCACTCCGCACTGGAGTATCTTATCGACAAATTCTTGCTCGCTCGTAAGCCCGGTAATCTTGGTTATCTCGTTTACTATGGTCATGGGGACGGAACGGATTCCGTACTTCTGAGCCAAGGCCGGGAACTCTTCTATCTCTATGACGTCGGCGGTGATTTTTTCGTTCTCTATCGCTAACGCGTGGGCCAGGCGTGCGACCGGTGGGCAAGCGGTATCGGCGGGAGTAACGAATACCTGGATTTGTACCGGCTGGTCGATCCTTTGCAAACCTTTTCGTGTGCCCATGCTCAGAGGGCTGACGCCCCTTGACATCGTCTTGATATTCTCGACGATGACAGATAGCTGATATCCGCCTGGTATGCCGAAGAACCTGAGCTTGGCTTTGCCTTTCGGTCCGAACGCTAGGGCTGGTACCCTGACTATATCCTCGTCTTTGGCCAACTCGGGTTGAGCGAAGATATCAATGACTTCCAGACGGAGTTTGGGGGACAGCGCTACCAATTCTTCCAGCATTTGCTGGGTCTCTACACAATACCTGCATTCGCGGCCCGGTACGGTGATTGGCGAAGGGCGCTGGGTGAACAGGCGCATCTCGACATCGGCCCTGAGGTCCTTTCGGAAGGTCCTTTTGAGCTGAGATTTCTGTTGTTCTTGAATCAGCGTCTGCTGTGCCATGCACTGGTCTCTCGCCTTGCCCTCGGCGCGATGACAGAAGGCAAAAACTCTCGATGAAGACCAGTTTACACGGGAAGCAGTGGGTTATCCAGCCTTGTCCAGCATGGCGCGGATGGTTAACATGCGCTGGAACAGGGTAAAACAGGATACTACAGCAATGGCCAATAAGAACCACTCTATTTGGCCAACGATTAATCCTACGCCAAGCAATATCACGCGTTCGGTACTGGTCTACACACCATCTATAGTGAATACTCCCAGACCCTCTCCGCGCGCTCGGAGGTAGCTAACACCCTGGGAGAATATAAGGGCCAAGAGCAGCACGGTGATGAAAAATATCTGCCGGCCCTCGCTCATGTCATCGCGCATAGCGAAGACCCCGAGGCCGACGAACAGAGAAGCTTCACTGAGTCTGTCAAACACCGAGTCCAGCAACGCCCCGAAAGGACTGACTGTGCCGGTCAGCCTGGCTAGAGCGCCGTCCATCAAGTCCAATCCTCCGCCAAACAAGAAGACAATCCCGCCTGCAAGCAACCAGCCTGCGCCGACCAGATAGGCGGCCGCGACGGTAATCAGGAAACCCAGGATGGTGATGCCATTGGGGGTGAACTTGATGGCCTTGAAGAACTTCGCCCCAGGCAGTTCTATGTAGCGGAGGACCGCCGATCTAAATTGTTCTCGTGCTGGTAGAGGCATCAGAGGAACTGTTAGCCTCCTTTAAACAAGTCTTGTAGTATTTCTCGACTCGGCCGGCCACCACTTCCCAGCGGTAGCTCTCGGCAGTCCTATTTCCCTGGGCGCCCAATTTGGCCCGCAACTCGGGGTTCAGAGCCAATGTACCCAAAGCACCGGCCAGGGAGTCGCTGTCTTTCTTCGGTACAAGCAGGCCTTGCTCGCCGTCAGTCATAACTCCTCGAAACCCTTCGATGTCTGACGCTACCACCGGTTTGCCGGCGGCCATGGCTTCTAGTAAGACGATTCCGAAACTCTCGGCGCCGGTGGCGGGAGAGCAGAAGATGTCGGCGCTAGCGTAGTACCGTGGCAGGTCCGCGTAGGAGACTCGACCTACGAATTCCACGTCCTGCAGGTTGTGGGAACTCATGATACGGTAAGACTCTTTGTCCGGATCTCCGGGGCCCACCACGATTAGCCGGATGTTGGGTTGCTCCCATTTCAGCCTGCTGTAGGCTTCCAAAAGATAGCGGAGCCCTTTCCGTTTTTCCAATCGGCCGACGAACAATATATTCAGCTTACCGTCCCGGTATTGGGGCAGCGGTGCGGCATTGGCCGAGAAGTGATCGAAGTCGATACCATTGGGTATGATCTCGTATTCACCAGGGAAGGTGTTATTTACATAACGGCGGGCTGCCGGCGAGACGGCGATGCTGCCGTGGAGCCGCTGCTGCCAGCGCTTGATGATTGGATGGGCAAAACGATAGAGGTGCTGGCGGGCGTAGGAAGCGTGGAAGGTCCCCACATTGATGGATTGGGAGAATTCAAGGACGCACAGCGGGAGGATGGGCGCCATGGGTTCATGCAGGTGGATTATGTCGAACTTCTCTCGTTCCAACAGAGCTCTGATTTTTGGGTAGAGCCACCAGGATAAAGAAACCCTGGCTATAGAGCCTCCACTGGGCAGTGGGACGGAACGTCCTAAGGGGACCAGTAAGTCTGCCTCTTGGGGTTCACGCGATGGGGAATGGGGCGCGAGTACCTGGACTTCATGTCCGCATCGGCCAAGTTCCCGTGCCAACTGGGCCACGTGGGCTGTCACCCCACCGGGCCAAGTGAAGTCGTACGGAGAAACCATGCCGATCTTCACTGTATCACCCGTGTCCCCTCGTCGGCCAAGGAATCGTTTTCAATCAGGGACTTAGTCCTTTGGAACTTCCTCGGCGATGAAAGCATCGACCAAATCTCTGGCTTGATCGTCGGTGTGCTGAATGGGAGGAGATTTCATGAAGTAGGCGCTGGCCCCTTCAACCGCTCCACCCTGACCTCGGTCCATTGCCAACTTAGCGCATCGGATGGCGTCGACGACCACTCCGGCGGAGTTGGGGCTGTCCCAGACCTCCAGCTTGAGCTCCAAGTTGATTGGGGCGCCGCCAAAGACACGTCCCTCCATCCGGATGTAGCACCATTTCCTGTCCTTCAACCAAGGCACATGGTCACTGGGTCCGATGTGGATGTCGTCCGCTTCCGGCTCTTCATCCATCTGAGAAGTTACCGAGGTGGTCTTGGATATCTTCTTGGAAGTCAGTCGGTCTCGTTCCAGCATGTTCAAGAAGTCGGTGTTGCCTCCAAAGTTCAACTGGTAGGTGTTATCGATGGTAACGCCCCGGTCTTCGAACAAGCGGGTCAGCACACGATGGGTGATTGTTGCCCCCAGTTGAGATTTGATGTCGTCGCCAACGATAGGAACACCGCGCTCTTCAAAGCGGTTGCGCCAGTACTCTTCGCGGGCCAGGAATACTGGGATGCAGTTGACCATGCCGCAACGGGCGTTAAGGATCTGTTCGACGTACCACTTGGTGGCTTGTTCGCTGCCGACTGGGAGGTAATTGATGACCACATCAACTTCTCGTTCCGCCAGAATGCCAGCTATGTCCGCAGTGGAGTGGGGCGATTTTTTGACGACGTCGGCCAGATATCTGCCGATGCTGTCATGTGTCATGCCACGCTCGACAATCACCCCGGTCTTGGGAACCTCGGCAAACTTGATGGTGTTATTGGGCTCAGCGAAGATGGCTTCGGAGAGGTCTTTCCCTACCTTGTTCTCGTCTATATCAAAGGCTGCTACTACTTCAATGTCATCGATTCTGTATCCACCTATAGTGTTGTGCATGACGCCAGAAACGTCGGCATCGCCTGGAATCTCCACATATTTGTGGATACCCTGGACCAGCGATGAGGCGCAGTTGCCCACGCCAATGATTGCAACCTTGATCTTCCCCACTGATTCGGCTCCTTTCCCCTTTACCCGCATTGGATTTCATGCGTCGGCCGGGCCGATGCATTCTAGCAATTCGTCCTTTCTCTCACAAGAGACGGGCTTACGGATTACGACGCTTATTTACCGGGTCCGTCGGCCCCTATTATGCTCAGCGTCCCGCGGTTGCCCGGACTAAAAGAACCGGATGATTCCGGTTCGGTCATCATGCCGGAACCGGACTCCTATTGTCTCCGGTACCCGGCCTTCGGTGAGCCGCTCTTTGATGGTTCCTTCAATCTGCGCAGCCGCCTCTTCCGGCGTTGAAGCGTTTCGGACAACCTCGGCAAGTTCGTCGATGGTCATGTTGTCGGTGATTCCATCAGTGGCCAACAACAACCGGTCTCCGGGAGAAGGAGTGACCTCGACCTGGGCCGGAGCCCCCAGCTTTTCGGAGGCGCCTATGGCCCTGGCCACACCGACGTGGAGGAATCCGCCGGCATTCCCGGAGAGTTTTTCGTATCCGTCTTTGTTGATTAAGAACACCGGGCTATCGCCGGCAGACACTACCTGAATCTTTTCGCCTAGGCCTAGCACGGCGGATACAGTGGTCAACAAAAATCGTCCCGACCCAACGCTGTAGAAATCTTCATTCATCTCGCCGAGGAGGGATACGATGTCGTCGGCGTTGTTTAGATCTCTGCTGTTCAGCGCATCTCTAAGTTCAGTGCTTGCCTGTTCTCCTCCGTGGCCGGTTACGCCGTCCATTACCACGTCCAAGAACTCGCCGTCCCCCAGTTCTTTGCTGAGGAAACTGTCTTCACCGTGGGCTGAATTGTCCTGCATCGTGGTGACTTTGCTTGCCAACATTGCTGCCAAACCTCAGCTAAAATTAATATCTATCTGATTATGCTATCAGACCAGGTATTCCGCCAATTCTGAGTCCGGGTCAAACAAGAACCCTCGCCAGTAGTCTTCTCTAAGCCAGAGAGCGGCCTCCTGCCACGTTTCACTCGCTGCTGATGAGTTGTCCATCCCCACATTACGTTCGGTAATCTCGTCCAAATAGGCCGTGAGGTCGGCCCGGAACGGGGCATATTCCTCGTAGGCTTTGCCTTTAATCTTATCCAATATCTCGGTTCCGGCAGTGACGACTGCAGGCGGGCATCCTCCCATTTTCTGGACCATTTCCCTGAGTTCTTCTTCCAAGCTGATAATTGGACGGATGCCCCTAGGATCACGGTATCCTGCAGTATCAGCAGGGGGTTCATCGGGAGTGGTATAGAACTTCAAAATCTCCAGGCAGGCGTCGTTTATGTCAAAGGGCGGGCGGCCTCTGGGAGGTTCGTCGTCTACGCGGACAAGGGCCCCAGTGTCTATAACAACTATTTTGCCGGAACCCGGCTGGTAATAGACATTCTGTGGTCTAAGATCAAGGACGATATACCCGGCGCTAAGATAGACCTCTTCCAAGTCCAGAAGCTGGTTCTGGACAGGATGGGGCTGCACCGCGCTTGACTGGACCAGCGGAAACAGGGCGAACAGGTTTTGTCCGGCGCCTATTGGCACACCCTTGAACTTGGACATCATATCTCCGAGTAACGGTATGCCAGCGACCCGCTCCTCTACGATTACTTGGTATTCCTTGCCCAAGTTGTCGCCAAAGAAATCGTCGTGCAGACCACGCTCGGTGTAACCAACTATGGAGGAAACGAGATTGGTGGACTGGCCTACGTCTTGAAACGCCTGGAGTATCTTCTCCGTTCGAGACTCGATGTTCTGGTGCTGGTCTCGGGTGATGGCCTGGGGGACAGGCCGTTTGATGGCCACCTGCATGCCGGTCTCCCGGTCAGTTCCTGCCCTGACTTCATAATCCGCGCCGGTGCCAAGCCGGCCAGTGAGTTCGTACCTGTCTAGATCGAGCTTCTCCAATGATTCTGCTCCAGATTCGGTTGCTGTTGGGTGGCCACCAGAAATTGGGTCACTAATTTTCACCAGATGATGACCTATTTGAGTTCAAAACCCCCATTTTAAGGCCGCCTGGATGGTACCTCTTGCTTTGAGAAAATGCAATATTGAAATGGGATTGCGATCCAACCAGAATGCTAGGCTGGTGGAGCCTTATACAACAGCGTCACCCAATCTTCTTGCGGCCATTCGTTGATCAGGGAAAAGCCCAGCGGTTCCAGGGCAACGGCTACCTCTTGTTTCTGGGTGTTTAGCAGGCCTGATGCGATGAACCACGCGCCCGGCTTAAGCGCGGTTGAGATGAAGGGGCAACGGTCAACCACTCCTCTGGCTGAGATATTGGCAACGGCCAGATCGATCGACTCGGGTCTGGCCGTTGGGTGGGGAACCGATCCCTGGCCCAGCTTAACCTGCTTGTTGATACCTAGCCGCCTGAAATTCCGGCGAGCAGCGGAAACTGCCTGGCCGTCTATGTCCAACGCTATGACTTGTTCGGCGCCCAGTTTAATGGCAGCTATTGTCAAAATGCCGGAGCCGCTTCCAAGGTCCAGCACGGTCATGTTGGGAGTTATATGTTGCTCCATCGCCTCTAAGCAGGTCGCCGTGGTAGGGTGATACCCGGTTCCGAAAGCAATCCCCGGGTCTAGCTCGATTACGATATCCTCTGGCCCTGTATCGGACTCCAGTTCGAGCCAAGTTGGTTTGATGACCAGGTGCTGACCGATGCGGAGGATCTTGAAATGGGACTTCCAAGAGTTCATCCAATCTTCGTCTTCGGGAAGTTCCCTCACAATCAAGTCGCCGATGGGTTCTATGGAGCCAACCAACCTGACTCCGACGTCGATGCGGGCCATCCGTTGCCGGGATCCCTTGGTGATATATGTGCGTAAAAGGACCTGGCCGTCTCCGGCCAACTCCGTACTCACCCCTTTTCCGTAGCGACCGAACAGGTAGGATATGGGCTCAACGTATTCATGAGGAACGGTGATGCTTAATTCTTGCCAGGCCAACTTTTCTCCAAGCGTATTTTCTAAATAAAAAGACCCAAGGGGCTGGCAGCCCCAGGGTCTTTATAAAGCGATTTCAGTTAAAGACCTTGCCGATCCAAATCAACCTAGGGCTTCTTTGATTTTGTCGAATATCCCTTTGTCGTCTTCCTCCTCGTATACCCCTTTCTGCGCGGTCTTATTGGCTGCTGCGAAGGACTTGGACAGCTCTTGGAGCAGTTCCTGTTGCCGGCTATCTAGTGATCCAGGGACTCTAACGTCCACAGTCACCCTCAGGTCGCCGCGCCGGTTGCCGTGCAGATGTGGGACGCCCTTGCCCTTGATACGGAACTCGGTACCAGGTTGGGTGCCCTGAGGAAGCTTAAGCTCTTCGTCATTGCCGTCCAGAGTTGGGACCGCTTTTTGGGCGCCTAGGGCTGCTTCAGCGATGTTCACTGGTAAAATGTAGGTCAGGTCGGAGCCTTCCCTATCGAAATATTGGTGTTCTTGAACATCTATGTAGACGTACAGGTTGCCGGTCCCGCCACCTTCGCTACCCGCATCACCTTCACCGGTTAGGCGTACCTGCATGCCGCTCTCAACCCCAGCGGGTATGTCCACCGCGATTTTGCGGGTCATTCGTTCTTTACCACCGCCGCGGCAATTGGAGCAGGGGGTCTTGATTATGCTTCCTCGGCCTTGGCAGCTGGTGCAGGTTATCACCTGGGTGAACTGGCCGAACACGCTGCGTTGGGCCCGGCGCACCTGGCCGTTGCCCTTACACGTGTTACAGGTTTCCAGTGGAGTACCCGGGTCGTTACCAGCGCCGGAACAAGTACCGCAATCCTCGAGCCTGGTGAGATCAACCTCACGCTCCGCGCCAAAGACTGACTCTTCGAAGCTCAAGACCACGCGATGCTGCAGGTCACTACCTCGCTGCGACTGCCGGCGGCGGCCCGAACTGCTCCCGAAGAATGAGTCGAAGATGTCGCCGAAGCCGCCGAAACCGTCGAAACCGTCAAAGGGCTGGCCAGACCCGCTGTTGGCCCCGACTCCCGCTTTGCCGAATCGATCGTATTGTGCTCTCTTATTGGAGTCGGATAAGACCTGGTACGCCTCGTTTATTTCCTTGAATTTATCTTCAGCGCCGGCGCTTTTGTTGCGGTCGGGGTGGAATTCCATGGCCTTCTTTCGAAAAGCCTTGCGGATGTCTTCTTCACCGACGCCTCTGCCCACGCCTAGTATGTCGTAGTAATCCCTGTCAGCCATTCATGAACACCGTTGTGTTCTGCTCTCCACACTGGATACCGAGATAAATAGGGGCTTCTGGTTATTATAGAGCAGCCTTAGTGGCCACTCAAGAGCAGGCGTGCCTAACCCTTTTGGTTGTTCTCTGAATTATTACCATATTAAATGAGGGTGTTCCAGTGCCTCGTTGTATAAAATGACCGCCGTGCCGGTAATATATTAACCGATCTGCGAGCCGAATCTCGCCTTGACACCCCATAGGCATCTAGTTAGGATGATATCTAGGAGAAATAGCTCCTTTAACAAGGCACACTAGGCGGAAAGGTAAAGGTGATTACCATGGAGATTATCATCGTCATCCTAGCCGTCCTGGCGGCCGCAGGGATTGGTGTTGCTACCTGGTTCTCTCTCAAATCGCGGAGCGAAGCTGCACAGGCACAATCGGCAGGAGAGAGCGCGCGCGGTATTATCACCCAGGCTGAAGAGGAAAGTAGGAAAGTCCTCTTGGCGGCCCAGGAAGAGGCTTTAAAACTACGTAACGAAACTGAGTCAGAACTAAAGGATCAACGCCAAGAGTTCCATCGCATGGAAAGCAGACATCTGCAGCGGGAAGAACAACTGGAGCGGAAAGTAGAAGCTCAGGAAGAAAAGGAACGCGAACTAGTAGCAAAAGAGACGGAAGTCGAACAGGCCCGGACGGAAGCTGAAGAGTTAAAGGCTGAACAGTCCAAAGCCCTGGAACAAGTGGCAGGCCTCAGCGTTGATGAGGCTAGGGAACAGGTTGTGAAGCGCGGTGAGGAAGAAGCCGTGCATGATCTTTCCAAGCGGTACTACGAGCTAGAGAAAGAGTACAAAGAGAAGGCTAATCAAAACGCTCGTAAGATTATTACCGTTGCCATCAACCGTCTCGCAACCGACGTAGTTTCCGAAATTACCACTTCGACGGTTTCCCTGCCCAACGATGAGATGAAAGGCCGTCTCATCGGCCGTGAAGGGCGCAACATTCGCACATTGGAAAACCTCACCGGCGTGGACGTTATCATTGACGACACTCCTGAGGCAGTTACTGTTTCTTGTTTCGACCCGGTCCGTCGGGAAGTCGCCCGCTTGGCCTTGGAGAAACTGGTGTCGGACGGGCGTATCCAGCCTGCCCGTATCGAAGAGATGGTCAACCGGGCCACAGAAGAGATTGACCAGATTATTTTGAAGGCCGGGGAACAGGCCACTTTCGATGCTGGTGTGAGCGGCCTGGACTCAGAGTTGATTCGCCTACTGGGCCAGCTCAAATATCGCTACAGCTACGGCGAAAATGTGTTAAAGCACTCAATAGAGGTCTCGTTACTCTCAGGGATGCTGGCTGCGGAAGCCGGCGCAAATGTACAGGTTGCCAAGATGGGCGGCTTACTGCATGACATCGGCAAGGCGGTTACCCACGAAGTCTCTGGCCCTCACGCTGAGATTGGCGCCGAGATAGCCCGGAAGCACGGTATAAACCACAGTTCGTACCGAGGGATTTTGGAACACCATAGCGATGATCACGAGACTGTGGAGTCGTTCTTGGTTGCCACAGCCGACGCAATCAGCGCATCGAGGCCCGGCGCCCGTAGAGAGTCCTTGGAGCTGTATGTTAAACGGCTCAAAGAACTTGAAGAGGTCGCAACCAGCTTTAATGGTGTCGAAAGGGTCTTCGCCATCCAGGCGGGCCGCGAAGTTCGGGTAATGGTTAAACCAGACGACCTGAATGATATAGAAGCCGCCACCTTGGCCCGGAATATCGCCAAAAAAGTGGAGGAAGACCTCGTCTTTCCTGGTCAGATTAAAGTGACAGTGATTCGGGAGACGCGCAACGTAGAATACGCCAAATAACGCCATAAACAAGCAACAATACGGCTAGCTATAAGGGACCCAGAGGCGGGAAACTCCGGCTGATGGGTCCCTTTTTCAATACCAGAAATCCCATGGGTCCAACTAGATTGGGGAGTTGAGGTTCCTGCGTATACTGATGATATGGGACGTGATTGGGAAGCCTTGGAGAAATGACATCTAGGCGATTAGTGCCCGATCTGGAACGTGGAAAGTCCATCGATTTTGTGATCTGCAACGGTAAAGATTGTGCTGGTGGTTTCGGTATAACCGTCGACAAAGTGCCGGAACTGCTCGAAAACGGCAAAGATATGCTAATTTCAAGCAATCATCTCCCGTACAAGAAGGAGATATCCCACTGATGGACAAGGTTTTGCCATTGATTCGACCCGCCAACTAATCGGACGCTCCGGGAAGAGTGTACACACATCAAGGTGGTGTGACAGTGTAAACCTTATGGGTCGAGGGTTCGTGGCGCCCCTGTGGTGCCCATTCTGTATCCCGATGATTTGTTGGAGCACCTCAAACGATAAAGATAGAACAACGAGCGATTGTGGACTTTCACGCTGATGAGAAACAAGCTGAGGTTGGTACCTGAACGGCCGAATCAGTGGAGTATTTGGCACCCAAACACATGTCGGTACCCTGGACACTAAGCTCCTGCCCAACGTTACTGCCTACCTGACCGAAGTCGGCGTGACAGACCCTAAGAACTCTGTGATAGGCTCGGATAATATTTTAGTGCTGGAGCGCTTTCTGACCTACTGCCCAAACGGTTTGGGATAGCGCCCAGTCCTAATATATTGAACACGTCACTGATAGGCGTGGAGAAAGAATCCGGTACTGCGTTTTCGAGAAAAAGAACAGATAGGATTGTGAATTAGTTTGATATCGACCATTGACCTCCACCTTCACACACTGGCTTCGGACGGAAGGCTCACCCCAACAGAGTTGATCCGATTAGTAGCGAAGCAGGGACTTAAAACCATATCAATCACCGACCACGACAGCACGGAAGGGTTGGCAGAAGCTTATGAGGCAGCCAAAGAATTTCCGGATTTGAGGATTATCCCGGGCATAGAGATGAGCGCAGATATACCTGGAGATGAGGTTCACGTCTTGGGCTATTTCCTAGACTACCATGATGAACAATTTCAGGCCACTCTGGAAGAGTTCCGCATGGGACGGGTTGGCCGCGCTCAGATTATGGTGGAGAAATTGAAGGCCTTAGGGAAGCCCGTGGAGTGGGAGCGGGTCTTGAATTTTGCTGGAGATGGGTCGGTTGGGCGGCCGCATATCGCGCTGGCCATGGTTGAAGCAGGTTACTTCAAGGAGCCTAAGGAAGCCTTTGACGAGTACCTAGGCAATGATGGACTGGCGTATTACGACCGGCCCAAATTGAATCCTATTGAAAGCGTCGAGATGATTCAGAGAGTTGGCGGCGTTCCGGTTCTGGCGCACCCTACATTCATGAATGACATGGAAGTCGGGATTGCCAACCTGAAAAAGGTCGGATTGAAGGGGATGGAGGTCTATTACGCCCAGTACGATGATGACACTGTGCGGCACTTGGCCCGATTGGCAAAGGAATACGACCTGATCCCCTGCGGCGGCAGCGATTATCATGGACTGGGCAATACGGGTGAACCTCTACCAGGCACTCTGGGTCCGCCAGAAAATACTATCAAATTGCTGGAAGAAGCCGCGGCCAAATCACGGTCGGAAAACGGAAATAAGAGAAATTAAAACAAGCGGATAACGATGGACATCGTCCTATTGTACATAGGCGCATACCTACTGGGTTCTATTCCCACGGCTTACCTGATTGGACGGATCGTACGGGGCGTGGACATCCGCGGTTATGGCAGCGGAAATGTGGGCAGCGCCAACTTGTACGAACATGTCGGGAAGAAATGGGTCTATCCCGTAGCGACCGTTGAAGTCCTTGTTAAAGGTGCGCTGCCGATATTGGTAGCCGTCCATGTTTTAGAGATTAGCCGGTCTTCTGCCCACCTTATTGGCCCTGGACTGTTAGCCATCTCCGGCAATAACTGGTCGATATTCTTGAAACTCCAAGGCGGTCGCGGGATAGCTGTGACAGGTGGAACGTTGCTGGCGTTGACCCCAATCCTGGCAGTCGTATGTGCCGTTATATCCATCGGTGGCTGGAAGATTGGCAAGAGTTCGGGGCTGTGGGTGCTGATCTCTCTGATTCTTTTGCCGCTTTGGTCCTACCTGCTCCACGAAAACCTGCTTGATCAGAACTTGAACATGGTCTGGTATAGCCTGGGGCTGCTTGGTATCGTAATCCTGAAGCGGTTATCCGCTAATTGGACACCTTTCCCAGGGGGTGTTTCCCGCAAGAAGGTCCTTTTCAACCGATTGGTCCGGGACCGAGACGTATCGGACCGCACTGGATGGGTGCGCCGCGTCCCGGACAGGTCTTTCTGAATCCCATCGGCGAGGAAGGATAACCCTGGATGATTAGAGACTGAAAGAGATGGAACAACCGACTAGTACAGGCCAAGAGAAACACCAAATGGGTTACTGCAATCGGCACCCAAGCGTAGAAACAGGGTTATCTTGCAGCCAATGCGGAGAGAGCATCTGCACCCAATGTTTGGTACAAGCTTCTGTCGGCATCCGGTGCCCTGACTGCGGCAAGGCCGCCAAGATGCCCACCTTCGATGTCCAGCCGACTTTTTACGTCAAGGCCGTAGCGGTCGGCGTTGCCGTGGTCATTGGTGGCGCGATCCTTTGGGCTCTGTTCAACTTCATCTTCATAAACCTTGGCCTTTCTATATTCACCTCTGCAGCCATCCCTGCTCTGGCAATTGGTTATGGGGCTGGTGAATCGATTAGCGCTTCCGTGAATGCAAAAAGGAGCAAAGGACTTGCCTACATCGCCGCTGGAAGCGTAATTGGAGCTTTTATATTCGCCCAGATAATATATTCAGGGCGTATAGAATTCTTCGGTTTGATTGTACTGGCCGTCGCTATCTACACAGCAGTCCAGCGGGTTAAGTAACTCGCGCCATAGCCGCTCCACGGTGTGGCTCAGGACCTCCCCTTGGAATCCCTTCCGTTGCAGGAAACTGCCTAGTTTGCGCTTGAAGACGGCGGAATTGTCCAGCGATAACTTGGTAGCATATTTAGAACCAGCCCGATATGCGTTGGATGAGGTGTCAAAGTCGGACAGCGTTTCCCGGATGATTTCCTGATCAACACCCAATCTTTGGAGCTCTTGCCTTATGACTGCTGGTCCCCGGGGTTTGGACTTCTCTCGTTGTTCCCGCCAGTTTTTAGCAAATGACACATCGTCCAAGAGGCCCTGGTCTCGGAGATTAGACACCGTGCGGTCTATGGAGTCCTTAGTGAAGCGACCCTGAAGCCTGCGCTGCACTTCTTTCTCGGACCTGGATCGGTACGAGAGTAGACGCAGAGCAGCGTTCTTTGCCTTGAAATAAGAAGACTCGAGATCTTCTGTGGAGTTGTTGCGTTCGGGCATCTGTAAATGCTCCGCGTGGCGTAAGAGGGCAGGTTGCCGGTGAGGCTAATCCCGTTGATAGTGAGCTTGTCAAACCACAGCTGCACTGGAGCCAATTCTTCAACTATAGGATGGTTAGTATGCATCCTTCGACAAGCTCGCTATCAACGGAACTGGCGTCGTCTCTTCCCCGGTCCAGCCCTGTTCATATCGATTATTGGTAGTTGGGCGGTTCTATTCTTCGTCGTCCAGCTCTTCTAGGGGCGCGGCGCCGGAGAGTATGTCGGCCACCGAGTCTGTGGACTGAGGCACTACGCCGTTGGCCGAGGTCTCAACTGAATCTGCTGACTCGGCCTCATCGCCAGGACTTCGTAGACGCCCCTCCACGGAAGCGGCGATTTCTGGATGTTGAATCAAGAAGTCCTTGGAGTTTTCTCGGCCTTGGCCCAGCTTGGTCTCACCGTAGGAGTAGAAAGCGCCGGACTTCTTGATTATGCCTTGTTCGACACCGATTTCCAGAATGTCGCCCATCTTGCTGATGCCGAGGTTGAACATGATGTCGAATTCGGCCACCCGGAAGGGAGCGGCAACCTTGTTCTTGACGATGCGGGCCCGGACTCGGTTGCCAATGACTTCTGCTCCTTGCTTGATGGATTCCACACGGCGTAGGTCGATGCGAACCGAGCTGTAGAACTTGAGGGCTCGTCCGCCGGGGGTGACTTCAGGGCTGCCGTAGGTGACACCAATCTTTTCCCGCAACTGGTTGATGAATATAACGGCGGTCTTGGACCGGTGAATGGTGCTAGTCAATTTACGCAAGGCTTGGGACATAAGACGGGCCTGCAGGCCGACATGGGTGTCGCCCATATCGCCTTCTATCTCTGCCTGGGGGACCAAGGCGGCCACACTGTCCACCACTACTGCGTCCACTGCTCCGCTGCGGACTAACTGCTCTGTGATGTCCAATGCTTGCTCGGCGCTGTCCGGTTGGGCGATGAGAAGGCTGTCAAGGTCGAGGCCGCAGTTTTTGGCGTAATTGGGGTCAAGAGCGTGCTCAACGTCGATGTAAGCCGCTAGACCGCCGGACTTCTGGGTCTCCGCCATGATATGAATGGCCAGGGTCGACTTGCCCGCGGACTCTGCGCCAAAGACCTCGGTGACCCGTCCTCGAGGTATGCCGCCGATGCCCAGAGCGATATCCAGGGCCAAGGATCCGGTGGGAATGTGTTCCGTAGCCAGAGAATGGCCAATCTCGCCAAGACGCATCACAGCGCCCCTGCCGTGATCCTTTTCGATCTGACCCAGCGCGGTTTCCAAGGCTTCTACCCGGCCCTTATCGGTCTTTTCTTTGCTCGTCATCCTCACCCATCCTTAATCTAACGCCAGGAATCTAACGCCAGGCATCAAGTTTTATTTCAGCTTTCGCCGTTAGCGCATCCTAACATCGCGTTCAACAACCCAACAAGAAGAAAATGTCAGCACAAATGTTCGCATGATTGGAAAGTTAAAAAAAGAGGCCAACTGGCCCCTTCAGAAGTCTCAAGTGCCGCCTTTGAAGCCTATGGTTACTACTCCATCTTCCACGATTACAGGGGTGACACGCTCCCCGTCAGTTAACTGGAGTAGGGCGGGAATTTGGTCGGCCTGTTTGGACAGGTCGACCTCCCTGTACTCCATCTTTCGTTTGCGGTAGTCCATCTTAGCCGCTGATGAATATGCGCAATCGGGGTGGGTATATATCAATGTTTCGGCCACGTTAGTCTCCTGAGACTCCTGAGTTTTTCCTGAAGAGTTAAGGCCGCCGGGAGATACCCGACATAACCTATGTCGAAAGGCATTGTAAGGCTGACCTGCCAATTCTTCAACGAGCCAGACATACTGTAGCAGGGTTCTTTAGCGCAATCTTGTGGGATGATATCCTGTATTGGACACAGAGCGTCCCAATCACTATCTCATAGGATGGTCTCTCACCTTGCCTGACCACGCTCAAGGCTGTTCACTCTCCGGAAACTTAGCAGACCTTGCCTCGCTCTTGGACCGCTTCGCATCCGGATCGGGCCGGATAACACCCCGGGTGAGAGGTTCCCGGCTTGGCGCAGACGTTCGCGCCAAGCTGGAAGAAGCTGTTGCAACGGTAGAGGCGTCATCTGACAGTACCCTTTCTTCCGATGACCTACTGGTTTTCGGAAACGGTTGCTATGCCGTTGGGCGGCATGAAGACGCTTCCAGCGCGTATCTGACCATCCTGAAAGACGAACCGGACAATTCTGACGCCCGCTTCAATTTGGGATTGGCTTATCTGCGTTTGAGGAATCCCGAGGATGCGGTGCGGGAGTTCACCGATTTGTTGGAACAGCATCCCTTGATGGCCGAGGCTTTTTATCAACGCGGCAACGGAAATGACGATTTGGGCGAACTAAACCGAGCATTGGCGGATTATAGCCGTGCCATTGAATTGAACCCGGAATTCGTTCACGCCATGTATAACCGCGGCATTTTGCTGGCGCAAGCTGGAAGGCATGAAGAAGCGGTTGCCCAATTCGACAGAGTGAACGATATTCAGCCGGACATATCCAACACTTACCTAAACCGGGGAGCCTCGCTGGACGAACTGGGACTTCATGACGAGGCCTTAAGTTCTTATACTCGGGCGACTGAGTTGAATCCGGAGAATTCCTTGGCGTTGTTCAACCGAGCAAGGACTAACTATTATCTGGGTAACCTTAATGAGGCGCTGACTGATTACAGCGAAGTGATTCAGCTTACGCCCGACGACGCCGAGGCGTTCAACAACAGGGGTCTGACCTATGACGCTCTGGGCGACTACGAGAACGCCATAGAGGACTTCGACGCCGCCTTGATACTTCGCCCTTCATTCGCCGAGGCCTACAGCAACCGAGGTGCCGTTTTGGAAGTGGTTGGAGACTTGGCAGCAGCGCTTAAAGATTACCAATTTTCGTTGGATGCAGATCCAGAGCTGGCCTCCGCCCACTACAACCTGGCGCGTCTCTATTCTAGGAATGGAGATGTCGCATCATGCCTGAAGCATATAGACCAGGTGCTGCAGATTGAGCCGCAATGGGCTGAAGACGTAGCTCATGACGAGCATCTGAAGTGGGCTCTTGATATGCGGAATCTCCGCGGGGACAAAGGGGAGCACGACAACTCCGAGGGTTAGTCCGGTCCTTTAGTGTTGGCCGGAGGTAGCCTGCCCGAGGTTGGATTCATGGCCAGCCTCAACAACTTGGTCATCTTCCAAGTCATCGTATTCGCCCGCGCCCTGGTAGACCGGGCGGGATGCTAAGAACAGTCTCTTCCGGCGGGTGAACATGGTTCTTAGCAGAACCAACGATGCCAAGATTACCAGTCCTGTAACCAAGTCGCGCTCAATTTGATAGTACTGGCTGAACGCCATCATCATCGTAAAACAGACTGCGATTCCCCAGGTGGACCGCAGCGACGAATGGCGCATGAGTACGATGGTTGCAAGGCCCGTGGCAACGCCGAGTGCGGCTAGAGCCGGTAACAGAGCTAAGGAGACCCCCATCAGTGGGGCCATGCCGTCGCCGCCTCGGAACCTTGTGAACACCGACTTCCAATGCCCAACTACAGCTGCTCCGCCGGCCACAAGTATTAATGCTGGCGGCACGTCCAGCGCCCAGGCCGTGAAGACGGCTGTGGCACCTTTGGCCACGTCTCCGATGAACACAAGTGCCCCGGTGCGGTGTCCCACGTTGAAGAAGACATTGGCTGTGCCAGCCAGAGTACTGCCAGTGGAAAAGACGTCAACACCCCTGATGCGGGATGCGATCTGAGCGAATGGTAACGCACCTAGGAAATACCCGGCGATGATGGCCAGAATTATGTTTTGGACGATTAGAAGGCCGTTAATCATGAAGGACAGTCTTTAGCCAGTAGCTTAGGTGTTAGGAGACGGAAGAAACATGTAGTTGATGGTGTTCTCAGTACGGAAGAAGGCATTGGTATCTTCTGTTTCAATCATATACCAGCCAACGAGTATGAGGATAGGAGTCTAATAGCGGAAACAAAGCATTAGCCCTGTTTTTCTCCAACGTACCGGCAGTAGCCTGGTCCGTATGTTTCCAACGGCTTCCTAAACTTGAACATCAGGCCTGGCGAACTTTCCATCGGACTCCCTTTAACCAAAACCTCAATCATGGGCTAAAATTCCGAATACGCCGCGAGCTTGCCTAACAACTTTCACTGGTGCGGCGTCTTGTATACTTCGGATGTATCTCACATTCAATAGATTCAAAAGTCTTGTTTGTGTTTCACATAGGGATTGTTAACACCTTAGGAGAACCAATGACGACCCAATCTGCACTGTCCGGCATGGTGGTTCTAGATCTAACCCAAATAATGGCCGGCCCGTTTTGCACTATGGTGCTGGCTGACATGGGAGCCGATGTGATAAAAGTGGAGAAACTCAATGGAGGCGACGATAATCGCCGCATGGGTCCACCCTTTATCAAGAACTGGTCGGCCGGCTTCCTCGCCTTGAACCGCAACAAGCGCAGTCTGGCTGTCGACCTTCGCAGTGAGGCTGGCCGGACCATGTTCAAGCGTTTGGTTGAAGGGGCCGACGCCGTGGTGGAAAATTTTCGGCCAGGCGTAATGGCCCGTCTTGGCTTGGGCTATGAGTGCCTGGCTGAAATCAAACCCAGCCTGGTCTATTGTTCGGTGTCTGGATTCGGCAATACCGGCCCCGATGCCGCCAAGGGTGGGTTCGACTTGGTGGCTCAAGGCGTGAGCGGACTGATGAGCATTACCGGACACCCGGAGATGCCACCTGCAAAAGTAGGGGTGCCGATTACGGACATCTCTGCCGGGCTGCTTTCGGCTAACGGCATACTTTGTGCCTACATTCACGTCCTTAAGACCGGTCAGGGCCAGCAGGTGGACACGTCGCTGATGGAAGCTGGCTTGGCGTATACCGTGTGGGAGTCCTCGGTCTACTTCGCCGATGGTGAGATACCGGGCCCTCTGGGTTCGGCCCACCGTGTCTCAGCCCCGTATCAAGCCCTGCGCACCGCCGACGGCTACCTGAATATCGGCGCCGCTACTCAGCCCACCTGGGAGCAGTTGTGCCGAGCCATTGGGGCCGAGGATCTGATCGATGATTCGCGTTTCAAACTGGCCGGCGACCGCAAGAACTATCAGGACGAACTTGCCGTTCTGTTGGAAGAGACTTTTACAACTGACACCACCGCTAACTGGCTCAAAATGCTGGAAGAGGCGGGGGTCGTAGCCGGACCAATCTACAACATGGAACAGGTCTACAAAGACCCTCAGGTGCTGGCCCGTAACATGCTGGTCGACCTCGAAGACCCCGACCTGGGTACCGTGCATAACATTGGTATTCCTGTGAAGCTGTCGACCACCCCCGGCCAGATACGCACACGAGCCCCCATGCTCGGAGAACACTCTGTCGAAGTGCTGCTGGAACATGGCTTCAGTCAGGCCGAGGTGGATGAATTGGTCGTAGGGGGAGTGGTGCTAGGGAACCAAGGACCAGGTGCACAGCGATAGCATTACTTAGGCCAGACGAACCGACGAATGCATTCGCCGGTTTTTTGAGTCAGGTTCCGTGGAGCATATGGTTGACACCTATAGATGGCCTGTATCATGAAGATCGTTGCGAACGCCGAACAAAATAATTATGTGGTGGCGGTGGCCAAAAAGGAAATTGTGAACTTCCGCCAAGCCTGGAATCGGAATAGCCGCAGCTAACCAGCTGTTCGCCACGGCTGACCTTCCGTGGCTTTGAGGAATTCTTCCACCAGGATGGGGCTGGAGACGATAACGCTGGGGGTGAAGAGGGTGCCGTCGTTGCCTTGGCGGTCCACTACTTTGGCGCCGGCTTCTTGGGCGAGGACCAAGCCACCGGCCAAGTCCCAGGGCATCAGAGAGTGGTGGAAATACAGGTCGACGCGTCCTGCGGCAGCGTAAGCCAATCCTAGACCAGACGAACCCATGAAGCGAATGCTGTACATCCCAGGCCAGAGCGATCGCACCAAATCCAACGCGAATCCGGCCTTCTCGTCAACATAGCCAAGGTCGCAACATAATAGGCTGCGGCTAAGTTCAGTGGTCTTTGAAGCGGTGATTTTCGTGCCGTTTAGGAACGCTCCTTGGCCTTCGATGGCCGTGAACATCTCTTCGCGCACCGGGTCGTAGGTCAGGCCGGCCATGATGTGGTCGTCTTTGGCTAAGGCGATTATGGTGCAGAAGTGAGGGATGCCGTGGGCGTAGTTTCGGGTGCCGTCCAAAGGGTCCACTACCCACTTGTAAGGGGAGTCGCCGTCCATGGGCTTGGATTCTTCGGCTAGTATGCTGAACTCTGGGAACTCGCCGGTGAGCAGGTTAAGAATGGTCTCCTCGGCGGCCAGGTCGACCTCGGTCACGATGTCCGATCGGCCCTTAAAATGGACCTCGTGCTCGGAGCTAAACCGGTCGCGTATGATCTGCCCGGCGGCCCGGGCAGCCTGCAAAGCAACATCCATGGCTCCGCGTCCATTCTTTGATACAGGCAATTCTTCAGGCATAAAAACCTACTAACTAGAGAAAATAATCCGAAAACGGCCGAAAGCTGCTCGCTGAAAACTATCGGCTGTTACACCAATCCCATCTTGTCGTAGACCTCGGCGATGGTCTCCTGTGCGATAGCTCTAGCCCGCTTGCCGCCCTCGTGTAGTATCTCTTGTACGTAGCCGGGACGGGCCTTGATGTCTTCGCGCCGTTCTCTAAGTTCCCTAAGATAGTCATTGATGTTATCGGCCAGGTGGCGCTTGCAGTCGACACAGCCTCGTGTAGCGGTGGTGCATTCTTGGTGGACCGTGGCTGTTGCCTCCGCCCCAGTGAAGATTTTATGCAGCGAGTAGATATTGCAAACCTCCGGGCGTCCGGGGTCGTCCCGGCGCAGCCTCTGCGGGTCTGTATATGCGGTCAGTACCCGTTTGGTAGTCTCCTCTGGAGTGGCAGCCAGGTCGAGGTGGTTGCCCATAGTTTTGGACATTTTGTTCTGGCCGTCTAGACCGATTAGCAACGGCGCTTCAGTGAGTTTGGCCTGGGGCTCGGGAAAGGTCTCTCCGAACATGTTGTTGAAGCGGCGGACGATCTCTCGGGAGAGTTCGATGTGAGGCACTTGATCCTGACCCACAGGCACAGTGTCGGCTTTGTACAGAATGATATCGGCGGTCTGGAGTACCGGATAGCCCACCAATCCGTAATTGACTGTCTCCTCGGTCTCGTCCATCTGACGCACTTTGTCCTTGAAGGTCGGCACGCGGGTCAGCCAACCCAGAGGAGTGACCATGCTAAGGAGGGTGTGGAGAGTCATGACTTCAGGAACGTGGGACTGGACGAACACAGTGCTTTTTTCCGGGTCGATGCCGGCCGCTAGCCAGTCCAAGACCATGTCCTCGATGTTGGGCTTGATTTGGTCGACTTCATCGCCTGACTCGAGGGTCGTCAGCGCATGAATGTCCACGGCGCAGTAGATGCAACTGTAGTCCTGCTGCATGGTGACCCAGTTTTGGAGGGCACCCATGTAGTTGCCCAGATGGAGCAGCCCAGTAGGCCGCATGCCGGAGAATATCACGCCTTTATGACTAGTATTGGCTGGTTGAGTCATGACCCTGAATCACGCATAGATTCGGCGAATTTCACGCCTGTTGGAACAAAAAAAGTTTAGCATAAGGTGATATGGGCAGCAAGGTTGAAAGAGCGATGGAATCAGTTTTAACCTGACTTCTTTGCGTGCGACTCCAGCAGACCACCGGAATATCCAGGGTCTTCCAACCCGCGTTGTTCGCCGCGCAAATACCCTATCTGGCCGCCGTGCTGGTTGAACTCCCAAAGCAGTTGCTGGCACATGATTGCCAGGTTGATCGTCCCGCCCCTGGGATTGGTTACCACTAGGTCGTCGAAATCGGTCGGGCTTAGAGAATCGAAGTATTCGACGCTTTCTTGGCGGACTGCCGCGACGTATTCCAACAGCGCGGTGGTGTCCGGGGCTTTGTAGGCTTTCAGGTCGTCTATGGTGAAGCCATAGCCAGTGTCACCACCTGCGGCTGGGGCTCTTCCAAGTCTTTCGGCCCAGTCTCCGCCTTCCCACACTTGGGCGTCGCCCTTGAGTCTGGTGTGAAGCCAGCGGTCCAAGGTACGGCCGTAGTGCCATACTAAGAATGCGATTGAGGAACACTCGGTGTTGGGGCTCCAAGCCATCTCGGCAGGAGTAAGGCTGTCAACGGAACGCATCATCGAGTTGTAGTGCTGCTCGAAACAGCCCTGAACAAAGACCTTTAGTTCCATGAGTAAATCACCTGCCTGAGCCGAATAGACTGCCAATTGTAGCGAGCAGATACGCAAAACAGCGAAGTAGGTCGACGGAGTAGGAAGAGGCCTATTTATCAGCGAGGTTTAAAGAAAACGATCTTACAGGGCCGTTATTCTTCAGGTTCGGAGTCTAAGCGACCGCCCAATTCACTGAGAAACTGCTCAATCTCAGGCGAAAGTTGGGTGGCGGAGGTAGGAGTCTCTTTGGAATCGGCGGCCGAAGTTTCTTCCGAATCTANCTGAGCATCGTAGTAGGCTTCCATCTGCTGGATGAGCGTCTTCAGCTCGGTATTCCGCTCAAGAGTGGAGTTAAGTTCCCGGTATTGGCGCTGTCCCCGTCGTATCGGAGCCAGGTCGGCTGGGATATTGTTGTAGACGGATGACAACACTTCAATCATCCGTGAGGTGCCGGCGTAGTCCTCTTCCAGTTGTACATACTGGGGCAAGTGAACCATGAAGTTGATGGACTCTATGTCTGCTTTCTCGACACCTTCTGAGAGGAGGTTCATGATTGTCGTCGGGCCCTGGTAGGTACTTTGGCGCACCTTGAAATTGGGCACCGGCCGGTTCTGGGGGACGTCGCCGAGACTTCCTGTTACCAAAAGTGGCCGGGTGTGAGGTACTGCGTCATACATGGCGCCTAGGCGACAGTAGCGCTTAACGTTGAAGTGGTTTACCACTTCAAGGATTGAATCAGTGTAGTCCTCTCCATTTGAGTGTGGCTCCATCAGATGAAGAAACAGATAATCAGGTCCATCGTCAGTGATGGCGTAGCGAATGATGCTGTTGGGTATTTTGACCTCGCGCTTGCCGTCTACCAGTCGCATGTTAGGCCGGTAGCGCGTGAAGTCAAAGAAGGTGCCGGGACGCGATAGGCGTCCCAATTCCTTGGAACCCATGAACCGTTCCAGTCGGTTAAGTGTGAGAGTTCCCACGCTGCCCACGTCCACCCAAGGGCGGACCATCGCGAATACGTGGGGGTCTCTCAGTTCGGGGAGTGGTTCGTTCAGTTCAAAAGCGCCGATTTGCATAGGCCCATCTTCCCAGATTAGCTTCGAGTTTTCAAGTCCCGATACGCCTTAGAGCCCGGAATCATCCAGGCGGGAATAGGCACGGCGGTTACTGATTCAGCATGGTGTCGGCCGAACCCAGTCCTTCCAAGGCCAGACCGTAGCCCAGCAGGTCGTGAATCTGACGCTTGATTACTAAAGTCATGGCCACCCGGCTATAGCGCAATACGATGTCTGACTGCCGAGACATCTGTTCTGCCAACTTCCAAGCGCGTGGCAGCAGGTCGGCTTGGGGCATGACTTCGTTCACGAGGCCTAGAGTCTTGGCTTCTGCAGCCTCAATCCGCTGTCCGGTGAGAAGGAAGTAGCGTCCTCGGTTCACGCCCAGCAGAAGCGGGTAGACGATGTGCATGCCATCCCCCGGCACCAGGCCGCTCATGAAATGGCCTGAGTCCTGAAAAGCGGCGGTATCAGAGGCCAGAACGATGTCGCAGAGGAGAGGAATCTCGGAGTGACGAAGTGCTGGGCCATTGATGGCACTAATCATCGGAACTTCAACATCCAACAGGCTGGTGAGGATGCGTTTGCCTTCCCAATAGGTTTGGTCCCATTCACGGGGAGACCGTTTAGGGGTACCGGCGGCAGTGCCCTGTGGCCCGGTGAATGAGTCTCCGGTGCCGGTCATTATGATTATCCGGTTTTCTGTGTCGGAGCCTACGTCCACGAAGACCTGGGAAAACTCTTGATGCGGGCTGCCGCCCCATTGCAGAGGGCCGTCGTCGGTATGGAACGTCATCTGCAGGATGCCGTTGTGCCGCTCCATCTTGATGCTGGGATACTTATCGGCGTATTGGTCAAGAGAAGCCATAATGATATCTCCCGTGTATGGTGCCGGGTCCAGAATTGCTGATGAAAGGAGTTGAAGTACGCGTATTGGTCAGAGCAAGAAGTTGTCCGCCCTGTCGGTGCGATTGGTCTCACTGGCATATTCTTTGGGATCTGGCTGTGACAGGGATGGACCTACGGGCGTGTTGGTGGATGCTGGCCCGACAGATGATTCTGATGCGGGCTGACTGATTATTGGCTGAAGGAGTTCTTCTTTGGGCACGGCATGCCGCATCACGAAATTTGCCACGTCACGGTATAGGGGTTCGTCTAGGTTGCAGCCCCGCATCATAGAGAAATCGGGGTCGAGTTCTTCCAGCATCTGCTGGACCTTGACGTCACCATGACGGGCGGCTAACGCATAGGCGAGCCCACGTGTGTCCCGGTCCAGAGAGCGCTCGTGCTCCTCGCTTTCTTCCAGCTCGATGTCATAGTCGATGCGGTCGGCGATGGCCAAAGCTTCCAGCGCTCGCTGCCGGGAACTGTCGACGTCTTTCAAAAGCGTGTAGAGTTCGATTACCGCATTGGCAGTGTGGCCTAGCACATCCGACATCCGGACCTGCTTGTCAGCCGCAGATTGGGCTGCCTGTGTAGCCTTCAAGATGGATTCCTCTTTGGTCCGTCGGCGTTCCTCTTCTTTCTGGGCTTTAGCTTTTTGCAGACGCAACTGGGGGGCTTCCGCAGCCAAGGGTTGTAGCCTTTGCACCTCACTTTCGGCAGATTCTGCCTGCCTAAGGCGCTCCTGGAAGTTGTCGTTGATGCCGTTGATGTTGACCATATCGATTGCTCCTAATTCTATGGGTGCAGCCCTTTGGAATGCTTGGATGAATCAATCCAATTGTGTGCACGCGATGAGGGCAATGAAACCATTACCCCATTTAGCCATGATAACGAGCGAAGCCCAACTGCCCGTGCTTAGCCTAGTGCAGATTTTGGGTATTTCGGGACCGGTTTCCGCCTGCCTTGACCCACGTGGACGCCTTGAATAGACTCCAATGGCATAATTCCCATCTTGTTCAACTTGGTTTATCAGGCGGTCAAGAAAGATGAGTCGCGCTGCATTTATCTACGAAGATGCCCTTTCTCGTCACGAGTTGCGGTCGGATCACCCCATGCGTCCGGTGCGGCTGCGTTACACGTATGAATTGCTCCAGGAATACGCCGCCTTTGATCATCCGGATGCGGTTCTGCTGAACCCTAGGTCTGCCACCGATGAGGAACTAGCTTGGCTGCACACTGCAGAGTACGTGGCCGCCGTGAAAGTCCTAGGCTCTGGATCACCTGTCAGTATTGACGCCGCTCGGTTCGGATTCAGCGGCCAAGGTGATAACCCCGTATACCCGAAGATGTTCGAAGCTGCGGCGCTGAGCACTGGAGGGTCTTTGCTTGCTGCCGAACTGGTCGCCAGCAAGAAAGTGGCCGCGGCGTTTAACATTTCAGGCGGCCTGCACCACGCCGCGGCGAGCCACGCCTCTGGGTTCTGCGTGTTCAACGACCCGGCCCTGGCGGTCCAATATTTCTTGAGCCAGGGCAAACGGGTCGCTTATGTGGATATCGACGCCCATCACGGAGACGGTGTGCAAGAGGCCTTCTACGACAATGACCGGGTGCTTACGATCTCGGTTCACGAATCGGGCCAGTGGTTGTTCCCAGGTACAGGTTCAGTGGCCGAGTTAGGAGAAGGCGAGGGCCGCGGCTTCTCTGTCAATCTACCGCTATACCCCTACACCAGTGATGACGACTATGTTGAGGCATTTGGCCAAGTAGTACCTCCGCTGATCAAGGCCTTCGCTCCGGACGTGCTGGTAACTCAACTGGGAATCGACAGCTACTACAGTGACCCCCTGACTCATTTGCAAGTGACCACGGAAGGTTACATAGAAGCGGTACGGCAGTTGGCAGGCCTAGGGTTGCCGTGGCTGGCATTGGGAGGAGGTGGCTACGACGTTAACGCCGTAGCTAGGGCGTGGACCTTGGTCTACGGAGTGATGCTTGATGTTGAATGGCCAGACCAGCTGCCAACGGCGTTCGTTCAAGAGCACGGAGCAGGACGTCTGCGCGATCAGCTGAGTCCGGAGATTCCTTCAGAAATAAAATTAGAGGCTCGAAGGTATCTGGAAGAAACAGTAGGGGCGATTCGCCAGCAGATATTCCCTTTGCATGGGTTGTAACCGGCCGTCAATACACCGCCGGGGGCTCTAAATGTCCCGCTGATGGCTTCGCCGGCTGAAAGCATATATCATCGGTGTTAGATGGCTTTAAAACATTAAGGCGGTAACAAAATCGTACGAAACCCAGCGGTTACGTTGATTTGTCTACTATGCGATCTTATAGGTGAGTACTAGTCAGTCTCAGTTCCCGCAGGAACCCGATAAGGACGAATCTCACCACTTGGGGAAATTCGGCGAATTCTTCGATGAGCGTAACATCAAAGGTTCAGGGCTCTAGCTCATGGAATCGTCCAAATGGTGGGCTGAGAGCATGGTTCTGCCCGCTCATCCAACTCCGCTACCTGTCCTTTTAGAGCTGCACTAATATGGTGGCTTATCCACTCGCGTTGAGCCCAACGGCCTATAGCCGATTTTTCTTCACCTGGCGGCAGACCTGACTGGTTTTGGGTGGGGTTTTCTGAAGTTCTGATTATTTTAGGCGTGATAGTAACCTAGTACACCACTATGCAGGGACGTCGACATCAGCCCGATTTAAGGTGAAATACAAAAAGAGAGCGGTGGTTTAAACCACCGCTCTCTTTTTGTATCCGGTTACTGAAAGCTAGTTTACGTGCTGTTCGCGGTTGAGCAATTCTTTAGCCTCGTCGCCTACATTGGCCTCAATGCAGTCGCGCAAAGTGGAGTAGACAGACTTGTTCAAAGCGCCCATCATCCATGCCTCGTAGTCAGTGTCCGTCTGATAGGAGTTCTTCAGAGATACCAAGCGTTGCAGGAGGCTCAAGTAATGATACTGGAGTGGCGTCAGATCCTTGTCGATACTTGCCAACCGCCATTCGTTGTCAGCAACGGGTGTGTCCATTTCAGAGTCTATGCTAGGCATTACCTCTTCGGTCTTGTCGTTGCCTAGAACTTCCGGGTCTGCCTGATCTTGTTCGCTCATGCTACCTCCATCGGCCTTTGCCTCCGATTCCTCAGAGGCAGGTCAAATTGGGGTGTCTATTTAGTTCCCAAAGAACCCGTGGCGCCGCAATGATTATAGCAGACCGAGTTCCTTAACGAACATAATATAGATGCCATATTGTGGGGCGCGCTGGATTTCCATACGGTGTTCATCCAATATTTAAACCTGTTTATTACTATAATTTTTGGCCAAGCTCAGAGCTAGGGTCAACCTGCTTATCAAGCCGGCAGGTCTGGACCGAGGTTAAACTTCCCGGAATTCTCCTTCTACAGTTCCTTCTTCGTCGGAAGGTCCTTCCGCAGCGTCATCGGATCCTGGAGCATCGCCACCAGAGGTAGCCCCGCCGTCTTCTGGCCCGGCACTTTGGCTATATACTACTTCGCCAAGGCGTTGTAAGGCGCTATTTAGTTCGGTAGTGGCCGTTTGCATCTCAGGCGTGCTATTGCTTGCTATGGCCGCTTTCAGTGCGTCGATCTTGCCTTGTACCTCGGCCTTGAGCTCCTCAGGCACTTTGTCGACGTTGTCCTCCAGCAGCTTCTCGCTGCTGTAGACCAGTGAATCAGCCTGGTTGCGCGTCTCAACCTCGGCGCGCCGCACCTGGTCGGCCTCCTCATTCTGGGCCGCTTCGTCCACCATGCGCTCGATGTCTTCTTTCTCCAGACCAGACCCTGACTGGATGACTATCTTTTGTTCTTTGCCGGTCCCTTTATCCTGGGCAGACACGCTCAGGATACCGTTGGCGTCAATGTCAAAGGTAACCTCGATCTGGGGAATGCCCCGGGGAGCGGGCAGCAGACCGTCCAGCATGAATCGTCCGATGGACTTGTTATCCGCGGCCATAGAGCGTTCGCCCTGTAGGACGTGGATGTCCACCGTGGTCTGGTTTTCGGAGGCGGTGGTAAATGTTTCATTCTTCTTGGTTGGTATGGTNGTGTTACGGGCGATGAGCGTGGTCATCACACTCCCCAGAGTTTCCAGACCCAATGTTAGAGGAGTTACGTCTAAAAGTACGATGTCATCAACATCACCGGCCAGAACGCCCGCTTGAATGGCGGCGCCCATGGCGACCGCCTCGTCTGGGTTAACGTTCCGGTTGGGTTCTTTGCCGAAAACCTGCTTGACCTTTTCCTGCACAGCGGGCATGCGGCTCATTCCGCCCACCATGATGACCTCATCTATTTCGCTCGCGTTCAGACCGGAATCGGTCAATGCTTGACGGCACGGGCCATCGGTTCGGTCAACCAGGTCCGATACCAACTGCTCTAGTCTGGCCCTGCTCAAGGTCTTGACCATGTGTTGGGGGCCACTGGCGTCAGCGGTGATGAAGGGTAGGTTGATTTCGGTCTCGAGGACGCTGGACAACTCCACCTTGGCTCGCTCAGCAGAATCGCGTAGCCGCTGGAGGGCCATACGGTCGGAAGCCAGGTCGATGCCCGTCTCTTGTTTGAACTCACCGATCATCCATTCTAGAATCAGCTGGTCAAAGTCGTCGCCGCCTAAGAAAGTGTCTCCATTGGTCGACTTTACTTCGAAAACGCCATCGCCCATCTGAAGAATTGTGATGTCGAAAGTGCCGCCGCCAAGGTCAAAAACCGCCACTGTGGCCTCGGTATTGGTCTTGTCCAGACCGTAGGCCAGGGAAGACGCTGTGGGTTCGTTGATGATGCGAAGTACTTCCAGTCCGGCGATGGTGCCTGCGTCCTTGGTGGCCTGGCGTTGGGCGTCGTTAAAGTAAGCTGGGACTGTGATGACGGCTTGGGAGATCTTCTCGCCCAACTTGGCTTCCGCGTCCTGCTTAATCTTCTGCAGCACGAATGACGAGATTTGGGGTGGAGCGTGGCTGTTTTCGCCCAATTGCACCATGGCATCGCCGTCGGGCCCAGCCACGATCTTGTAGGGCAGTTTAGTCATGGCGTTCTGAATCTCTGGGTCCTTGAAACTCCGGCCCATGAGCCGTTTCACCGAGAAAAGGGTGTTCTCCGGGTTGGTTACAGCCTGACGCTTGGCGACTTGGCCTACATAGCGCTCCCCAGTCTTGATGTTCAGTGCTACGACGGACGGAGTTATCCGGCCGCCTTCAGCGTTCTCTACGACTACGGGTTCACCAGCTTCTATGATTGCCGCTACCGAGTTTGTGGTCCCGAGGTCGATTCCCAGAACTTTAGCCATTTGGTTTCTCCTAACTACTCACCTGCTGGTGACTATATTGATATCGTTGAATCAGGGTTGGTTGGTGCTATGTAACTTTGGGGGCCATGGCTACCATGACCTGGGCCGGGCGAATGATCCGGTCGTGCAACCGGAAACCTGGTCTCAGTATCTGGGTGACGTAACCCGCTTCAATTTCGGTTGTTTCTTCAGTGCCCACGGCTTCGTGCTCTAGTGGGTTGAACATGAGCCCCACCGCTTCGATGGCCGCAATGCCTTCGGATTCTAGCACGCCGGTAAGTTTACGCTGGATAAGCTTTATCCCTTCCAGGAGCTGCCTGTTGGTGCTGCCTTCAGTTTCTGCACTGGCCTCGGTATGGGTGATGGCCAATTCCAATTCCTCTAATACCGGTAAGATATTACCGATCAACCGGCTATTGGAGTATTTGGCGTTGTTGATCCGATCCTCATCCGTGCGGCGGCGAAAGTTGGCCATCTCCGCCTGGGCCCTGAGGGAAGCGTCCAGGTTATCGGCGGCTTCCTTTTGGGCCATCTCCAAATCGGACTTCAAATGGGTGACCTGCTCTTCCAAAGGCAGGCTGTCGAGATCTACCTCGACCTGTGCCAGGAGTTCTTCCAACTCCTGCTCCAGCCCGGTTGATTCAGTAGAATTTTCAGGGGAACTTTCCGGAAGATTTTCGTGCTCTTCAGGTTGGTCGTCTGTTTCGTTTGGTTCCGTTGCCATCAAGGAGTTCCTCTAGCTGAGATTGGTTTTGATATCGAAAGTCTTAATCTACCGGTCAACCGGCAGATTAAGACTTTCGAATAAGAGGTCCATCTCTTCTTGTACCACTTGTTGAGCCGCCGGGATACCCTCAAGCCTGCTGCCGATGCGCTGTTTGATGGCGGACATGTTGTCAAAGGCGGCNAGTGCGAATTGAACACCAGCCAGGTTCAATCCCAATTCATCAGACAGATATCTGATCAGACGGACCTTCTTGATATCCTCGATCGAATAAAGCCGGAGCATGCCGATGGTCCGGCCCGGATTAATCAGGCCAAGCTTCTCGTACTTTCGTAGGGTCTGAGGGTGCATGTCCAGGATGCGCGCCGCGACGCTTATGATGTAAACACCCTCAACTTCAATCATTTGGCCCCCTGTCTGCGCGTTCGAGGGGTGGCTTCCACCTACGGTTGAGAGGTCGGTATCTTCCGGCCGCGACGGCGTAGCCTGGTCTTGCAGCAGGTTCTCTACCCTGAATCGGTGCTGTTGCCTCATCAATGACTCCACGCCTTTGGCATCGTTATTGACCGGCGATTATGCATATGATACAGTCTGATACACTCCGTGTCAACTTTGATGAAACGCCTAGCATTACCGGAAGTTAGATAGTCCGGTTCATGCCAGACCTTTAACTATTACTCGCAGTACCGGATCGGCTGGGCAATGTTAGACCTAAAAGGAGGTTAATCATGATGTACTTCAAGGAATGCCCAAGGTGCCGAGGTGACCTATTCTCTGGAGAAGATATCCACGGGGGTTACGTTAGTTGTGCCCAGTGTGGATACCTGCGTGACATACCTGATGAAAACACCCACCCTCTGGCAGGAAAGACTTTTGTGATTGACGCTCTCGAGGTTCCCCAAAAGCGCCAGCGGAACTCACGTCAAGCTGCTTAGCCCCGAGTCCGTAGTTAGGCAAAAAGGGGCGGATATTCAGATTCCCCTTTTTGTTACATACATTTTGGGCCAGCGCTTATTTGGTCAGTTCCGGCCAGCCCCGCTCGTCTTTCCAAGGGTCGCCGTCGGTGTGGTAGCCGCGCTGGTCCCAGAAGCCAGGCGAGTC
>JAKUNK010000030.1:0-41271 GCA_022451945.1 Dehalococcoidia bacterium
CAGATAAGATACGGGAGGCGGTAAACATGCCGCCGATGGCCATAGTGGCCACCACCGCGGATAAGGCCACCGCGGTCCAGTTCTGCGTGAACAGTTCGGCGCTAAATGTTTCTAGTGTCATTGTAGAGGAAACAAACCAACCACCATGTTACGATCGAGGAGCCGTCGGTAGCATTGCTTAGACTCGAATCGTGGCTGGAGGATACCATCGGCGAATTATCAGTGTCAACGAAATCCGACGCCTGAGAAGCCGAAAAATCCCTGAACAAGAACGCAGGTGGTTCAGTCTTCTCGCATTGCCCGGAGCTGCGTTGAAGATATATCTTCCCGGAATTGGCCTTCTGGTATATCCAGGAAGAGGCATTCGAACCCTTCGGGCACGGGCACATCCGCAAGGGTTTTGAAAGTTCCCTGGTCTTCACGGCCTGCCACCAGGAACCTGGTTCCCGCCACCAACATTTCAGCCAGAGCAACCATCATATCTGCCGTGCCTCCGCCGTAATATCGGGGTGCAACCAGACGGATAGCAGTGTCCCACCCAACCACAAAAGTCCGGCCTGGAAACAATCTGGCTTTCTTGGAGAAAGTCTCGGCCCTGGTCAGGACGACCGTTTCGTGGTCTAAGAACTGTGCCAGTCTTTTCCGAATCTCGGCTTCTTCCAAAGCTGGTTTGTCCACATTAATTACCGACAATTCGTAGCCCACCTCCATGCCGGCGAGTTTGCCTGTTGCTTCGACTAGGCCGCGGTGACCTTTATGCAGAGGGCTGAATGACCCTGGCAGCAACCCTTCTGGAGCTTCACTTTCAACAGACAACGATCCACCACGCATGACAACCCAACCTACGGCGCCGGAGAGCAATTGCTCAAAAGGAGAGCCGTGTTCGACCCGTTCTATCTCAAGGGTGTCGCCAGGTGTGAGGCCCAATTCAACTCCTGATTCCAGACCAGAGAGCACCGTTAGCGCGTGGACGAGTAAATTACTAACCAGTTCTTCCTCACCTGCCCGGTCACGGAGGCCCTTATGCAGGTTGAGTGAATAGAGAGTGCTGCCGGTTTCGTCCCAAGCAGAAACATAGGCCCGATGATCGCCGCGTTTTGGCCGGTCGGTGGCGATGGTCGCAGCGCAAGCCAGCCCGACTGGAGGTGAGTCGTCTTCGAGCTGTGACTTAGCCTGTTTGTAGGCAGATTGGGACATATCTTTGGCCGTTTGTGCCGAGGCCGATTGCTCAGGTTCGAAACCAAGGAAAGCGCGCATGGACTCGCGGCCATAGGGTACCAATGCCTCAAGAATGGTCCGGGATGCGCCGGCCACGCCCAGTAGCCAGGCCACGGCCTGGGTGCCCGCGCCGGACACCGCTACAACAGCTTTGTGCGGCGTGGCATGGATTTTCTCTATGTGTGGGCGAATTTCTTCCATCAACTTCTCAATAGGTCGCTCTTCCATACGGGGGACGAACTTTATGTCTTTCTGTCATTTGATTGCCATGGGATGTGGATTATTTTACCCATCGTGACGCGGGAAGTCGCTATCTCCGATGATTGTTTTTTCTCCCAGCGTTCCAGCCATTCCATGGACATTTCTCGCCGTGCATCGCGCCACCACAGAGGCTCACCTTCGGCCATAGTTTTGCCGGCTAAGACCTCAGCAAGGAAGCAGGTCATGTCACCACCATCCATGGCGTTAATCACTCGGCAGTCCAAGTAGCCAAAACAGCCCGTGAGCAATGGGCTACCCGATTCGCCGGACGTCTTGGCCACGCCTTCCAGTTTGTCTTCATCACGACCCGAGACCAGCCCAAAATCGCCGACGAGGTCTAACTGGGCACTCTTGAGAAAGTTCAGGGCAAAGACCCCACTAGAAACGACCATGTCATGGGTGAGGTTAGTTTTATAGAGCTGTAGCGTCACCCGGGGTCGATCAGGTACGATCGAAGCGGCCGCAATGGCCACTGCCATCTGAACATTATCTCGCCCTTGCCAGTGGGTTGTCACCGCAGCCAAAGGAGACCAAAGTCTTCCCATCATTGGAGCGATTTCGGCATAATCCATAACCGGTCTTCTTGTTTCCACTTAGGACACATTCAGGCTGGAGAGTGTAGCACCAGGGTAAAGCAACCACCAAACACTAAGCGACGAACCGCCGCCATATGGCTACCAATCAGGAGAGTGGTCTTCGGCGTCGTTGATCGTAAGGCGGCGTTGGTTTGCGCCGTCATCGTCCATGAGGAAAATCTCGCCTTGCCCATAAAGGTGGGAAACAAAAGCAATCTGCTTCCCGTCGGGAGACCAAACAGGATCGAAGTCGTGAGATTCGTTAGTGGTCAGACGCAGTTGCTTCGAACCGTCATCATGCATAATGTAGATTTCAGCGTTACCGTCCCGAAACGAGACGAAGGCGATGTTATCGCTGCGAGGAGACCAAGCCGCAGCCAGGTCGTCTTCCTCGTGCTGAGTTAACCTGGTCAGTTCAACGTTGTCTTGCCAGCTGCTGTCTTTGAGACGGCTGGCCAAGTAGAGGTCAGCGTTTCCGTCGGAAACTCGTACGAAGACTATGTGCTTGCCATTGGGAGACCAGGTCGGGTCGTAGTCCTCTTCTCCGGTCAGGTGGACCAGGTTCACGCCATCAGGGTTACGCAGCCACAGGCCGCGCTCCTCTTCGTTGCCATCCCGGGCAAAAGCCAGCCATTCGCCATCCGGAGACCAGTCGCCCATCGAATCGTCGGGTTCCTTGTCGGTGATCCTGATAGGACGGCCACCATCAACCGGCATCAGGTAGATCTCAGCGTTTCCATCCTGGTTCGATACAAACGCTATATTCTTGCCATCGGGAGACCAAAGAGGCGCCTCGTCGTCGCCGGGGATATTGGTCAACCTTTCCGTCAGTTTGCCGTTGCCATCAACGACGTTAATCTCCAAGTCACCCGACTCATCGGACACGAAGGCAATCTGTTTACCGTCGGGAGACCAGACCGGGCTGCTATCAGCGCTTCGGTTGTCCGTCAGAGGTGTGGAGTCACCCGATTCCGGATCGACGACGTATATCTCAGCGTCGCCGTCGACCTCAGACACGAATGTTATCCTATCGGCGTCTGATCCGCATGACACGACGAACAACGCTGTCAATACCAATGCGCCCAGTTTTTTCAATCCACCCATTCCACAATACCGTGCCTTGGAGATTGCTGACCTTCAAAATCGAAAAATCAGCGCCTTGTAATCGTCGATTATATCCAAGACCCGACCAGGTTTAGCCTTGGACAAGTAGCCGGATTGGAGGAAAACAGGCGGACTGCCAGCGCTTGACACGGCCACTGGCCTTGACTAGCATCTGCCCAACCTGCAGGTATATCTCAACCAGCACTCCACACGCGAGGTACGACATGAAAGCGTTACTTGGCGCCGACCTAATCGACGGCACCGGCGGACCGGTCTTGAAGGACTCTGCCATATTGATCGACGGGGATCATATCACCGAAGTCGGCCCTAAGGCAGCTGTCATCTTGCCTCCTGGAACGGTTGAGATTAACCTGGCCGGCCTCACCCTATTACCTGGTCTGATCGACACCCACGACCACTTGGCCCACAAGAATTACAGCCTAATTAGCCGATGGGAGATTGAAGAGCCCGCCTCTTTGAATCACTTAAAGACTGCCAGGGCGATTGAAGACTCGCTGGCCGCGGGCTACACGTGCATCCGCGACGCTGGAGGTCTGGACGCCGGTTTCAAATTCGCCGTAGACCAGGGAGTGATTAAAGGCCCCCGGCTGCTCACTTCGGTGGCCATCGTCTCTCCTAACGGCGGCATCGGGGACAGGGTCGCACCGTCTGGACATAGAAACGCCTTCAATGATGATCCGATGCACCCCAACGGCGTGGCCAACGGACCCGCGGAGATCAGAGCTCTGGTCCGCGAATTAGTGCGTGTCGGCGCTGATGTCATAAAGTTCGCCACCACGGGCGGGGCAAGCTCTCGCGCCGGACATGGCCCCAAGGACATCGCCTTTGGCCCTGATGAGGTCAAGGCCTTGGTCGAAGAAGCCAAATCCCAAGAGAAATACACCATGTGCCACGCTGTGGGCGGCCCCGGACTTAGGATGTGCATCGAGGCGGGTGTCGGTTCGGTGGAGCACGCCTGTTATCTGGCCGAAGACCCCGACTTAGCTAAAATCATGGCCGACAAAAACGTATTCTTCACCCCTACGTTCGAGGTCTATGAATTCCATTCCACCATCAGCGCGCCTCATATAATCGAACGGACTAAGCAGTTGATGCAGATACACCAGGAGAGTTTGCATATGGCTGTTAACGCCGGAGTAAAGGTGTCCTCTGGCACTGACGCTGGTGGATTCGTCCACGGCGACAACGCACGGGAGATAGAGTTGATGGTCGACCGTGGCCTGTCCAACATGCAGGCCATCCAAACCGCCACCGGCTGGGCTGCAGAATGCATCGGCCGGGAGAAGGAATTCGGCACCATCAAGGCCGGGCTCTACGCTGACTTCCTGGTGGTTGACGGTGATCCACTAAAAGACATCAGCGTTCTCAGGAACAAAGATCTAATCAAGATGGTGATGAAGGGTGGTGAGGCCTACGTCGACAACCTGCCAGTGGGAGAACCCCAGCCTGTCGGAGATTAGGCTTCCATCACATCCGGGGCAACGAAAACGCATCCGCGTAGATTGATTATCTTGTATCATTAACCGATGCGTTTTCATGTCCTGACCTTGTTCCCGGACGCTTTCAAAGACCCGTTGGAATACAGCATGCTTTCTCGTGCACTGGACCGAGGGCTAGTGTCGGTAGATGTCACCGATATCCGGAACTACTCTCACGACCCGCACCACACGGCCGACGACTATCAATTCGGAGGTGGTCACGGCATGGTTTTGAAAGCGGAGCCAGTGTTTGAGGCAACTGAAGCCGCTTTATCGGCCTACTCCGAGACCGAGCGAGCGGAGATTCCCGTCATCCTGTTCACCCCCCAGGGGGATGTACTTACGCAGACGGTAGTAGAAGAACTGTCTGAAGCTCCGGCAGTCGCGATGATTTGTGCTCACTACGCAGGAATCGACAACCGTGTCCCAGAGTTCCTAGCCACCAGGGAGATTAGCCTCGGGGACTTTGTGTTGACTGGCGGAGAATTGCCGGCCATGGCCCTCATCGACGCCATGTCCCGGCTAGTTCCTGGCGTAATCGGTTCGATGGAAAACGTGATAGAGGATTCGATTTCCTCCGGGTTATTGCAGCATCCGCTATATACCCGCCCAGCCGAGTTTCAGGGAATGGAAACCCCGGAGATACTGCTGTCAGGACATCACGCAAACATCGAGAAGTGGCGTAGAGAGCAGTCCTTACGGCGAACCCTTGAACGCCGACCTGACCTCTTGCTAACAGCTGACCTCACTTCTGATGACCTGAAATATCTGGATGCCCTAGGCTACCAGCACGTAAAAGACACGGAGTAGAACTCGGATAGACATGGCCAAATCCGACTTTCGGTTCAAGACATCCGTACGAGTGCGCTGGATGGAGTGCGACGCTCAAGGTATCGTCTACAACGGCGCCTACCTAGGTTATCTGGAAGTCGGTCAAGCCGAGTACTACCGTAACCTGGGGTTTGCTATATACGTCATCCCCCAAAGCGGCTATTTCGATTTTGCCGTAGCCAAGAGCACCCAAGAATTCAAAGCTCCCGCAAAAGTCGACGAGATCATCGAACTGTATGTCAGGGTTTCTCACATCGGCACCGCAAGCCTTGTTCTCCACTTGGAGATATACCCTGAGAACAGCAACCGGATGTTAACCCATATCGAAACGGTTTATGTTGGTTATGACTCCGAGAAAGAGAGAAGTAAGCCGGTCCCAGATGCTATCCGGCAACTGGTTACCCACTACGAAGAGACTGGCCAGGTGCTGCCCATCGAGCAGTTCCCAGAATTGGCCAAGGCAACCGAATTCCGAAATAACTAATAGCTCGACACGTTGACGATATCCGTAACGCTGTCTAGACTGAACCACACCCTTACCGCGGCTGGCTGAAAACCGACCGCTGAGAGTTGACAGCCATCCATGGCCCGATTATTTGACCTCCATATCCACACGACCAAAGGTAGCAGTGACAGCAGCCTTACCCCCGAAGACCTGATTCTTGAAGCCGACCGTTTGGGTCTCCGCGGCCTCTGCCTCACCGAGCACTCCGGCCCCTGGGACCGGCACGAATTCAAGGCTTTTGCCAGTCTTCACAATGTGGTGCTGATCCGTGCTATGGAGGTTGAGACTGACTTCGGTCATATGTTGGCTTTCGGCCTAGACCGCTACCAGGCCGGCTACAACAAGGCCGCCGAGTTGCGGAAGGCAGCCACCGCAGGTGGTGGGTTCGTCGTCTCTGCCCATCCATTTCGAGGGGTACTCAGCAGCAACGGCAACCGCAGCAGAGCGCTTACCTATCAGTCCATTGACGACCCACTGCCAGAGGTTCCCAAAGACGCCCTAGATCATCCGGTATTCAAGCTGGCTGATGCTGTGGAAGTTGCTAATGGTGGAACCATCGACAGGGAGAACAACTTTGCCATGGAAGTTGCTTCCCTGTTGAAATTGCCGGTCACCGGAGGTAGCGATGCCCATTCCACACACGGCCTGGGTAAATTTCTCACCGAGTTCCCGGACGAAGTCAATAACGAGGAGGAATTCTTAAAAGCCCTCCACACCAAAGAGTTTCACCCAGTCACCGGACTCCGCACCGGCAACCTTCAGCCATACGTTTTATAAATACCCACTCAGACAACATAGGCAGCCGTATTTGCCCTGCGCTTGGGGATTGGACTGGGCGGTCTCGTTTCAGAGCTAATCCTGTCACGTTGGGGTCGAAGCGGCGTCCCAGCCGTGCTAAACTGCCCCAGGCATGGGTTTAGGAATTTCTCGCAGGTTATGTCAGCATGAATGTGAGGTTGTGACGGGAGTTAGATGGTACTTTTCGATACAGACATTTCCCCCTTCGAACAGGTTAATGTGGCTCTGGACCTGGAGACCACGGGCCTAGATTCCAACCGTCACCAGATACTTGAGGTCGGGGCCGTACGTTTTCGCGGAGACGAGGTCATCGAGACTTACCAGACCCTGGTAAACCCCGGCGTCGCCATACCAGAGTTCATACAACGGCTAACTCACATCTCTCCGCAGCAGGTCAAGCGCGCCCCGTTCTTCTCCTCAGTGGCTTCCGAGATCGAAGACTTCCTTGGAGCCGACCCAATCATCGGCCACAACATCCAGTTCGACATCGGGTTTCTGGCCAACAATGGCGTACAGTTGAACAACCCCTCTTACGACACGTGGGATCTCGCGACTGTCTTCATGCCCCGATCACGGCAATATTCGTTGAAGTACCTAACCTCCCACTTTAAGGTTGAGCACAACGACGCCCACCGTGCGCTGGCCGATGCCATGGCAACCAAGAACGTTTACGTCAAGTTGCTACGGCTGGCTGCCGAACAGGACTCGGGATTGTTGGCATACCTGTCGAACCTCGCCTCTCGCAGCCACTGGTCCATCAGTGGCATTTTGGCAGGCCTAGAGGGAGTAGGTGACGCCCAGACCTCTTCAGTAGGACTGACAGGCCTTGACCTAGAACAGATGTCTATCAGGCTCGGGTCACCTGAAAAGCGGCGTGCCGACCCGGCATTAAGCGACCTAAGTGAAGATAAGGTAGCTGGGTTGCTGACCAAAGACGGCCCATTCGCCAAGGTCTTCTCCGGATTTGAGCACCGACCCGAGCAAGAACAGATGCTTTCTAGCGTCACCAAAGCTATGTATCACAACCAGCACCTAGTGGTTGAGGGTGGTACCGGCGTTGGCAAGTCGATGTCCTACCTGCTTCCCTCTGCGCTCTTCGCTATTTCCAAAGGGCAACGGGTGGTCATCTCCACCAATACTATCAATCTGCAAGAACAGTTGATGAACAAGGACATACCAGCGCTCACAGAGGTTTTGGAGCAATCCGGACTGGTCGCGCAAGGAGTGTTGAAGGCTGCCCTACTTAAGGGTCGGACCAACTATCTGTGCTTGCGACGCTGGAACCATCTGGCACGCAGCGACTCACCAACGATCGACGACGCCCGTCTCCTTTCAAAGACTTCCGTTTGGATGCAGAACACTACGAGCGGCGACCGCGCTGAGATCAATCTATCCGGACGGGACGCTGGGTCGTGGAGCCACGTATCAGCTGGCGAAAAAGGATTCTGCCCAGGGCTCCGCGATGGCACACCGTGCTTCTTAAGGGCCGCCAGAGAGCGCGCAGAACAAGCACACATCGTGGTTGTGAACCATGCGTTGCTTCTTTCGGACCTGGCCCGTGGTGGCGGTCTGATCCCCGAGTATCAACACCTGATAATCGACGAGGCCCACAACCTAGAAGACGAGGCCACCAGACAACTAGGTTTCAGCATATCTCAGGACAAACTGGACGAGGTCTGGGAACCGCAGTCCAGACTGACAACTCAGATACGTCAAGCTACCGCAGCCGAAGGTCTGGCGTCATCCATCCGCGAAGAGGCTAATAATTATGTATCGACGGTCGAGGCGGAAGGAGCGAAGTTACGCCAGGTATGGGGTCGCCTCTGGGCTGAAGTCGAGCGGTTCCAAGCAAACCAAAGGTCAGGCACCCGTGACAATGGCCAGCAGATGCTCATTACTTCTCAGTTACACGGCTCCCAGAGTTGGAGCGACCTGCACCTAGCCTGGGAGAACCTGGATGTCGGGCTACAGCAGGCTTCCCAGAACGTCGGACAACTGCACCGGTTCCTCGACTCGACCCTGCTTCCGGCCGCCAACGACCAACCGGCTCTGGTCATGGAGACCGCCAATCTGATGGACGAAGTGGAAACCATGAGAGAGGAGTTCGTCTCCATCTTGGGCAATCCCATAGACAACGATATCCACTGGATCAGCAATGACCAGATACGGGGCAACCCCATCGTCTCCTTGAATTCAGCCCCGCTGGACATAAGTGGTACGCTTGCGGCAGAGCTGTTCCAGCACAAAGACAGCGTCGTCTTGACTAGCGCCACTCTCAGCACTGAGGGAAACTTCGAGTATTTCAAGTCCCGCGTTGGCGTAGGTGGTGACTCAGAGGAACTACTGGTGGGGTCGCCTTTTGACTATCAAAAGGCAGCGCTGCTTTTGATTCCAGAAGACATGCCTCCACCCAACTCAGATCAATACGTCGATGCCATGGTCAGAGTTCTGACCGACCTAGGCACCACTATGAACGGTCACACTATGGCTCTGTTCACTTCTTACGCGTCTCTCAGGGCTGTCGCGCAACGGCTACGCGCTCCGCTTATGGGCCAGGACATCCAGGTCCTGGCTCAGAGTATCGACGGCTCGGCCCAGCAGTTGATGACCCGTTTTGCCGAAGAGCCCAACAGCGTGCTGCTTGGCACCGCCAGCTTCTGGGAGGGAGTCGACCTGCCGCCGGGTTTACTCAAAGCGCTTGTGTTAACCCGGCTGCCTTTCGCGGTCCCCACTGACCCTGTGGTGATGGCACGCTCTAACCAATACGAGAACCCTTTCAGTGAGTTCTCCGTGCCCCAGGCAGTGTTACGGTTCCGGCAAGGGTTCGGCCGCCTGATCCGCAACAAAGCGGACCGAGGGACCATTGTCATCATGGACAATCGGATCACTGGAAAGTCTTATGGCAGCTCCTTCTTGAAATCTATCCCTCCCTGTACTCTCAAACCCAGCAGTTTGACCAATACCGGCCAATTGGCATCCCAATGGCTTGCCTAGATCTTCAGGCGTGCAGGAGTGAAGTGTGGAACTGACGATAGACCAGCCCTTTGACCTTGGAGCCAGCCTAGAGAGTGGCCAAGCACACCGATGGAAAAAATCAGACGACTGGTATGCCGGCGTAGTCCGTGGCGAGTTCATCCAGATACGCCAAAAGGCACAAGCCGTGGAGTTCTCATCGGGTCCTTCACCTGAGGAAGCTGCAGCCAAGATGCTGCGAGACTACTTCCGGTTAGACGACGACATCGATGCCATATACTCGGACCTCAACCGGGATGGCCGAGTGGCAGCTATGGTCAACAAATATCCAGGCCTCCGTATCCTCCGCACTGAGCCATGGGAATGCCTGGTGGCCTTCATCTGCTCTGCCAACAATAACATCGCACGGATCCATCAGTTGATGGAGCGCATGTCTGACGAATTCGGATCCCCGCTAACTTTGAACGGGCTTACCCGCCACACTTTCCCTAGCCCCGCTAACCTCGCGGAGGCAGGCGAAGACGAACTGAGGCGATTAGGGTTGGGATTCAGAGCGCCCTACGTGGACCAGGCATCAAGGGCCGTGTTGGAAGGGAAACTAGACCTACCCGCCCTGGTTCGGATGCCCTATCCAGAAGCCAAAGCAGCTCTGATGGAACAAAAGGGCATCGGCTCTAAAATAGCCGACTGCATAGCCGTGTTCTCGCTGGAGAAGCTGGAGGCGTTCCCTATAGACGTATGGATACGTCGGGCCCTGGCTGAATGGTATTTCCCAGGACAGAAAACCCCGCCCGACCGTGCCCTGCTGGAATGGGCCCAAGACCATTTCGGCCGCTACGGCGGCTACGCCCAGCAATACCTGTTCCATGGACAGCGGCTCCGCAAGAAAACTACAGACTGACAGCCGTTAGCTGGCCACTTCTATTGTGTCAGTATCAATTTGCCGAAGAAACTGGTCTCGTCCATGTACTTGTGGGCCTCAGCAGCGTCAGCCAACGGGAACGTTCGGTCGACAACTGGTTTGACTACCCCCTTGTTCATCAGCTCCACAATCTCCCGCATGTCCTCTTTTGTTCCCATGAAAACGCCATATATCTCTTTTCGCTGACTGAACAGCAACCCCAAGTGCAGTTCCGTGCGCAATCCAGTGGTTGCCCCGCAAATACCGTATCGCCCACCGTTGCGCAGTGACGCGAAAGCTGGGCCGAAGAAATCGGCTCCCACGTGATCGACAACGCAATCGACACCGGCCCGACCCGTAATCTCACGAACCCTCTCCCGGATGTCTTCCTCGTTGTAGTTGATGACCACATCCGCGCCCAATTCGGTGGCCTTAGCTGCCTTCTCCGAGCTGCTGGTAGTGGCGATGACGTTAGCGCCAATAACGTCCTTCGCAACTTGGATGGCTGCAACGCCTACACCTGCAGACGCGGACAACACTAACACCGTCTGCCACGGTTGCAGTTGCAGCTTGCGTTGCAGCATGTTCCACACAGGTAGATAGGTAGTGGGAGCTGCCGCAGCCTGTTCGAACGAAACATTGTTTCCCAGCAGATGGGCGTTAACCGCCGGAACCACGACGTACTCAGCGTAGCTTCCATCAACGGCACTGCCCAAGAAACTCTCGCTGCGGCAGAGGTCGTCCTGTCCCGCCACGCACGCTGGGCACTGCATGCAGCTAATGCGAGGGTTGACCACCACTCGGTCTCCCGGTTTTAACATGGCCACACCGTCGCCGCATTCAGCCACTTCACCGGCACAGTCTCCGCCCAAGATCAGAGGAGGAGGGAATTCTCGGTCCAATCCCCTGCCACCGGCCCTGGTGTAAAGATCCAGGCGGTTCAAAGCCGTGGCCTTGACTCGGACTTTGACTTCTCCCGCCCTAGCCTCAGGCTCAGGCCTGTCTCCGTATGTCAGGACTTCAGGTCCGCCTTGGGCTTCTATATAGACTGCCTTCATGGCCGTGTTCTCCTTGGGATCGGGCCCCTAATAATCGAGGCTGTTGGTTTCCCGGAATCGTAATCTGAGGGTCTAGGGACGGCGCCCGTAATAGCAGTCGTCGCAGAGGAATACTATAGCTAAGGCGTCCTCGTGACTGCCGATGCGGCCGCACTGAGGAACGTCGCTATCCTGGCTCCAAGGTTGGTGGAACTTCCCTCCGCACATCTGGCAAGAGGTCTCTTGGATACCGTCGAGGGCGTCTCCACAGATGACGCAGGACTCCAGTTCGTTTTCAGGAGTTTCCAGGTTATCAGGCACGCCAGTCTGTTCTGCCATTATTAGGAGGTCAACTCCCGCGCGATATTATCTGATTCACCAGGGCTCTTTCACCCTCTTCGTTGCCAACCAAGCCATCCAGCTTAGCAGAGAGTAGTTCTCGCAATATTTCGCCGACCATTGAACCAGTGGGTACCCCCATCGTTCGCAGGTCGTCACCGGTCAATCTCGGCCTCACCTGTTTCCAGACCTCCAGATACCTGCCCAACCTGGCCGCAAACTGAGGTTCTTGGGAAAGGCGAGCCGAAGCCGCGATTGCATTATCGTCCAAGCCTTCCAACGCAGAGCAGACGGCGGAGGCCTTAACCGACGGTCCGGAGATCAAAGGCGATATCTCCTGCAATACAATGGTATCACGTAGCACCCGTGCCCAATCGGCCGGTAGATTCAGGCGGCGGCTCACTTGTTCGCCGTCGGCAGGCGACAGAGGGATTGCTAAGGCAGCCAAATAATCACTTGCGGCCAAACCGTTCTCACCTGCCAAAATGGCCAAGGGACGGCTATCACACAATGCCGGGTGGACCGCAGCTAGTAGACCCAGTCCAATGGCACGGATGAGCATCTTAAACGCCTGGGATTCTCCGAATATTTTCTGGAACTCTTGACGCCATCGGTCACCAGAGACGACATCAGCGTAACCACTAACAATGGTCCGACGTAGGTCTGACACTGTGTCGCTGGATATCTGAAAACCTAACCTCTGTTCGTAGCGAATGGCACGGAACATTCTAGTAGGGTCATCTGTGAAGCTATCCGAATACATGGTCCGGATTGTTCTATTAGCGATATCACTGAGTCCGCCATGTGGGTCGATAACCTCCGGAGAATCTCCGACCAAGGGAAGGGCCATAGCGTTGACCGAGAAATCTCGACGGGCCAAGTCGTCCTCAAGACTGCTGGCGGACACTTCTGGAAGAGAACCCGGAGACGGATAGCTCTCTTTCCTGGCGGTGACCACATCCACACGGTCGTCTTCAATATCGATAGTGGCGGTCCCGAATCTCGGATGCACGATTACCTTGCACGCCAATTCCTCTGCCACCTCTGCCGCTAGGGCTGGCGCGTCACCTATCAGTACGAAATCCAAGTCATTGGCGGGAACGCCTAAGACAGCATCCCGCACCGGTCCACCTACCAGATATACGGGTAGACCCTGCGCGGTAGCCCTTCGGCGCAGCGAATTGAAGACCGCCACCTGGCCGCCGCTGAGGCCGCCGGCGACCCGGTCCAAAGAGATGAACGTTAAGGGCGTATCGGGCGTAGGGATGCCTCCTGTAGAGAGCAAAGCCAGAGTCCAAATTATAGCATTATGGTTAACACCCAGACCAAGAGGAGCAAGTAACCCCAACCGCTGCGTCGAAACACTGGAATTACCTGCGTTTGAAGCTTTGACATCCTGAGGTGCTCTAGCTACAATCCCAACGTGCGCAGTAACTATTAGTTCGCGTAACACAGCGAGCCTACGAAATTTGGGAGGTAACACCATGGCTGATGCCCAGTTCACCACCTTTTACGACTTCCGTTGACCATTCGTCTACAACGCAGCCGTGTGGCTGTCGAACGTAGAGGAATCCACTGGAGAGGCGGTTAAAGTTGATTGGAAACCTTTCTCTCTAGCCCAAGTCAACAGCGACAACAATGACAACAACGTGAAACTCTGGGAGCAGCCCGGAGTCATGGACGGCACCGACAAGACCTTCCTTGCTCATATGTCTGGCCTTGCCGCCAAACGCCAGGGTGAAGAAGCTTTCCAGTCCTTCTTCATGGCCCTGCTGCGGGCCCGTCACGAAGATAAGAAAGACCTAGAAGACCCAATAGTAATGGAAGAGGCTGCGGTTGCAGCTGGTCTAGACATGGCCCGATGGCGCGAGGATTCAGCCGACCCCGAACTGCTGAAAGACATCGCCGAGTCCCACACCATCGCCGTTGAAGAACACGGTGCCTTTGGCGTGCCGACTTTCATATCACCGAGTGGAAACGCGACATTCCTCAAGATGTTCATACCGCCGGTTGAACAATCCGCTGATATCTTCACTACCATGACCAAGGCGATGGATGAGTTCGACCACGTAGGCGAATTCAAGCGCCCCCAACCCCCGTGGCCACATGGGGTCATCTAAAGACCAAACCGTACCCAATAGGGCCTCGGCAAAGGCCCTTGAAATAGCGCTGGGGTTCTCTTTCAAGAACCCCAGCCTACTACACCAAGCACTGGTGCACCTTTCCTACTGTAACGAAAACAACCTGGACCCATCCGCCTCTTACGAACGGCTAGAATTCCTCGGCGACGCCGTCCTGGAACTAGCAGTTTCTACGGAACTCTACTCCCGTTTCCCTGACGCTGACGAAGGGGAGCTCACCAAGACTCGCTCTTCCCTGGTACGCCGCGAAACCCTGGCCAAAATCGCACGCCGCATCGCCCTTGGCAGCTATCTGTTCGTGGGGAAAGGAGTCGAGACAAGCAATGGCCGGGAGCAGGATTCGGTGCTGTCCGCCGCTTTTGAAGCGTTAATTGCCGCGGTCTACATAGACCAGGGAAACGAATTCACCCGCAAACTCATCCTGAGACTCTTCGACGACCAACTAGCCCTGACCGAAAAGACAGGCGCGCCACCCGAGAACCCCAAGTCTCTCCTACAAGAACTGGTGCAAGGCCAGGGGCTCAACCCTCCGACGTATAATCTGGTAAGTAGCGAAGGCCCTGATCACGGCCCAGTGTTCACGGTCGAAGTACTCGTCAACGGCCAGGTAGTGGGGGCCGGGTCCGGCGGCAAGAAATCAGAGGCGGAAGGTGCAGCTGCAAAGTCAGCATTGGCGACGCTGACCGGTCAGGTGTAAACCAGTTCTTCATAAACCCTCATAACAACCCAGAGATATGATGCTCAGATTCTTCAAGCGGAACCGGCAGGAAAACATAGAACACATCCAAGATGCGGTGAAACCCAGCCGGGAGCGGTGGTTCGGGAAGATACTGAACGTCCTCCGGTCGTCCAAACTAGACGACGCACTTTGGGAGGAACTGGAAGAGATACTTATCTCATCTGATGTCGGCGTGGACACTTCACTTGGCATAATTGCAGACCTAAAAGAGACTGTCAGATCTGAGAAACTGGAAACTGGTCAGCAAGTATTCGAGTCGCTAAAAGACTCTCTAGTGGCCGGGATGGAGCCTGACGAAGCCGGCTCCATCTGGATGGATGAGACTGAAGTCAGCAGACCATACGTGATATTGATGGTGGGCGTAAACGGCGTGGGCAAGACCACTAGCATTGCCAAGTTGGCCCACCATTTCACACAGGACGGAAAGAAAGTCATATTGGGGGCGGCCGACACCTTCCGGGCCGCAGCCGCTGAGCAACTTGAAATTCTCGGCAATCAGATCGGAGTGGACGTCATTAAACATGACGCCGGCGGAGACCCAGGAGCCGTGGCGTTCGACACTTACCAGGCTGGGAAAGCACGAGGCGCAGACATATTAATCATCGACACCGCCGGCAGGTTGCACACCAAGTCCAACCTGATGGAAGAACTGCGCAAGATCCATCGTGTACTGGCCCGTCAGGACGAGACGGCCCCACACCAAGTCATCTTAACCCTAGACGCCACCACGGGACTTAACGGCCTGGCCCAAGCCAAGTCTTTCAAGGAAGCAGTGGATTGCACCGGCATCTTCCTTGCAAAGCTAGACGGCACCGCCCGCGGCGGCATCGCCCTTGCCATAAAAAAGGAACTCTCAGTGCCGATCTTATTCATAGGCACTGGTGAAAGTGTGACCGATTTTGCCCCATTCGACACACGGGACTTTGTAGACTCGCTGCTGGCGCCGATTGCCTGACCAGTTTTTATCAACCGCATCTATCTGATCGATCAAAGCGATTAATCAATAAGAAATGCTAGACGCCTTAAGCTGGTACCTCTTCATACAGGTCCTGGGTCTGCTAGCATTTCCAATTGTGTTCGTGGTGTTCAGAAGGTTGCCTGACCGCGGGTTCACATTGATTAAACCAGCGGCATTGGTTTTCTTCTCTTACATCCTTTGGGTCCTGGGCCTGACTCACGTCGCTCCCAACACGCAACTGACCATCGGTGTGATTCTCCTGGTAACCGTGGCACCGGGTATATTCCTGATATGGCAGAAGCAAGAGGACATCCGCGAATTTATACGTGAGCATTGGCCAATGCTCCTGGCCTCGGAGGTGTTGTTCGCTGGGTTCTTCTTGATGTGGTTGGGGATAATCTCAGAGGCCCCTTCCATCAACCACACCGAAAAGCCTATGGACTTCGGGTTCATGAACGCGGTGCTGCAGAGTCGATTCTTCCCGCCGGAAGACCCATGGCTTTCGGGCAATAACATCAGCTACTACTATTTCGGCCATTTCATGATGGCTTTCATGACGAAAGCAACCGGAGTTGCCTCAAGTGTGGGTTATAACGTGGGATTGGCTTTGATTCCTGCTTTGGTTGCCATCGGCTCGTTCGGCCTGGTCTACAACCTCGTGCGGCTTTCCAGCGGCAGTATCAAGGCCGGTATTCTCTTTGCCGCCGCAGGGCCGACCCTGATACTCCTGGCGGGGAACCTAGAAGGTGCCATGGAGTTCGTTCATCTCCGAGGCTGGGCCGGCGGTGAGTTCTGGGAATGGCTTGGCATAAAGGGCTTAGACGGCACGGAATTGGGAACAGGTGTCTTCCCAGACAGCCAGTGGTGGTGGTTCAGAGCCAGTCGAGTGATAGACACACTGTCCGGTGGCCAAAGCTTGGATTACACCATCACCGAGTTCCCAATGTTCAGTTTCGTGCTAGGAGACCTGCACCCACATGTCCTCAGTCTACCCTTTGTCTTGTTAGCGCTGGGCCTGACTCTGAATTTCTTCTTGTCCCCCCGCGCCCTGGGCTTAACCTGGCTAAGAGACCATGCGCTGGAATCGGCGTCCTTGGCCTTCTTCATCGGATCCCTGGCTTTCATTAACCTCTGGGACCTCCCAGTTATCGCAGTCATCTTCGGGGCGGCGGCGTTGGTCAAAGCCTACGGAGATTGCAAAGGGAAGTTAGACAGTGCCGCAGCGGGGGCGGCCTTCGTTGTAGTACCGGTATTACTGGTAGGCCTTGCGCTGTTCATACCGTTCTACCTCGATTTCGAGGCAACGACGTCTGGAATTCTGCCCCTACTGGGCGTGAACACCCGACCTTTCTTGCTGTTTTTGGCGATGGGGCCGTTAATCTTCCTAACCGTTTCGTTCTTGATTCGCCAGGTCTCCAGACTAAGGATGCCAAGCAACGATGACAATTCGGCGGCCGTATTAGTCTTTGTCGTGGTGGCAGGACCATTCGTCCTATGGGCCGCCCTGGCGTCCTTTGTGACTTGGATAGACGGCGGTATCGTACCAGCCCTGAGCGAGATCGGCAGCCGTTCGATTCTGGTGGTGCCCGGACTATTCTTCGTGGCGTTGGCCGGCTTCAGCGCCATGCAACGAGTCAGGCTCAACATTGCGCCGGCGACAGCGTTCCCCCTTCTGCTGACCGGCCTCGCCCTTTACCTGCTGGTCGGGGCTGAATTGTTCCACGTGGTTGACCAATTCGGTGGAGGCTTCCGGCGGATGAACACTGTGTTCAAGACGTATTATCAGGCTTGGCTGCTGTTGGGAATAGTTAGCGGCTACGGCCTGTACTATCTATGGTCGGCCCAAGCCTCGGACAGCATGCCACGGGTCTTCAACAGGCTCATGCGTGGCGTCCGGGCCGTTTGGGCTGGAATAGCTCTTCTGCTTGTGGTGTTCTCCTTCTACTACCCTGTGGGGGCGGTCTTGGACCGGACGGGAATCTTCCAAGAACAACACACTATCTCAGATAACACACTCGACGGGCTGGCATTTCTGCAACAGGACTTCCCCAGCGAATATGCAGCAATCCAGTGGCTGCGTGACGAAGCTCCGTGGGGCCGAATGATCGAGGCCGTTGGAGACGACTATTCAGACTTTGGTAGGATATCTTCTAGCACCGGCTTGCCGACTGTCCTCGGTTGGAAGGGACACGAACGGCAATGGCGAGGCTCCACGTCATCGCTCAATGACCGAGAAGACGATGTCAGAACCATCTACACTAGCGATGATTCATCTGAGGTGTTCAGGTTATTGGTTAACTACGACGTCCGCTATATTTACCTGGGGCCAAGGGAGCGAAAGACCTACGGGGACGAAAGCCTAGCAGGCGCCGACAAATTCCTGAGAAGCGCCTTTCAACAGGACGGCGTAATAATTTACGAGATGGTTCGACCCATGGCTCAAAATAGATGACCGACATCTCTGAGACGGTACCCTCCAAGGCTGGTCACTCGTCCATTATCGAGATATCCCGCCCTTGGGCCGGGCATACCTTTAGCCGTTTGGAAGCTGGGTTTTTGACCGTCATAATCGTAGCCTTGGTCATGCGGCTCTGGGAATTGGGCGGCCGTACAGTTCATTATGATGAGGCCATCCACCTGCACTATGCCTGGCGGCTGACCCAGAGCGACGGCACATTTCTCGGCTGGCCGTGGATCTTCGGCACTGACTACATCCATTCACCCTGGATGCATGGCCCGTTCCAGATTGAGTTCACCGCATTGATGTTTAAGATCTTCGGTGACACCGATGTGACCGCTCGTTTAGGTTACGTCCTTTTCGGTACGGCCTTGGTGGCGGTTCCCTACTTCTTCAGAGATTATATAGGCCGCACCGGGGCGCTACTGGCCGCCGTCATGCTGGCGTTGTCGCCGACACTTCTATATTTCAGCCGGTTCGGCCGCAACGATATCATCATGGCGTTTTTCGCAACGACTCTGTTGATCTTGATGTGGCGTTACATCCACGAAGGACACCGGCGTTATCTTTACCTGGCATCGGCCGTTCTGGCCTTGATGTTCGCCACCAAAGAAACTGCTTACCTAGTGGTGGCAGTTCTTGGGCTAATCTCTTTGGCTATGGCGGCGGTAAACGGGGGACGTCCTCAATTGCGCCAAATCAGCCTATCCCGGGCGGGACGGCCGGCAGGATTCCTGCTGCTATTGACCACCATCACTCTGCCTCAATGGTCTGCCGTTTCCGGAATAGTCCAGGACGTATTCGGGCTGACACTGGCCAACCCTGACGCCCAGACCGGGAACAACGTCGCCAACGTGGACGGCACGGTAGGGCTGGTTGGAGCTCCTGCGTGGGCGGGCAAAACACTGCTACTGCCAGTGCAAGACTTACCCATAGGCGCCCACGTCGCAGCGATAATAGCAGGCCTCGCGGTGCTCGTTTGGCTTGTCAATCGGGCGGCCGTAACCAACCGGAGCCTCGCATGCCTGGTGGGTGCGCCTTTGGCGGTAACTGCAGGCGTGGCCTTACTACTCTATCGTCCTATAGCTGACGTCATCGAAACTCAAGGCGTACCGGCATTGGACCTAGCCTTGGCCATACTTCTTGTTACAGGCGCATTGTCGGCGTTTGTCTACCATCGTTATCCGTTCCAACGCAGTGTCTTGTTGGCCGCCATACCAACTTTCGTAACGGCTCTATACGCCTTCCTATTCACGCCCGTGGTCGACCTCCAAGCTGTGGTAGATGGGATACTGCCCAGTGAGGTGACGATCGGTGCGGCAGCCAACGGTCTCCCGGCTAACTACGTGGTAGCTCTCGGCATACTGAGCTCCGCCATAGTGGTATCGGTTTCCCTCGGGATTCGTTGGTTAGGCAAGGAGTGGTTGGTCTGCGCGGGAATCTTCTATCTAATCTGGGCAGCCCTTTACACAACCCTGTTCACCAATATGTCAGGGGTGTTCAGCGGCTCGTGGCAGGGCATGGGTTACTGGGTTGCCCAGCAAGAGGTGGCCAGGGGTAACCAACCATGGTATTACTATTTCGTGGGCCTACCGGTCTACGAGCTTCTCCCAGCGGTCTTCGGTATCGCCGGTGCGGTGTACTTCTTAAAGAAGCGCGACATGCTTGGTATAGCATTGACCATTTGGTCCGCTGTCACATTTCTGGCCTACACACTGGCCAGCGAGAAGATGCCCTGGCTGTTGGTCAACATCACTCTGCCGTTGATATTCCTGTCTGCCAAGTTCCTGGGCGACCTAGTTAATTCAATCCGTTGGCGGGATGCACTGCGGCAAGGGGCCGGAGGACTATTCTTCATCGCGCCGATGGCAGTGCTGGGAGCTGCATTCGTTCTTTACGGATTCACGGGCGGCGCCAATGGACAGGAAGGGCTCACCGCTCAGCACTGGGCGGTGTTAGGTGGGACTGTCTTTGCTCTCATAATCGCCGCTGCCCTGATCAGGGCTACTTCCTCTACCAATGGCGGTACACTTGCAGTCATTGGAATTGCCTCTCTTCTTCTGAGCTTCGGCATTTGGAGTGCCATCCGGGCGAGCTATACCTTTGACGATTCCAACCGGGAGATGCTGGTCTACGCCGGAGGAGGGTCCGACCTCCAGGATACATTTACGTCCTTGGAACAAATCTTTGACCAACCCTCCAAAGACGCCGAAGCTACCTTCACACAAAGGCGAGAAGTGGAGGTCGATTACGATATCTGGTACCCCTTCCAATGGTACGTGAGAAGCGCCGAATCCGATGGGTTGCTGAGGTTCACATGTTTCAAAGATGAAGGAGAAGAAGGCTGGAACGCAAGCTGCAATTCCTTGGAAACCGAGCCTGAACAAAACGAGTTCCGTCCATCTTATCTGCTCTTAGCATCGAGCCACACCGATAGTTTGGACGCGGAACTGGCAGACTATGACAAGAGCGAACCCCTCCACAGCCTGCTGTGGTATCCCGAGACCTACCGGCGGCCATCAGAGGCGCGGCAAGACGAGGACTGGAAGGAGGAGTTACAGAAGGACGTGGAGTTCTTCAAAAACATGGCTTCCAGCAAAGAGGCCTGGCGCAGCATATTGGGCTACTGGGTATTTAGAGACCTGAAGCAGGACTGGTTCACGAGCGACTACTATTCCTTCAGCCGGTAGTTGGCCCATGATTTGTGCCCCAGGTATACTAACTCCAGGCTCCAAGGGGCGATCTGTTAGGACTTGGTTGGTTGATTGATCACCACTAAATGGCAATTCTGGCTGGGCGGCGGCGTTAGCGTAGTCCTGTTGCTGCTCTTGCTCTACCAAGTGGACATCGGAGACCTCAAAGACGCCTTGCGCGAAGCTAACTATTATCTGTTAGCACCTTCCATCGTCGTCTATTTTATCGCCGTCTTCTTTCGTGCGATCAGGTGGCGTTATCTGCTGAGCCCCATGGGAAGGTTTCCCGTGAGCCGACTCTACCCGGTGGTGGTTATCGGCTACATGGCCAACAACCTCCTGCCGGTACGCCTAGGCGAGTTTGTACGCTCCTACTACCTTGCCCGGCGCGAGGATGTGAATACCAGTTCTACTCTGGCAACCGTCGCAGTGGAACGGATCTATGACGGCATAACCCTACTGGCGTTCGCCGCCCTATCGGCGCCGTGCCTGTTGTTGCTGGGCCAATTTGACGGCGCTGCCGATGTGTCCCGAACCACCGGCCTAATCTTCCTGTTAGTAATCATCGTTGCATTCGCACTAATGCTCACGGTATTCACTCTCTTGGGCAGTTCCCCAGCTTTTACTAATCGGGCCGAAGGGTGGCTAAACATCATCCCCGCCAAACCCAGGCCTAAGGTCAAAACAATTTTTCGGACATTTGTGACAGGACTAGCAGTTCTGAACTCCCCATCCAAACACCTATCTCTCTTCCTATACTCACTCCCCGTATGGTTGTTGGAAGGCTCCATGTATTTCATGTTGGCCTACTCCTTCGGGATAAACGAGTACTTCGATTCCGCGGCGGTGTTGCTGTTGGTGGTGCTGCTTCTAACCGCTACTTCTAACCTGGCAACATCGATACCCAGCGCTATCGGAGGAATAGGGCCTTTTGAGATCGTTGCCCAACAGACGTTGATGTCCTTGGGAGTCGGGGCGTCATTAGCAGGGGCCTACAGTGGGTTTGTACACCTGGTCGCACTTTGGCTGCCGGTCAACATCGCGGGGCTGGTCCTCTTGTGGAAGAACAATCTATCCCTCCGCGAGATAAGCACCGCCAGCCGGTCTAACAGTCTGACCGCAGAGCCAAAACTTGCCGAGGAAGACAACCGATGCGAGTAGGAATAATCGGTGGAGGCATGGCCGGATTGGCCGCCGCACATGAGTTGACCAAACAGGGCCATTTCGCAGAAGTGTTTGAGCAATCGGATTTTCTTGGAGGCCAGGCGTCCACATTTGAAGTGTCCGGTGGAAGGCTGGAGCGAGGTTACCACCACCTGTTCACCAGCGACACCGACATCGCCGATCTGATCGAGGAACTGGGACTGGGCGACAAACTAGCCTGGCTGGAATCTAGCGTCGGTTTCTATCTGGACAAGGGCCACGGCGGCAAGATTTGGAACTTCGCCACTCCTAAGGACCTCCTCAGATTCAAACCTCTATCTCTGCTTAGCCGGCTAAAGGTGGGCTTCTGGACGCTGGTCCTTAAGAACACCCAGAACCACCAAAAATTCGAGAACATCACGGCCAAAGACTGGCTGTCGAAACGTATGGGTCGGCAGGCATATGAAATCATCTGGGAGCCACTTCTCCGTGGCAAGTTCGGGGAGTTCTACGACCGCATAAGCATGACCTGGATCTGGGGCAAGATGCGCCTGCGGGTCGGCTCTCGCAAGAAAGGAAGCACCGGCGAACGTCTAGGTTACCCCATGGGCAGCTTCGGCGAGGTCATCGACTATCTGGTTGCCGACATAGCAAAGAGGGGCGGTGTCGTTCACACATCTGCCAGGGTAACTCAGATCGTGGATTCGGGCAGTTCGGCTGCCAGCCTAGATGTTGAATTGAACGATTCCGATAATGAGCGCCGAGACTATGATGCAATCATCGCCACTACGCCTTCGTACATCTTCACAAGACTGGTACCGCGCATGCCCGACATATACCAATCCAAACTGGACGGTATAGACTACCTCTCCGCAGTCTTGATGATTCTAGTGATGGACCGGCCGTTCACAGACAAATACTGGCTGAACATCGCTGACCAAAATATGCCGTTCGTCGCCTTGATAGAGCACACAAACCTGATCGATCGGAGATTGTACGGCGGAAAACACATCCTTTATATCAGCAACTACCCCAGCCGGGGTAGCGAATTGTATCTGAAGTCTCCTGAAGAATTGATGGACCTGTTCGTGCCTCATCTCCAGAAGATAAATCCAGAGTTCGACCCGTCCCACGTGGTTGAATACCACTATCACAGGGTCGATGGAGCACAGCCAATAGTAGGTGTCAACTACGGTCTCAACATACCGGACCACCGCACACCTTACCGGGGTTTATACCTGGCTAACACCACCCAGATATACCCAGAAGATCGCGGCACCAATTATTCCGTGCGCATGGGCCGTCAAGTCGCCAAGATGGTGCTAGAAGACGCCAACTAGTGGAAGACTCAGACTGCCAAATAATCACAGTGTCTTGCTGTTGCAAATCCTTGCCCGTCTTGTACAATCTATGCGTACCCCAGAGTTGCCTCTATAAACACAAGCCCGTCTACGGGCAAATCGCTAGGAGAATACCTTGGCCAACGAGATCGAGGCCCAACAACATTCCGGCCAGACCCGCCGCAGTTTTCTAGTAAAAATGGGACTGGGCGTAGCCGCTCTAGCCATCGTTGGCGGGCCGTTGGGAATTATTGGCCGAATACGTGGTCACCAAGAGAAAGTCGCCTCACAGGAATTCCCTGACGAAACCTCCATCTTCCATCCAGCCTCAGACCCTCGCCGAGACTCCCGCCGGAACGGATAACACTGGATCCTACCCGGTTTCTTTCGTCCCATCGCCTAGCTCCGGTCCTTTGGGTTATCGAGCGCTAAAATGGACTATCACTCACCGGATTTAATCTCCCCGAGCAACATCAGGAAAACTGGATAGCTTTGGCCCGTTGAACCGTCGGAGATCACTGGCTGGCGAGATACCATCTATCTCCACTCCTGGCCGCTCCCCCGAGGTCAGCGAGCCTCTCCTTCTTATCATCTGATGCAGGGCGCTGACCATGGGTGGTATGCCTCATAAACCTGCTCAAATCACCGAAACCAAACGGGCCTTCTCATTAGATTACGATTCGAGACAGGCAATTAATACTAAGGGCCGCATGGTCAATCAAGCGTCGCCGGGAAATATCCCGGCTGTCACCCGCGACACCACCGGGTTTGCCTGGGTTGTGAGGGCAGAAGGACGATTCTGCTAGCAAGCACTCTAAGTCACTGCCTATCGTCGGCCGAATTCACGCTCCATGTGGTTGGAACTGAAATAGACCATGGTGGGCCTTCCATGGGGGCAGGTATGGGGGTTGGGAGTGGCTTCCAACTGCTCTAATAGCGCCACCATCTCAGGCTCGGTCAAAGATTTTCCTGCCCGGATGGCACCATGACACGCTATCGACGCCGCAGTCACCTCCTCTTTCTGGCGCACCAAACCTTCGAACGCTGTCATGTCCAGCACGTCCAAGATCGACTTTGCCGGGTCGCCCTCGCCAAAGATGGCAGGCACGGCCCGGAGCAGATAACTTCCATCGCCGAAAGGCTCGAACTCGTACCCATAATCCTCCAAGGATTCGCGGTTGGATTTCAGAGCGTCTCTCTGGGATGGGGACAGATCTACCAACACCGGTTCCAATAGCGGCTGCGACTGGGGTTCTCTTTCTGAGGTTTTTTGAGAGAGCCGGTCGAAGAGCACGCGTTCGTGGGCAGCGTGCTGGTCCACCAGAAACATCCCTGCAGGACCTTCAGCCACGATGTAGGTCAACTTGAGTTGCCCCACAACTTTCAGAGGCGGCGCGGGCTGAAGAGGCGCCGCCGCATCAGCAGGTCCACTGCCAATCTGGCTTTGATAAGTGGGTAACCCGCTCCCGTTACGAATCCCACCAAAGGCACTCCTAGGAAAGAAAGATGAGGCGACAGGCTTGGGGTAATCCGACTCTGACGGAGAGGCTAGATTCGGTACAGGAGAGTCAGCCACCAAAACTGCTCGCACAGCTTTTTGCACGATGGAGAAGACACGGTTTTCCTCCTGGAAGCGCACCTCCCGCTTGGAGGGATGGTAGTTAACATCCACATCTCCGTAGGGGATACTGATATTCAGTGCTGCAAGCGGGTAGCGCTTCACTTGCAGCAAACCCATATAAGCTTCTTCAACGGCGAAGGACAGCATTCGGCTCTGCACCCAACGCCGGTTCACGAAGAAGGTCATGTAGGTGCGATTGGCGCGGGTCAGGCTAGGCGCGCCGGCGAACCCGTTTACCTGGTATCCGGTCTCTGTGTCTTCCCCACGGACTTCCAACATAGCGGTGGCCGCCTGGGGGCCGTACACCGCCACCAACGCCTCTCTTGGTAGCCCATTCCCCGGGCTGGTGAACGAGATTTTGCCGTCCACCACCAACTGGAACCTGATGCCAGGAAATACTAATGAGTACCGGCTGACCAGTTCTTGGACGCGTGTCGTCTCTGTTGAGGACGAGCGAAGGAACTTACGCCGGGCCGGTAGATTGCCGAAAAGGTCTGAAACTTCTATGGCGGTGCCCGGAGGACAGCCCTGCGTTCCCGAAAAAGCTCCTTCTCCCCAATGCAGTTCCATGCGGAATCCGCTTGGGTTCAGTGGCTGGCGGGTGGTTATGGTTGTGTTGGATACTGCGGCAATACTGGGCAGGGCTTCTCCTCGGAATCCTAGGGTGGCGATAGCGTCCAGTTGCTCTTGGCTGTCTATCTTGCTGGTGGCGTGACGCTGGAAGGCGACGGCTAGTTCCTCGGAGGGGATACCGTGGCCGTCATCGATGACTTTGATCTGTTCAACTCCACCGGCCTTAATCTCCACCGTGATCTGACTCGAACTAGCGTCGATGGAGTTCTCCACAAGCTCTTTGACAACCGACGCAGGGCGTTCCACCACCTCGCCCGCGGCAATCTTGGCGGCCAATACCGGAGGAAGGACTTTAATGGGCATGATGGAGGCTCTGACAGTAGGATATCAAGGCTAATTTGGTACGGCAGAGGGCAGCTAGAAAAGTGGAACGATGGTGCCCTTCTTGCGGTACTGCTTGTCTTCCGAAGTGCCCGTGGTATTGAAGTCGTTCACGATGCGATAGATCCGCTGCATCTCTTGATCCACTGAGCGCTTGAAGAAATACGGCGGGACCCACACTCCTCCGAAGGCGGCTACGACCTCCGGATAATCGTCGATGACGAAGTCCGGCTCGAAAGGCACTCCCAGCTCCTCGAGGCGTTCGTGAAAGTGGTGAGTCGGTTTTTCGTAGACGCCACTCACAAAGGAATTTAGTTCGAATTTATTGACGACTTCCCAACGTTCACCCATCCCGGACCAGATATAAATCTTGTGATCATCATCTAATAATGCCTGGAATGTTTCCTTGGTGCCGGGCCTCAGACTATTGTCCAATCCGAGGATGGTGTAGTCCACATCAAAAAAGATATTCATCGGCTGCTAGCGGGCCCTCTTTCCTTTGTTGCATCTGAAATATACCAGTGAAATCCACTGTCACGAGGCAGGATTATAGACCAGTTTTCCCATTGATACATCGTTTCAATCATTCTTACTGTATGGAGTATTTGAACCAGTAGTTACCGGTCTAGCTGGCCTCTGTGATGGCCGCTTCAACGGCGGCGTTGCCGCCTCCCACCATCAGTTTATCCCCGACCTTGAGTAGAGGCCGACGCACCAGTTTCGGCTCTTGTAGCATCAAGTTCACCATCTCGTCATCGGAAAGTTTTTTGTCGGCCAGGCCCATCTTCTTCAGGCTAGGACTACGCCGAGCAAAGATATTCTCCGTGCCAACCATAGCCGCCAATTCTCTTATCTCAGTCTCACTTAAGGTCTCTTTGAAGAAATCTCGGTCCGTCACTTCCAGTCCGTTCTGCAAAAGTAACTCTCTTGCTTTGCGGCAGGTCGATCAACGGGGCCACCAGTAAAATTCAACGGTCTGGCTCAAATCAGGCCTCCATAGGGACGACAGGATTCCAAAATCCACGGCGTATATTATACCCACAACGATGTTGTGGAAAGGGGTCAATTTGCAATCATCGACCCGCTTCTTTGCTTTATCAGCGCAACTTCCCCAAAGGGTCTGCCGTGATTATGCCTGGTAATTCTTCGTCGGTTTACGGTTCTCCTCGGAATAACGGATCTACAACGAGGTATTAAGGAAAGACAATCTCAGCCCTCTTCCTGTGCCTCTTTCTGCAGCTCATAGAGTTTGTTTATAGCTTCCAGCGGCGTCAGGTTGGAGATGTCCAGGTCTTTCAACAAACCCCGTAACTTCCCACCGTCGTTGAAAAGGGCCATCTGCTGTGCCGGTTCTCTATTGGCTACACGCATCTTCCGCCCGCCGCCATTAAGGCTTTGGGACTCCAGGTCGGCCAGCACCTCCCAAGCTCGGTTTACCACCCCCTGGGGCAGCCCGGCCAATTGTGCCACGTGGACGCCGTAACTCTTGTCGGCCCCTCCCGGCACGATCTTATGCAGGAAGACCACGCTGTTCCCTTCCTCAGTCACCGCCACACTACAGTTTCGTACTCCCGGAAGACTGGCCGCCAATCGGGTCAGCTCGTGGTAATGAGTGGCGAACAGGGTCTTGCAGCCCAGGCGTGGGTCGTTATGGATGTGCTCTATAATAGAGCGGGCGATGGACAAACCGTCGTACGTACTGGTGCCGCGTCCGATTTCGTCCAGTATCACCAAAGAACGGGGCGTTGCTTGGTTCAAGATGGCAGCCATCTCAACCATCTCCACCATGAACGTCGATTGACCGGTGGCTAGGTCGTCTTGGAGGCCGACCCTGGTGAAGATGCGGTCCACAATACCGATTGTGGCTTCAGAGGCAGGCACAAAGCAACCAACCTGGGCCATCAGGGTGATGATAGCCACCTGCCGGATGTAGGTCGACTTGCCGGCCATGTTAGGGCCGGTTAACACCATCACCCTGGTATCGTCATTGGAGAGCTCCACGTCGTTTGGGACGTATTTCCCGGCGTTTAACACTCGTTCCACAACCGGGTGACGGCCGTTTATGACTCGGATGGCGTTACCGTGNTCCAGTTTCGGCCTGACGTACCGGTTCTCAATTGCGGTGTCTGCCAAACCCGTGAAGACATCCAACCTGGCGATGGCTGAGGCGACACGGCCGATGGCAGCGGCGGACTCGGCAAGTTGAGTACAAACCCGATGGTATACAGCCTGCTCCGCTTCTTCCAGGCGATCTCTAGCATTCAACACCAACGACTCATATTCCTTCAGTTCAGGCACGATATAGCGCTCAGCGTTGGCCAGAGTTTGTCTGCGGATGTAGTCATTGGGGACTTTGTCGGCACTGACTTTGCTGACCTCGATGTAATAGCCAAATACCTGGTTGTAGCCCACTTTGAGACCTTTGATGTCAGTGCGGGCCCGCTCTCTCTGTTCCAGACCAGCGATGAATTGCCGAGCGTTGGTCGAAGAACTCTTTAGTTCGTCCATCTCCGGGGAGAAGCCGGGCCTAATAACGTTGCCGTCGCCGACGGCGCCCACCGGGTCCGGGGAGATGGACTCTTCAATAAGTGTGCAGACGTCTGGTAGTGGAAGCAGTTGGCTCCGAAGCCATTCCAGGTTCGGGGTATCCAGCAACTCGCCAAGGCTCGGCACCGCGGCAATCCCATCTTTCAACGCAATCAACTCTCTAGGATTGACCGTGCCCGAAACGATGCGTCCGACCACGCGTTCCAGGTCGGAGACCCTGCCCAGTGCCGATATGCAATTAGCCCGCTTCAAGCCATCCAGATAGAAGTGGTCAACAGCGTCCAGCCGTTGCTCCAGTTCCTGTAGATCAAGCAAGGGTTGGCCCAGCCACTGGCGCAGCAACCGNCCNCCCATCGCGGTCTTTGTGCGGTCCAAGGCGGTCAAAAGGGACAGTTCTTTGCTTTCGTTACGTCCTGCGGCGAACAGTTCCAGGTTGCGGCGGGTCTGAGAGTCCAAGGCCATAAAGCTACCAGTTGCATAGACTGCCAAGTTGCGAAGTTGCAGTTTGGCGGCCATCTGAGTTCGGTCCAGGTATTGCACGATAGCCCCAGCAGCTGCCACGGCTAAATCCATGCCCTCGCACCCGAATGCCTCCAAGGTCAGTATTCCGAAATGGGACAGGAGCGTCTGGCGGGCCTCATCCGGATGGAAGGTGATGGATTCAACCGGCGTTATCTCAAATCTGTTATTGTATCCAACCGCTTCTGCCCAATCCGGACCGTCCACTCCGTCGGAGACCAGCACCTCAGCAGCTTCAATACGCTCCAATTCCAATGGCAGTTCATCTAAGAAAAGCTCTGTGGCCGAGAACTCTCCTGTGGTGATGTCTATGTAGGCCAGCCCAGCTCGGCCCTCATTCTCTGAAACGGCCGCAAGGTAGTTGTTAGTTTTCTGGTCCAGTAGGGCAGACTCTAACACGGTACCCGGGGTGACAACCCGGACGACATCGCGGTCAACCAAGCCCTTGGATGTAGCTGGGTCGGAGGTCTGTTCACAGATGGCGACTTTATGACCTTTTTTGATTAGGCGTAAAAGGTAGTTGTCCAGTGCGTGGACGGGCACTCCGGCCAGGGGGACTTTCAGGCCTTTACCCATGCTGCGAGAGGTCAAGGTGATTTCGAGTTCCTTAGCGGCGAGGACGGCGTCGTCGTCAAAGGTCTCGTAGAAGTCGCCCATCCTGAACAACAGTATGGAATCAGGGTGGTCAGCCTTGATCTTAAGATATTGGCGGCGAATCGGTGTCACTACCCAACCCTTCCCTAAAGCTTAACCGCGGTTACACCAGGATGATTACATAAAGGATTTTACTATCGATTTCGTCGAATGGGAGCCCTTTGGGCCTGATGGTTCGAAATTGAATCGCAGGAATCAAGACACCTACGGACAGCGTGAGTGCCCATTTCCGATTACGTTAAGAGTACCGTCTACTTCTGAGTTAACCTTCCATCTTGCAAAGAGGGAGGGATTATTGCCGTTATTTAACGCTGACGATTACTCCTTCCAGAAGCGCTCTTCTACGAATCTCCAGCCCTGAGGAGGTAATTTTTCTTTCATCTCTTCAATCATTCCAGGATGCCCACAGGCATACACCATTGTGTCGTCTGTGGGCAGGTCGAACTTGACCAGGTACTCTTCGGCTATGGTATTGACCCGGCCGGTGGCGCCCTTCCATCCGGCATTCCGGTTTTCGGTAGGGCGGCTGATCGTGGGAACGAATTTGACCACGTCAGGATGTTTTTTCGCAAGTTCGATGAGTTCGCCGTCGTACGTCAATTCATCCACATAACTGGCGCCGTACATAATGTAAAAACGATTACCTTCCTCTTTGCCATCGTGCAGGTACTGGCGCACCATACTCATAAAAGGGGCGACGCCGGTGACCGTGGAAAGCATGAAATGGTGGTGCGCCTTCTTATCCTGAACGAATATGCCCTTGGCCCGAGGGCGCACTGACATTTTATCGCCCAGCTTTAAGCCCCACATCTTGGGGGTCAATTCCCCGTCAGGAACCAGTTCAACGAAGATCTCAAGGTTCTTCTCGTAAGGCGCCGACACTATCGAATATGCCCGTTCAATATTGCCCAAGCCCAGAGTGCAATATTGGCCAGCCTTGAAGTCGAATTTCTCGGAAATTTCGACCTTGATTACCATTAAATCTTCAGTCACGTCCCGCCGTCCAACCAACGTGGCCGTGGGGAAATCTGGGTTTGGGGTCAAATCTATTATGTCGCCTGAATCCGCGGTTGTTACCTTGACCATAGGTACTCCTTCAGATGCCTGTCTTAATTATCTAAGCCCGGCCAAACCTTCCAGGCGTAAATAAATGCCCGCTCTTACTCGCCCTTGCCTACGCGAGCCCGGCATATGTCCAGTCCCGGTACCCGAGATGCGGGCTCTGTCTCTTCGGAGGCCTGAAGGTCCACTGCAAGTTGCCCAAAAAGAGCAGTTGAAGCAACCACCCCGACAGGAATCCTTTCGTTTATATGGGCCAAGCCGACGAGTTTGCCGATACCCATGTCGACCACGACTTTATTGCCATCTTCGATGGACAGCGAAGCTGCGTCTGTGGGGTTCAATTCAACCAACTCGTCTCTCTCTATGGTATTTTGACGCCCTTCTACTATCTTAATCTCTCGTTCCTGCTGCAGCAGCACCCGGCCAGGCACGAACCAGAGCGGGAAATCGGCGTCCCTTGCATCTTCATCGGATACAAAACTCGGCGTTATGGGTTCGGCTAGCCTGGCCGCGTAGCCGCTCTCATAAAGGATAGATGTGCCGTTGCCGCCGCTTTGAATGGGCCATTGCAGGCCCCGATCCTCGCGGCTGGCGTATAGCACTTGAGTCGGCTGAGGGCTTTTGAGATCGGTCTTGAACACCAGCCCGCCTTGGTTCGCAAGACTCCGGTAGGAGACATTGGCATATATGGGTGCGACCTTGGCTATTTCATCCATTGTCTCAGAAGGTGATCGTAGTAGAAAGCCGGGCGCTCCCATCTTGTGGGCTACGTCACAGATCACTCGCCACTCAGGACGTGAGTCGCCATTCGGCAGTTCTTTACCTGGTTTTAGACGCTGGATACGCCGCTCCAGGTTAGTGAAAGTGCCTTCTTTCTCGTCGAAGGTTGCGCGGGGAAGAACGACGTCAGCCCGCTTGGCAGCTTCATTGAGGAACGAATCACAGACAACCAGAAATTCCAGGTTGTCTAAAGCGGATAGCGCATCTCCCAACTTGCCGTTGCTGAAGTTAGGACTGTCTCCGATGAGAAACATCGACTTGATCTGCCCATTGGCCGCACCTTCTATTATATTGGCAAGACCCAATCCAGGTATCTCTGGTATCGTCGTGTCCCATAGGGCCTCAACAGCATCCCGGTCCGCCGAGACTGAAACTCTGCGGTAACCGGGGAGACGATCCGGCACGCAGCCAACGTCCCAGGCTCCTTGTTCATTGGCCCCGGGCCGCATGGGATATATGCCGGCCCCCTGTTTGCCCAGGTTCCCTGTCACCAAAGCCAGGTTGACCAATGACAAAACACAGTCTCGCGTAAACCTCGACTCAACATTGTCTAGGGCGTAGACCAAAGCACCCGTGTCAGCCTCGCCGTAGAGGCGAGCCGCTTCTGCAATATCCGACAGCGGAACCTGCGTAATATTAGAAATATACCCAAGGTCCAAGGCCCTCAATGCGTACTGCAAAGTGGCCGGGCTTTCGCAGTTCTCGGCAAGCCAATCGTCTTTTTGCAGACCCTGGTCAATCACCGATTTCAGCAGGCCGCCCAGCAAAAGTTGCTCGGTGCCAGGTACGGGACGCAGCCAGACGTGAGCGTAGCGGGTCAACTCGACTTCCCTCGAGTCAATGACGACCAACTTCGTGTTCTTCCGAGCTGCTCGTTTTATGGGCACGCCAACAACGTTGTGTTCCTCTGTGACATTGCTGTTGAAGACCAGTATGCAGCCAGACTGTTCTAGGTCCCATATGGGGTTCGTGGCCCCAGCGTAACCTAGCGACTGCTCAAGCCCCAAGGTCAACTCAGGCTGAGTGTTAGAGGTCTGATCCACGTTGTTGGACTTCATGGCGACCCTGGAGAATTTCTGGGCCAAATAGTGCTCTTCATTGGTACTATTGGGCGAGGTCAGGAAAGCAAATGATTCGCCAGGATACTCGGCCAGACTGGTAGCCACGAATTCCAATGCCTCGTCCCAGGTCGCCTCTTCCAATTGTCCGTCACGCCGGACGAGGGGGGTCTGCAACCTACTAGTGTCATTTACGAATTGTAGACCGAACTTGCCTTTGAAACAGGCCTGGCCGTGGTTCGAAGGGGAATTAATTTCGGGGACAGCCCTGATCAGCGTACCGTCGCCGTCGTACTCCACGTTCATCTGACAGCCCACCGGGCAGAGTGGACATACCGTACGTTCGACTTTTCTGGGCTTGTCCCACTTATGGTCCCGCTCAACCAATGCACCGACAGGGCAAACATCAATGCAGGCGCCGCAAAATTCGCAGCCCGACTCTAAAAGGGATGTGCCGAAAGACGTTCCGACCAAGGATTGACCGCTGCGTTCGGTAAGCCCGATTGCGTCGTCACCTCTAAGTTCTTCACAAGCACGGACACAGCGGGCGCAGACGATGCATAGGTTGTAATCGCGGTCGTAGAAGGGATCGGCCACCTCCAATGGAATCTGCCTGTACTTATAATTCATCGGTGATTCCAGGCTCATGCCCAGATACCGGACTGTGTCTTTCAGCTCACACCGTTCATTCTTTGGGCAGGTGACGCAACGGTCGTTGACCGAAACGTGGCGCAAGCACACATCGGTCGGGCCACAGATGTCGATGCGGTGGCAAGTGAGACAACCGTTTGGATGCTCGGCGATAAGCATCTCCATAACCGACTTTCGCAGGTCGTTGACCTCACCGGACTCGGTCTGAATCTTCATGCCGTCGGCAACAGGCAAGGTGCACGCGGCGGGAAAGCCACGCTGGCCCTCCACACTCACCACGCACATCCGGCAAGCTCCGTAGGATTTCATGCCAGGGTGGTAGCACAGATAAGGGACATAAACTCCGGCGGCGATGGCCGCTTCCAGAACGTTCTTACCCGGCTGGGTCTTAACATCTTGACCATTAAAAGTGATTGTGATTTCGTCGGCCATTCAGTTGCCTCTATCTCTCCAGTCTTTAACCGGCCGGTTTGTTGTTGAGTCTGGTTAACGGCGCGCAAGCGCCGGTGAGTAACGCGGCATCGAGCAGGTGCCGGTAGCGCACTCGTGATCGTTTATATGTGTATCAAATTCAGGTCCGAAATATCGCAGGGCTGAGGACACGGGATTGAAACCCAACTGTCCGTGACCACACAAGGAACCTGCCTGCATATTCTCTCCGATATTCCGCATTAGCATCAGGTCTTCGGGGGTCCCTTCGAGGCTACAGATGCGCTCCAATACCTCAAGCAAGTGGCTCATGCCCATTCGGCACGGGAAACATTTACCGCAGGACTCGTACTGGCAAAAGGCAATGAGCGACCGAGTCATATCAACAATGCAGACACTGTCATCTGCGGCTATCAGCCCTCCGGATCCCACTATGGCGCCGGCGGCACGGAGTATCTCGAAGTCCAGAAGTACGTCGATGCTGTCCACACCCAGCACACCACCTAACGGACCGCCGGTCTGCAGGAATTTCAGGGTTTTCCCATCCCGCATCCCTCCGGCTGCCTCGAAAATCACATCCTTAAGGTTGATGCCTAGTGGAACTTCTACCATCCCGGTGTACTTCAGGTTGCCCGAGAGGCAGAGAATCACCGTGCCAGTACTGGTATCGTGGCCGATGCCGGCGAACCATTCCCCGCCCTTTGAGACGATCTCCGGGACATAGGACAAGGTTTTTACGTTATTAATATTGGTGGGCTTCCCAAAGAGGCCAAACTGAGCCGGAAAAGGAGGGCGGAACCGAGGCATGGCCCTTTTACCCTCAATAGCTTCCATGAGCGCTGATTCTTCGCCGGCCACATATGAGTCGCCCGTAAGAGCGATTTCTATCTCATATCCGAAATCCGAGCCCATAATGTTACTACCCAAGAAGCCCAATTCGCGGGCCTGTTCGACAGCGGCCCGGCAGCGTTCTATGGGGCCGTCATGGCCATGGCGGATGAAAATGTAGCCCTTGCTAGCGCCAGTGGCGTACCCTGCAATTATCACCCCTTCCACCAGTGTGTTGGGGTCGCTCTCTAAGATGTTCTTGTCGTTGAATGCGCCTGGGTCACCTTCCTCGCAATTACAAAGGACATACTTCTCTGGGGCAGGATTTCCCGCAAGGAAGCTCCATTTGGTTGCCGTAGGGAAAGCAGCCCCGCCGCGTCCTCGCAGTCCCGAAGATTTGACCTCTTCAAGGGTCTGTTCTCGGTCTAAGTCGATAAGTGCTTTATGCAAGGCCTGGTAGCCGCCATTGGCCACGTACTGGTAGATATCTAGCGGATCGATGTTTCCAGAGTTTCTAAGGACGATCCGGTTCTCCCAAACACGCATGGGATGTTGATTCAAGTCTGGGATACCATCAGGGAGTGGGGCGTCGCTGCTCTCTTCGGCGATATAGCCAAGCGCCCGTCCAGCAACCGGCGCTCCGCCCGATACGTGAGAAGATACAATCTCAGCGACATCGTTAGGTGAAACGTTGCCATAAAAAACGCGGTGTCCACCAGGAAGCTGCACGTCCATAAGCGGTTCGGCGAAGCAAAGGCCCAGGCAACCAACCCTACTGACTTGGGCTGAAACAGCCTGGTGGGCTAACTCGAGCTCGACAGCGTCGGCGACTTCAAACGCTCCCGCAGCCTCACCACAAAGAGCGGTGCCGATGCGTATCCAAGGTTTTTCGCCGGCAATCAGCTCCTGCCAACGGTTCCTTGCCTCCAGACCTATCTCCAAGAAACTACTTGCCATTGCCTTCCTGCTGAAGAAGATTGGCGATTCTCTTAGCGGCCAATTCAGGGTTTACCCGTCCAGACAAATGGTGGTCCATCGCAATCACTGGGGCATGGGCGCAGGCACCTAAACAGGTATTCAGTTTGACGGTCAGGCGTCCGTCAGGGGTGTCGCCTTCATCTTCCATTCCCGAGGCTTCCAAGACGGCCTTGAAGACTCCCATGGCGCCTACCAGATGGCAGGATGCACCCCAGCAGACCTCCACCTTGTGTTCTGCAGGTGGTTCGAACCGAAAATTAGGGTAGAAAGAGGCTACGGCCCAAACATCATTTATGGTGGAGCTCGTGAATACAGCCACGACTTCCAAGGCTCCTTTAGGGATATAGCCCAGTTCGTCTTCTACGGCAAGGAGAGTAGACAGCACGGTAACAGTCGGCTGTGTCTGACCGTGGACTGCGTCATGAATCCGCTGTTCTAGCCCACTCATGGACGGGGCTCCTGATAAATCGGGCTTGGGAAAGGCTCTTCTGAGGAGATTCCACGCCACGAATCCGGTTCGTGAAATCAGTAACAATCTGGACAGAATCGTAACACAGCCCTAGAGGTGATTCAACCAGAAACAACGCTCCGGACCTGCGAATACCCGGAAGCTCAACACGTTTAGTGATACGCCGTGGAGAAGGTCACAGGAACGTGGTTAATCAAATTAAACGGCTAAGGGTTTCAACGCTACCTTGGGTATAATCACTGAATCAGTTCTAGAGGCCCTAACAGACAACGTCGGGCTTTGAATGCTATTGATGTCGCGGAACGATTGGTCGGCGAGTTCAAGGTGGCGAAGAAAACATCAAACTGGTAATTCATCGGGCAATAAAAGAGGGTGCCCGCTTATACCGGGCACCCTCTTTTGTTTTGACTTCTATAATTTTTAGCGCTGGTTAATCAGCTTTAGAGGCGGTACTCCCAACGAGTATGCGTTCCACGTCGGGAAGCAGAGTCTCGGCCCGCTCTCGACACTCCTCGTCGGTCAGGCTCGAGAGTGGATGCTCGGCGACGATGTATTCGAAGTCCGGCACGCCCATCATGCGAGTCATGGCCTTGGCCGTGTTGTTAAATACGTGGGTGATTATGGAAGCCGTAGGCAGACCCAGGCGCTCCATTTCGATTCCGTCGTGCACACTGCACGAGCTGCAGGAGCCTCAATCACCTATCCCTGTGATGAGTATGTCTACTTGGTTGACCATGTCTTGTACCACGTCGGGTTTGGTCGGCAAGGAAGCCGAGTGTTTGTTGAACCAAACGACATCCTTGAGATCGTACTTCTCTTTCAACATCTGGCCCAACTCGTGAAGAACCTTATCCGAGTTGGCTTTCGAGTTCTCCAGTAGACCTAACGTCTTTCCGGAAAGAGAATCAGGTCGCTCGTTCAGCCGGAAATCACCGGAAGATAGCGATGTCCCGGTGGGGTTAACCAGTCTCATGTTCCTGACTTGAATGGTCTCAGCCATGATTCCTCCCAAGCTTATTACTTAATATCAAATGGGACAGATAGACGACGAGTGTCACTCTAATGATACACCGGAGACTATATTTTACAAGCCTCTCGCGGCCGGGTTTCCGCTCGGCCGAATAGGGTCATACGCTCTCTGTTATGCCTTGAAACCCTCTATTTTAGTGGTTCTAATCTTGAACCTAGTAGTGTCAATGATGGCGCTGTTACGGCCGCCAGTGCCGCCGCCCATGAGGACCAGAATGTCCTCGGAGTCCTGGGCGCAACGCCGGATGATTTTGTCGTCACCTTCGCGCTCTGGACCCTGAGCGATTCCCAGGCGAATCAGTTCGCTCTGGGGGCGGACAGCGTTCTCCATCATATAGTCCTGAATGTCTTTGCGAGTCCAGTTGTCGTCGTTGAGCGTGATAGCATGCTCCGGCCCTATGACCAGCACCCACTGAGAGGGATACCGGAAGGCCATAGAAGCCGACTTCAGAGTGTCGGCAATGGCCATTAACACTGACTCTCCTGTATGGCCGTAAGCAGCGTTGACGGTGATCGGGTTATAAGCCACTGCGACAGTCACGGTGCTGTCCTCTTTATCGAACCCGCGAGCGACGTGCATAGGCTCCCAAGGCGAGTCTTCTTCGTTCTCGGCGAAGCACAGGGTGTACTTGCTCGGGTTGCCTAGAGTTCCCCGGTCTAGGGTGCCCGGCCGCGCGTCGAAACCGTTCATGAAGCATAGGCGAATCGCCCGCCCCAACACAGCGTTGGCCCGATTGCCAGGGCCCAGTAGTCCGTCTCTATAGTTTGCGCCAATTTGGTCCCGGATTGGCCCGTTTAGCACCATTAATATGGCGGGCGAACTGGTCGATGCCGAAGCCATATGGACGAAGTTTTTCTCTTCTTCCAAAGTCTTCAGAGTCGTGGTCAGCACCGGGAAATATTCCGGAAGGCAGCCAGCCATCACGGCGTTAGCGGCCACGTTCTCGGAGGTCAGCACTCGGTTTCGCATCTCCAGGGAGATGATCTCTTCCTCGCCAGTCATGCCAGACATCTCCAGCATTTCGCGGACTTTGTAATCTACAGGCGGAACGACGGGAAGTCCGTCGCTCCAGCCCATCCGATAACACTCTTCAATGGCCTCGATAGTGTCACTAGACTCCACTATCTTGGACCGCTCCATGTCGTTGGTCGTCATCTCATGCCTCCAATATCTTAGATGGTACGAGTTCGCTTGTTATGCCTAGTCGTGCAGCCGAAGTTGAATCCCGGATTTCTCTTCTTGAATCTTGGCAACAGCGTCTGAGTCCTCGGGACCCCATCCCCTAAATAACGCCTCTACATGCCGCTGGTCCACTAGGTTAGAGAGTTCCATGGGAATACCGTACTCACGTCCCAAGTCAGTGGCAAGACGAACGTCTTTCGCGGCCAAGGCTGTAGCAAACCCAGGTTCAAAGTTGCCCTGGAATAGGAATCGTGGGAATTTGTCCGCCAGGCGTTTAGAACCTCCGGTGCTGTTGTTTATAACGTCGGCCAAGATCTCAAGGTCTACGCCGGCTTTCACTCCCAGGGTGAGGGCTTCAGCCAGCAGGACTCCGGTGCCCATGCTCATCAGGTTGTTACAGATCTTGCAGACTGACCCATTGCCAATGTCTCCGCAGTAGACCACGTGGGTTCCGATACCATCCAGCACCGACTTGTATCTGTCGAATGTGGCTTTATCTCCACCGACCATCACAGCCAGTGTGCCTTCGGCGGCGCCGTAAGTGCCACCGCTTACCGGGGAGTCAAGCAGGGTCACGCCCTTGGCCGAGCACTTCTCGGAGAGGCCCCGGACCATGGTAGGAGAATTAGTGGAGAGGTCAAAGAAAACCTGTCCACTACTTGCCCCTTCCAGGATTCCGTTTTCGCCCAGGACTACTGCTTCCACGTCCCTTGGCACTGGGAGGGACGTGAACACCACCTCGCTGCCCGGGACGGCTTCCTTTGGGCTGTCCGCCCAGTCTGCGCCCATCTCCAGCAGGTTGGTTGCGGCCTCGCGCCGAAGGTCGTGGACGGTTAGCTGATGGCCGGCTTTGATCAGATTGACGGCCATTGGATTCCCCATGTTGCCGGTCCCGATAAAACCCAACTTCATCGCGCTCTCTCCTACTCATATCAGATGGACGCCGCGGCTGACGTTCTGCGGTCATGGGGGGTTGTTCAACAGCTCTGACACGCGGTGCTGTTTCGTTTTCGGTGGCCAGCTCTTCTAGCTCAGGAGCCGGAGGAGGCGGGGCTGCTCCATAGGTCGAATCGTCGTCTTTATACCGAACGGTATTATCCGGCTCAGGCGACGAGTCTTCGAGAGCCAGACCGTCCGGTGATTCATCGAAGGCCTCTTTGGCCATCCGGAAGGCATTGACCGCTGCCGGCATGCCGCCATAGAAGACCATCTGGGCGATGATCTCTGAGATCTCTTCACGGGTGACGCCGATGTGCAGAGCCCCCGAGATGTGCCGTTTGATCATCAGCGGGCTGTGGCCCAGAACCACCAACGCCGCAATCGTACAGAGACTGCGGGTCTTCAGGTCAACGGCAGGCCGGTTATATATCTCACCATAGATGACCGAGTCCACCAAACGCATGACTTCTGGCGCCAATTCCGCCATCGCTGCCGGCGGCACTGGATTGTTATCCGGACCATAATAACGCTGTCGGAAATCCCAGGCAGCTTGATCCAAGTCTTTGATGCCGTCTTCCGCGTAGTCAACGGTTTCGTCTCGTGGTTGGTCTTCCGAAGTCATAATATCTCCAGGTTTGATAGCTACCAGCTATATAATTATCTGCCAGTACCTTTTGCCCTCTTTAAGGACCACTTTGCCAATGTGGTCGTCGGGGTGGAAGTGACCCGCAGCAATCACTATGTCTTCAGACTCGGCCCGCTCCAGTATCATCTTCCGGTTGCGCTGGCTGGCTTCTTTATCGGTATCAACCCCGGCTGTCCATTCCGGTCGCTCGATCTGCACTTTGCTGTGGAGCAGGTCGCCAACCACCATAGCCTTTTGGCCCTGAGATGTGATGTCGAAGACCATGTGTCCGGGAGTATGACCTGGGGTGGATAAGGCCTTGATCTCGTCGCTAACGACGTGGCCGTCTTCGATGAGTTGGAGCAGGCCCATTTTCTCCAGTGGCAAGATGTTCTCCGCCACCCAAGGCGCATCTTTGGCGAACTCTGGCTTGGTGAAATGGTCCCAATCGAGTTGGGGCGCCAGGTAACGCGCATTAGGGAAGTAAGGCCTGGGTTCCGAGCTCGTGTAGTCGACATTCCAGCCCACATGGTCGATGTGCATATGGGTAATCAGCACCAGATCCACGTCTTCCGGGTTCACCCCCGCAATTTTTAGCTGGTTCAGCATATCGCCAGTGCGGTCTCCTCGGCTTGGATGAGGACCTGGACCCATACCCGTATCAACCATTATCGTCTGGCCTTGAGTGCGTAGGAAGAAATGCCCGTAGTAAAGCTGCAACTGACAGTCTTCCAGAGCATCGTGGTACGGCTCCCAGTCATGAGCGTCGGTGGTTGGGAACATGGCCGACGGATCTCTGGGCGGTGGGAGCATATCCAAAACGAATCTAATCTCAACGTTTCCTATTGTGATCTGGTTGGCCATGAAGGCTCCTTATAAAGGGATATAACGCAAGCGTTTATTATAAATTGCAATCGGTCATTGAAGAATGAGCGGAAATATCTTGGCTTTCCTCTTGAGGGAAAAGACAATTTAATCGTTGGCCTGCTGGGTCAATATCGAATCATTGAGTAGATGCTGTAATCGGATAAGTTCTTGCGGCCATCCAAGAATGACAGTTCTATAATCACGCCGATCTCGGAGACCACCCCGCTGGCCATCTCCACCAGACGCGCGGTGGCGGCCAGGGTGCCACCCGTCGCTAGAAGGTCATCCATAATCAAGACTTTTTGGCCTTTCTCCACACCGTCTACGTGGATCTCCATCGTATTGGTCCCGTATTCCAGTTCATAATCGGTGGTGTAGGTCTCGGCCGGCAACTTACCCGGCTTCCGAACCGGGACGATGGGTTTCCGCAGTTCACGTGCCAAAGGCGCTCCGAAGAGAAACCCCCGGGATTCGATAGGCACTATGGCGTCGAAATTCCCATCCTTAAATTTCTCCACTAGTTGTTAGATCGTGTAGTCGAAAGCTCGGGAGTCGCTCAACAGCG
>JAKUNK010000031.1:0-38547 GCA_022451945.1 Dehalococcoidia bacterium
GTTTGGCCTAGGGGTCTGAGCTAAGCCGTCCCGTCGAATTCGCTTACTTCTGCGCGTTCCCTCTGGAACTTGACATAGGACTGTTTGGACATCAGAGGCCGGTGGTTGGCTTTGACTTCTTTGGCCTTCTTGGCCCCATTGGCCAGCAGATCGATCACTACCATGGCCATAATCTTGGCGGGAACGATTACAGCAGACTCGTAATCCGTGATGACGTACTCGCTACTGTGCCCGGGTCCGACCGCTCCGGCTGCGTAAGGATGGCAGGCTGGCATCAGGTGGCTCAGGTCTCCCATATCTGTGGAACCGCCCCGGTTACGGCGCGCCGGCATCACCAGGGTTGCCGGCTCTCCCACCAGATCAACGGCTGTTCGCCGGAAGATGTCTTGCAGCTTGGTGTCGTGGCGCATGGGCAGATAGCCGGGGATGGTCGTGATGTTCACCTTCGCGCCCACGGCGAGAGCTCCTGCCTGGAAGCAACGGTCTACCGCTTCTGAGTTCTCCACCACCACCTTGGGTGTGGATGAGCGAACGCGCCATTCTAGTCTCACATCCGATGGCACGGCACTTACTGCCTCTCCGCCTCTGGTCATGATGCCGTGGATGCGGACAGTGTCGTCTGCGCGGTGGGTCTCCCTGAGTGCGTTGATGGCCTGGATGGCGAACGAAGCCGCGTTTAGGGCGTTGACGCCCCTATGGGGGAGGCTGCCGGCATGGGCTCCGACGCCGATGTATCTCACGAACTTGACCACGTGGCCGTTGCTAGTACCGCCCATGGCGAACCGGCGCTCGCCCATGTCGCTGGCGGTGTGGCACATCATGGCCATGTCCACATCATCGAAATGCCCCAGCTTGATCAGTTCTTGTTTGCCGCCCAGGAACTCGAGTTTGCCTTGGTCCCGCATCTCAAGCCGCTGTTCCACCTCAATGAATTCTTCGGCAGGAACTGCAAACGGCACGATCGAACCCGAGAGCTGGGATACCACTTCAGGGGTTAGCAGTCCCATGGTCGCTCCCAGCATCATACCTATCTGGCAATGATGCCCGCAGGCGTGGGCCGCCCCGGTTTCAGGGTCGGCATGGGGGTGTTTGGTGACCACCAGAGAATCGAGTTCTCCGATCACGGCGACTGCTGGGCCTGGACCAGCGCCTCCGGCTATGCGCCCTTTCAGACCGGTTATAGCCAAGCCGCTCTCATGCTGGATGCCCATCTCCTGGAACTTCTGGGCGACCAGTTGGGCGGTCTTGGTCTCCCGGAACCCGGCTTCGGGGGTGGCCAGTACCTGCTGCGCGACGCCAACGATCTCTTCCTTGTGCTGCTCGATGGTCTCGCATGCGCGTTTTTTCAGTTCATCTACAGAAAAAAGAGGAGGTGAGGTCATAACCACGACGCCTTAGGTGAAAAGTTTTGAGTTGTCATATGGTAGGCAGGATCAGTTGTCGAAAGTCTCTTCAGACGCGAAGTCACGCATGAATTTCAAGTACTCGGGGATGGACATGTCAGGTCGTTGACCCCCTGCGATGGTGTTGCCGTGGGATGCGTTGTCGGCCAGGAGGTCTATGGCGGTGTACGCCAAGGCTTTTGCACCCTTTATCACGGCTAACTCGTAGTCTTCGATCATGTAAGTCGCACCGTGGCCCAGCCCTGTTGCGCCGCCAACGTATGGGTGAATCACAGGCATCAGATGGCTGATGTCTCCCATGTCGGTTGAGCCGCCACGGTGGTCCACGTAGCCGACGTTCTCTTCGCCTACTAACTCAGTCGCGTTGGCCCGGAATATATCAGCCATGCCGTGGTTCTGTTGGAGTGGCATGTAGCCGGGGATGGTCTGAATCTTGACCTGCGCTCCTACCGCCATTGCGCCGGCCCGAAGCGCCCGGTCGACCTTGGTGTTGGCGTCCATCAGAGCTTCAAGGGTGCGGCCCCGAACGAAGGTCTCCATCCGCACATCGGCTGGGACGGCGCTCACGGCTTCTCCACCTTTAGTGATGATGGGATGGACGCGGATACTGTCCTCGTCCCGGAAGGTCTCGCGGTTGAAATTGATGGCGGTCAAGGCCATAGTGGCGGCGTTCAGGGCATTAATGCCAAGGTGCGGCGCGCCGCCGGCATGGGAAGCGCGGCCGATGAATTGGATGCGCTTGGCTACTGTCCCGTTGTTGGTGTTGCTGATGCACATCTGCTTTTCGACTGGGTTACTGGTGGTGTGGAGCATCATGGCCAGATGGATGTCGTCGAACTCACCTAGTCGTACTAGTTCGGGTTTGCCGCCCAAGAACTCAATCTTCCCGTCCCGGCGCAGTCCATCGCGGTATTCGATTTCTATGTATTCTTCTGCTGGAACCGCCATGAACGCCAGGCGTCCGGACAGGGAGTCCAGAACGTTAGGGTTGGTCAGAGCGGCGGCTGCGCCCAGCATTATGCCGATCTGGCAATGGTGCCCACAGGCGTGGGCCGCGTTGGTCTCCAGGTCGGCGTGTGGGTGATCCGCAACTATCAACGAGTCCAATTCGCCCAGTATGGCCAGGGTCGGGCCGGGGGCGGTGCCGGATGCGTCGGCTCGCACACCGGTTACGGCCAGTCCGCTCCGAGGTTGTAGACCCAGCGCGCCGAACTGCTCGGCCACCAACTTGGCGGTCTTGACCTCGCGGAACCCGGGTTCTGGGTGGGCTAGAATCGTTTTGGCCAGGGCGACCAGTTCATCGGCTTTAGAGTCGATGATTTCTGCTGCGCTGCGCTTTAATTCCTCTTTCGAGGGCATAAGGTAATCTCCAACAGTGCCCCGCTCCCACTATGTTATTGGTCAGGCTCGAAGCGACGGTATTGATTGTAACAAAGGCGTCCTGGGATGGGTATCCTGGCGTGTATAATGGCTGAGCTGTGGACCAGGCATGTTCTACCTCTGATTCGAATTATATGAAAGTGATAATCGCTCCACAAGGATTCAAGGGCGGCATCTCTGGCCTGGAAGCGGCCAGAGCCATTTCACGAGGCGTAGCTGCCGTCGTTCCTGATGCTGAGACAGTGTTGCTGCCAGTGGCTGATGGTGGCGATGGAACGCTGCACGCTTTGGTGGACGCCACTGGGGGCGAGATATTTACCAGCACGGTAACCGGCCCGATCAACCAGCAAGTGGAGGCCCAGTGGGGAGTGATGGGTGACGGGCGAACGGCTGTGGTCGAGATGGCCAGGGCTTCCGGATTGGCCATGGTGCCTACGGGCCGCCGCAATCCCAAAACGACCACAACATTGGGCACTGGCCAATTGATTTTAGAAGCGTTAGAGAGGGGTTTTAACCGGGTGATCGTTGGGCTGGGCGGGAGCGCCACCAACGACGCCGGGGCCGGCATGGCTACAGCCCTGGGGGTCAAGTTTTTAGATGCGGCCGGCCGTACTTTGCCTTCGGGCGGGGCCGCTCTGGCAAGACTGGACCGTATCGACACCTCTGGTGTTATCGCGGGTTTATCGGGCATAGAGATAGTCGGTGCGACCGATGTGACAAACCCTTTATGCGGACCCACCGGCGCATCGGCGATATTCGGGCCGCAGAAAGGGGCATCTAAAGAAGTGGTTGCTGAATTGGATGCCGCCCTGGTCCGCTTCGCTCAGGTCGTCAAAAGGGATACAGGGCAAGATGTTCTAGACATTCCTGGCGCTGGTGCGGCAGGTGGGCTTGGAGCTGGACTGATCGCCTTTGCTGGAGCAAACCTAAGATCAGGAATCGACATGGTCTGTCAGGTCCTCGACTTTGACCGCCACTTGGAGGGCGCCGATCTGGTGTTCACTGGCGAAGGGCGGGCCGACCTTTCTACCGTGTTTGATAAGGCCCCTGTGGGAGTGGCACGACATGCCAAAGCCTACGGGGTACCCACGGTGTTGCTGGCGGGCAGTTTAGGGGAAGGACATGAAGAACTATACGACCACGGTGTGGCATCGGTCCTGTGCATCTCCGATGGGGCGATGACGTTTCAGCAGGCCCTCGGTCGGACCGGAGAGATGTTGCAAGGGACGGCGGAGCGGGCTGTGCGGCTGTTCATGATAGGTCCTTAAGCCGCTTGCCCGGTCTAGATGGTTCCCTGCTCTCGTAGGCGCCGCAATTCAGCATCATCAAGGCCGAGATAATGCTTGTAGACCAAGTCGTTATCATGCCCTAATGGAGTGGACCCACGCCAGATCTTGCCGGGCGTCTCGGAGAATTTGGGAACTATGCCGATCCCCTTGATCTTACGCCCCAACTGCAGGTCTTCCCATTCCGTGTGCATCTCCCTAGCCTGGTAGTGGGGGTCATCTGCAGCGTCTTTGGGTGTCATCACCGCGCTGCATCCGACTTGGGCTGCGTTCATAGTCTCAACGATCTCTTCAACCGTCCGTTCTTCCAGCCAGCCGCGCAGAGTAGCATCGAATTCAATGGCCGGAATAGACTCCAGGTTAGTGCGGGCTTCATGTAGCCATTCTTCGGATGCGTTCAGGCCCAGCACCGAGCAAACTCGGTCGAATACTGTCCCTAGTGCGGCTATGGCCACCCAACCATCCACGGCGGTGTACGTACCGAAAGGCTGGCTGCGGCCGCTTTGATTGCCGATACGCTGGGGGACGGCCCCAGTCTCAAAATACTCCACCATAGTCCCGGACATCACTTTGTGTACGGCTTCGTATTGCGCTAAGTCGATGGCCTGCCCTTCGCCGGTGCGCAGAGCATGGATATATGCCGCTAGGGTCGACCATAAACACATCTGTGCCGTGGTGTAGTCTGCCGCCAGCGGCCTGGCCGTGATGGGAGGCTCAGGTTCCGGCGAGCCGGTGATGGCCATGGTTCCACCAAAGGCTTGGCCGATGGGGTCGTAGGAAGCCCGGTTCAGATAGTTGGGATGCCCTGTCTGGCCGTATCCCGATACGTGCGTGATGACGATTGACGGATTGGCGGCCAGGATAGTTGCATCATCCAAGCCCCAATTAACATAGGTGCCGGCCTTGGAACTTTCCATCCATATGTCCACGCTGGGAATCAGCCGGAGGAATAGCTCCCTCCCTTCGGGGGAAGAGAAATCTAAGGTGATGGAGAACGTGTTGCGCCGGTCTTGAAGCCAGAGGCTGTTTAGCTGAAGGCCGCCTTCGACAGCGTTGTGAACGCCTATGCCCCGTGTTACGTCGCCGATAACAGGACGCTCTATCTGGATAACCTCAGCGCCCATCTCGGCTGCTAGAGCGGCGGCAAAGGGTTGGGCTACGATGGTGCCGGTAGAGAGGACCCGTACCCCTTGGAGCGGACCAAACTGCTCAGGAAGAAGGGAATCCAGCCTTAGCGGCATCTACACTATCCGCTGTTTGGTGAACCCTACCACCTGGGCAGAGAGCTCGATGGACCGTTCCGAATCGACCTCGTTGAAGGCCTCGAATGAAGTCCCGCTGGGTAAGAATTCTGGATACCGAGTGATGTAATGGTACTTGTCCAATTGCCGGGCTTCCGATTTCATGGTGTCAAACATCATATCGAAGAGTTTGGCGTCCTCGCATAGGTCCAATAGCGAGTGTCCCCAAACATCTTCCACTCGCTTGTGGTATAGGTAGGCTTTGATGGCTTTCTCCGCCGCCTGCTGTCCCATGAAACATGCCAGGTTGTGGCGGCCGCCCTCCTTGAGAAAGCGGGCGTCATCCAGGTCTTGTTCGGCTTGGCGTAGCCAGCGGGCGCCCTCGGCCAGATAATCAGGCATTGTTAAATATCTCCCGTCCCTCGCGGCAGGCCTTGGCCAATGCCGGCAGTTTCTCTCGCATCTCCTCGAACTCCATCGGAGTGTAGACCAGGGTGTCTATATCCACCGAACTGGGCAGGTGGTATGAGAAGAAATCGGCACGCCGCCCGAAGGAATATTCTGTGTCATGGACTATGATCAGTTCAATCTTGGTGTCGGGTTTGTAGTCCCCGGCTGCCATGTCTCCGGTGAGTATCACTTTCTCGACACCCAGGATGGGTATGACCTCTTCGATGGCTTCCAAATCTCGTTCAAGCATCTGTTTGCGGAACTCAGAGAATCCGACGCGTAGTGGCATTTTTCACTCTTTAATTGGGAAAAATAAAGTATGTGATGCAGGGGGCAGCCCTTTGTTCTCCCTTTCCCCTCATGAGGAGAAAGGGACTTTCTCGTTAACCAAGGATGATCATGTGGACTTCTTTTGGGCCGTGGACGCCCTCAACTATGGTCATCTCGATGTCAGCGGTACGGCTGGGTCCGGTGATGAAGTTCAGGTAACTACCCATCTCGCCACCTCGCTGATGATACTCTAGGCGCCGCAACAAGAACAGGTCGTCCAGGGTCTCCAGTAGGTCTTCGGCGCGCACTAATGCGATGTGTACCGGCGGAACTAGTGATACTAGTCGGCTTAGGCCCTTCCGGGGAAGAACTACCAGCGTGCCGGTTTCGGCTACGGCGTAATCGGCACCAGTGATACCAACACCCGACTGCCGTATCTCTTCCCGGAGTACCTCGCGAGGATTCTCGTCATCCCGGGCTATCGTGGTTACCTCGGCGCCTTGATTAGCTAACGCGGCGTCAACGGGCACCTGGTTGAAGACTTCTTGAGCAGACCGGGCTATTTTGGTGGCGCCGGACGCTTTGACAATGGCCTCTACTTGCCCGACGGCTTCCTCGGTTCCAGAAGCCCTGTGAACATTCCAGCCACCCTTGGCTGCCATGTCGGCCAACTGGTCTAGGAGTGCGGGCAGGTTCTCGGCCAAGCGGCGACGAACCTCGTGTGCTTGATCTTCCAGTTCGGTCATAGTGTCGGTCAGACGCGGGTATGGCTCCGCCGGCGGAAGGTCCGCACGGCCGAGTGCTTGGCGGACACCAGCCAAGAATTCAGACTTGGGAGTGCCCAAAGCCTCAGGAGTCGTCACGGGACAGCTCCTTCTTCCAGATGTCGTGGAAGGTACGCTTGGGCAAAGCGGGCAAGTCCCTCGAGCGGGTCCACCTTGATAAGGGCGGCACCAGAGAATTCCTGATCCATTTGCGGTCTTTGGTCAAGTGGGAGAAAGGCAAGACTCGCTCCATTTTCTGGAGCAGATTTGCAAGTCCAACTGCCATTCCCAGCAGCCGCGGGCTGCTCATCAATTTCGCGTAGAGACCGGCCAAGGCACGTTCGGACTTGGGAGCAGAACGCAAGTTTTTATCGGGACTCTCTGCCGTCTTGTTGCGGAGGTTCAAGAGCATCCTGGGGATGTCGATCTTGATAGGGCAGACCTCTCGGCAAGCTCCGCAGAGGCTGGAAGCCTGGGGCAGTTCTTTGGCCCGTTTCAAGCCGACAAGCATGGGCGACACAACCGCGCCGATGGGGCCGGGGTACACCCAACCGTAGGCGTGGCCGCCGACACGCGCGTAGACAGGGCAGATGTTCAAGCAGGCCCCGCAACGGATGCAATACAGAGCTTCTCGCAAAGCCGGGTCGGCTAACATTCGAGAACGGCCGTTGTCTACCAAAATCAGGTGGAACTCCTCGGGCCCGTCTTCGTCGTCGGAGCGGCGCGGGCCGGTGGTCATACTGACGTAGCTGGTGATTCGTTGGCCGGTGGCAGAACGGGGCAACAGGCGTAGGAAGATTGACAGGTCTTGCATGGATGGAATCACCTTTTCCATGCCGGTGATACCGATGTGTATCCGTGGGGCTGAGGTAGAGAGGCGGCCGTTGCCTTCGTTCGTGATAATCACGAGGGTGCCGGTCTCAGCCACCACGAAGTTGGCGCCGCTGATGCCTAGGTCGGCCTCCATGAACTTGTCCCGGAGCACTTCACGAGCCGTGGCGGCCATATGGTAGATGTCCTCGTCATAGGGGATGCCCAACTTCTCGGCAAATAGCTCAGCCACGTCTTCTTTCGACTTGTGCAGTGCCGGAGCAACCAGGTGGGAGGGAGTTTCTTCCGCTAACTGGATGATGTACTCACCCAAGTCGGTCTCCCAGACCTCAACGCCGATGGACTCTAGGACGGGGTTCAGTGCCAACTCCTCTGAGACCATGCTCTTGCTCTTGGTGGCAACCTTGACGTTCCGGGTGCGTGATATGTGGGCGACAATCTCGTTTGCCTGGTCGGCGTCCTTGGCGAAATGGAGTTGGCCGCCAGCAGCTGTGACGTTGGTGTGCAGCAAATCCAGGTAATAGTCCAGGTGCTCGATAGTGTGGACTTTAATGTCACGGGCCTGTTGTTTCCATTCTTCCCAGACCTCTGGGGTGGCTTCGGCGACGCGCTCTAGGCGGGCGACCTCAAACCCAGACGCCACTCGGTCCAGAGCCCGGCGGAGTTGGGGGTTCTGGATCGCTGCGGCGGAGGCAGCGGAGAAGTCCTGTGTCTTTATTTCAGCCAATGTACATGATTCCTAATCAGTGTCCGCGTCCAGGATTTGGGCTAAGTGCCGGATCTTGATGTCAGATCCCTGTCGGTTCAAGGCGCCTCCCATGTTCATCAGGCAGCTCATGTCGCAGGCGACCAACGTGTCCGCGCCGCTGGCTTGAACGTTGGCAATCTTATCGGCAACCATGCCCTCTGATATATGAGGGAATTTGACGGAGAAAGTGCCGCCGAAACCACAGCATATCTCAGCCCCCTCCAGTTCTCTCTTCTCGAGACCAGGGACGGAGTCGAGCAGTTTCATAGGTTCAGTCTTGACGCCCAACTCGCGGAGTAAGTGGCAGCTTGGGTGGTATGTCGCCGAACCTTGGTGTGTGGCGCCGCAGACCGATGCGTCTTCGACGTTCAGAACGTTTACCAGGAACTCAGAAAACTCGTACGTTTTGGACGCTAAAACCTCGGCCTGTGCCAATAAGTCTGGGTCGTCAGCGAACAACTCCAGGTAGAAGACTCGGATGGTGGCGGCGCATGAGCCTGAGGGTACCACCACGTATTCGCTTTTCCGAAACTGTTCCAAGACACGCTTGGCTAGGGTGCGGGCCTGGCTGTTGAATCCGGTGTTGTAGACCGGCTGGCCGCAGCAGGTCTGGTCCTCGGGGAATCCTACTTTGACTCCGAGCCGCCGCAATACCTTCACTGCACTGATACCGACCTCTGGGTACAATTGGTCGATGATGCAGGTGACATAAAGGTCGGCGCTGATACTAAGGGTTTGGGTCAAAGAGATCACTTCTATATCTGGATTCCGGAAGCGTAACAGAGGGTTGGGTGGGTGGCAACTTGGGGAGGCATCTGGGGGGTAGTAAAATACCCCTACCATCCCATCAATTCGCCGAGGACTGCGATGTACATACCCAGACATTACGCGCAAGAAGACCGGGGAAAGCTGTTTGAGTTCATGCAGAACAACAGCTTCGGCATTCTGTTTTCTCATACTGGAGACGAACCCATGGCCAGCCATCTGCCATTCGTGATAGATGAAGTAGGCGATCAGGGTCTCATCCTAGGACATATGGCCAAAGCCAACCGTCAGTGGCGCTACGCTGATGGCCAGCAGGTCTTAGTGGTCTTCCATGGCCCTCATGCCTATGTCTCGCCGACCTGGTACCAGGAGGATGAGGTGGTGCCGACCTGGAACTACGTGGCCGTCCACGCTACCGGCATCTTTAAGGCATTCGAAGAAAGGGCAGGTTTGGAAGAGAGTGTGAGCCGACTAACGGATCAGCATGAATCATCCCAACCCAAGCCTTGGCAGATGGACTATGGCACAGAATATTCAGATCAGATGCTCAAGCGAATCGTAGGCTTCCAGATCGAGATTACCGACCTCAAGGGCAAATGGAAATTGAATCAGAACCACTCAGAGTTACGCCGGGGACTGGTGTCCGAACAACTTAAGACCGAAGGCGGTGATGCCAACCTTCAGGTGGCTCGGTTGATCGACGAGGATATGACCGAGTAGGCTGCCGTTTCCATTCATTCAAGCGGATGCGAGAATCCAGAATATCTGGGTAAGCCGAAGGTAATCCCGCGAACGGTACCTGGATTTCTGCCTATGCAGGGATGAGGAGTCTATGCCAACCCCTTGTAGCGAAAACGCAGGGACACAGCAATGGCGTGCATCTGCGTTTTCGCTCATCATCATGAGTTGGTATATGGACCTAACTACCCAGCCAGAGCCACGTCTAGTATGGCAACTTTGCCTTCGGCAACAGCGGCTTGGGCGTCCTTAATGGCACCAGCTAGACGTTTGGGGTCTTCCACCCTCTCGCCGTGTCCGCCGAATGGAGAGACCAGTTCTTGGTAGTCAGGGCCTGGGATATCAACGCCGTGAAAGATGCCCGACTTAGCGGCGTCGCCTTCGGGATAGAAGGACAGGTGAAGCCTTTTCATGGCAGCATAGCTGGTGTTGTTGAATACCACGATCATGATTGGTAGGCTACTCTCTCGGGCTACACCCAAAGCCTGGGTTATGGGGTTGTAGAGAAGCGAACCGTCCCCCATCAGTGCAACCACCGGACGGTCAGGGGCGGCCAATTTGACGCCCAGAGCCGTTCCCAGTCCCTGACCTAGACCGCCTGCCGGGCGCAGGTAACTTTGCGGGTTCTCCCGTTCGATGCGCCGAAGGATCTGAGGTCGGTGCAAGATGGTCTCGTCGATGTAGACCGCATCGGACGGCATGTTTTCGCTGAGTGCTTTGCAGAGTACTCCAACGTCGATAGGGCTGGCATTGGCGGTCGCATCACTCACGTCCCGGTACCTGTCCCATACTTCGCCATTGCCGGCGTAGTCTCTCGCCTTGCCGCCTTTGGCTTTGACGGCATCGGCCAGCAATTCCAGCGAGAGCGCGATATCGCCTTCCAGATAATGGTCGGCGCCGAGGTCTTGGTAGACCATGAACTCCTTTATGGGGTTCTCGTCGATGACCACCACAGTGCCATTGGCTGGGCTGGCGCTGGCCGGATACCAGGGTGCGCGGCATCCAACCACTAGGAACAAGTCGAACTCGCCATACCTGGGCTTTAGGTCATAGCCGTTGTGCAACGGGTGGTTGGTGGGGAAGTTGGAATATCCAGGTCCTTCGGACTCGAACACTGGGATGTTCATCGTTTCGGCCAGAGCGACCAAGGTATTAAAACCCTCTAGGCTCTTGCCTGCTGAGTCAGCCAGGATGACCGGGCTATTGCTTTTGATAAGGAGGTCCGCTATGGCCTCGACATCCGAGGACTCGGGCCGGGTTTTGGGGGCTGCGGGCTTATTGTTGAATTTGGCGGGAGGCGTCCACTCCTCAAGCATGGTCTCCATCGGCACGTTCAAGAAAGTTGGGCCTTTGGGGGTACGCTGCGCCATCTCACCAGCCCGGCTGAAGGTCTCGTATATTACTTCGGCACTGGTGACCCGGCTGCTCCACTTGGTGATGGAGTCGACCAGCCGGTTGGGTCCGCCCACAATGCTCAAGTTGCGTAGCCATTGGGGGCCAGGGTCGAATCCGTCTGCCTCGCCGTAGCTAGCGGTTTCGCCGGATGCTACAAGCATGGGAATCTCACCCTGGAACGCGCCGTGGATACCCATAGAGCCCTGGAGCACGCCGACACCAGCGTGAAGCAGCACTGCCTGCATCCGACCGGTCATTCGAGTGTAGCCCTGGGCCATAGCCACGGCTAGAGTCTCGTGCCAGGTGTTGATGTACTTGGGGCCAGGTTCTTCATTAATAACTTGGCGGGCCAGGGCCTCCCATACCGAGGGCCACTCGGAACCCGGCGAGGAGATGATGTAATCCACGTCGAGCTTGCGTAAGGCTTCCAGGACGGCGTCGCCGCCATCTTTGCGTTGGGGCATGGGGTGTTCCTCCCAATCAACTTCCAGTTTAGTTGTATCTTTTTGGAGCCTGCAGGGAACCGGGGAATTCCCGCCAATTATACAGATTATTCGAAAATTTGACGTCAGTGGCCTCCGAATATATCCTCAGGCACGCAACGTGCACCGAAATTCGGCAAATCAAGCTCGGATACCAGTATCATTTGGAGGAACCATGGCCCAGGAGACGCCCCAGGGTTTCATAGACGTCCATGCCCATATTGCGCCGACCAGCTTCTTGAAGGAGGCTCAGAAGTCAGCCAAAACGTTTGGTGTGACAGTCGAAGAGACTGACGCAGGGCATGCCCTAACGTTCCCCGGCCTACCCACGCTAAGAGCTGCGGGTGGAAGCTTGTCCAACACCGTGGCCCGGACCGAATGGATGCAGGAGAACGGTGTTGGGTCTCAATACATGGCCGCTTGGCTAGATATACAGGGGTACACCATGACCTCCGACAAGGAGGCTGACTGGGTGAGGCTGTTGAACGAGCATATGGTTCAGACGGCAAAAGACAGCGGCGTTGCATTTCGGACCATAGCGGCAGTGCCCATGCGTGATGGGGAGAAGGCAGCCAGGGAGCTGGAATATGCTGTGAAGACGCTAGGGATGCTGGGGACTATGCTTCCTAGCGACCCGGCAGACCTGGACGTGGCCGACCCTGGTATGGAGCCTCTGTGGGCCGCGGCTGAAGAGCTTGATGTGCCGGTGATGTTACACGGGGCATCCCACAGCAAGTGGCCCCACGTTGGACCCAGCTACATGGCATTCAGCATGGGCCGGACCCTGGACACCACCATTCTGGCCGCCAAGCTTATCCACTCCGGGCTCTTGGACCGCCATCCTAAATTAAAGCTGATGCTCTGCCACGGCGGCGGGTCCCTGCCATACCTGATAGGGCGGGTCGATATTGCCTATCGTCGGGGTATGGAGAAGGTCACTGACCTGCAGAAGGATGGTCCGGAAGACTATATGTCCTTGCTGTACTACGATACAGTAACAATCAATCCTCGGTCTCTGGAACTTCTCTTGGACATGGCTGGGCCGGAGCACATTCTGCTGGGGTCAGACTGGGTCTGGGCTGCCATGAGCGGAGGTCTGATGGATGCCGTGGGTGCCGTTGGTCTGAGCCAGGCGAACCAGGACCTCATCACCCGTCAAAACGCTCTGGATCTGTTCAAGGGGTAGACTATTTGGACAGCGCTATCTCATAGGCAAAAGAGAGGCCAAATCGGCCTCTCTTTTCGGCTATCGCTCCGATGGGAATCAGGCTTTGATCCATCGGCACTCTGGCTGATGACCGTGGACGCCGTTGTCTGAGCAGGTGCAGGGAATGTCTTCACTAAGTCCGAAGCCGCGGCGTTCCAGGAAGGCGTGGAACCCGTAATAGAAGCCGTCGCCGTCGTCTATTGAATCAAAGCCCGCTTGGAAGGCTTCTCGAAGTTGTTCAGTGTCGGGTTGAGCGGATTTTGGGTCAGTCATCAGTCCAACACTTCCACGATATCTTGAGCGAAGAACATATCCTCGCTGCCAACTAGGGAAGGATCATCGGGACATATCAGGTATTTGCCGAATACCCAGACCCCGTCTTTGGGGTTATCCACTACCTCTACCGTGGCACCACCGGAGGTGGCGATTTTGGCGCCTTCATCCAAGGTTATCAGGTTAACTACATCGGCCATTTTAGTGATCTCCTGCTGCACGGGCAGTTTTTTGACCAGGGAGTCTGTTTTCTAGGAAAAACCGTTCTTAGAGCCATAATATGCGTATACATAATCTTCGCGCGTGAATCCCCCTAGAAGAAGAAGGTCAAATTCTTGGCCAAAAGCACGTTTTGGTCCAGGGTGATCTTTCGCTCGGCAATCTTCCAGGAGCTGCCAACCTTTCTGAGGGTATCTTCGCGCTTGCCGATGAGGAAGTCAGTCTCGGTTTCCACGCGGTTGCGGTAAACCAAGAAGCGGCATCGGGTGGACACCTCTGTGGCGCTTGAGGCCGAAGGCGCGGCGCTGAGTAATTGCACGTTGGTGATGAAGTGGCGGATGCGAGACAGAGGTTCCTCTGCCCAATGAACACCGGTAAGTATCTGGTGAACCCGGCGTTCTAGGGTGTCTTTGCCCTCGTCGAACCAGTTGATGTCCTGGCCTTCCCTGGTGAACTCGCGGTCCATCTCATTGGATTTGACGTTCCGACGCATGGGCATCCAGTAGCGGATGTCGTCGGTGAGCAGGTCCAACCACTCTCCGAAGTTGCGTTCGTCCAGAATCTCTACTTCCTGGTAGAGAAACTCAGAGACCTCTTCTTTGAGCAGCAGATTGGCGATGGCTGACTCAGTTGTCGTCATTGGTCTGGCCCCGTTTAGTTTGACTTGGTTTGAAGGGTGGCCCTATCCGCATCTCCCTTCTTCCTAGGAAGAAGGGATTTTTCTTCGTCAGTGGCCCTTTCCGTTGCGCCAGGTGGCTAAGGTGTCCCAGTCGGGGGCTTCCATGAACTCGTTCCAGCGTTGGTAGAATCCGCGCTGGTTCTGCTCGGCGGCCTTGGCCGTGGTTACATTCCTGATTTGGCCGGGCATCTCCAGGCCGTCGGTGTCCACGGGTGGGCCATCGAAGCCCATGCCCATCTGGTAGTTATATGGGTATCGCCGTGCGATGACCCCCTGGCTGGCGTTGTGGGCGTAATTCCAGTTCTCCATGTCGTCTTGTTCAGTTAGTCCGGACGGGCCGGAGTAGCTGATGTAATAGTGGCGCAGGAAATCTTTCACCTCGGCTGGGGCATTCTTGTCGATCAAGAACCAACGCCAGGCCTCGTGGCTGTTGGCGCTGCGAGGATGCCAAACCGAGATAGTGCGGGGTTGCCGCGGTAGATACGACATGTTGGGGAACACGGTGCTTGGGCCTGGTACCAGACGTGCCCATTGTCCGTAGTTCTTCCGGCGCTGGGCCTCGCACTCAGCGAAATACTCCGAGACGATCTTGGAGTGTTGATAAGAGGGAACAACGCGGTCATCTGGTCGGAGGAACGTGAGGGTGCCGTGACCTCGCTCAGGGAAAGATATATCCAGAGCCGTGGCGCCTTCGCGCTCTTGTGTGTCGCGTCGTCCACTACCGCTCGGGCCTTGACCAACCAAGTCCACTGAGCGGTGGCTGATGTTGTGGTAGCGGTCACCGATGAAGTTCTCAGAGGGGAACTTCCAATTACAGGGGATGACCCACTTCTCCACTCCGCCGAAAACCTCAACCTCTCCACCGGCGCCATCCCAGGTATCCAGCAGGAAATCGAGGTAGGTCAAGAATCCGCCCATATACTCCGGGAAAGATGGGGCGTTCTTGTCCCAGGTGGCCCAGATCGCTCCTTTGTAATTAATCATCTGGGCTACTTCCGGTAGGCCCCACTTGGATTTGTCTAGGTTCTCGTTGTAGGCGTCTTTGAAGTACGGCACTCCAACCAGCTTGCCGTCGGTGGCGAAACTCCAACCGTGGTAGGGGCAACTGAACACCGGTGTATTACCTTCGTCGTATCGACAGACCTTCATTCCCCGGTGGGTGCATGAGTTCAGGAAGACGTGAATTTCGCCTTGTCTGTCCCGGCAAAGAATGACAGATTCCTCGCCCATGGAGGACACGAAGAAATCGCCCGGCTTGCTGACCTGACTTTCGTGTCCTATGAACAGCCATGCCCTAGCGAAGAGTTGCTCCTGCTCCTGGGCATAGATCTCTGGACTGACGAACACTTCCCGGTTGATGGTGCCGGCGTCCAGGTCCACCATCCCATCTGCTTGTCCGCTGAACCGTCCGTTCTTGCTGTTGGTTTTGTGAGCGGTTGCCATGTTGAATCGCCTCCTTGACGGTGAGAAGCTATTTGTTCGACTTGGAGCGGACTTGCGCGTTGGCCATCTGCTCGAGTATCCGAGCCACTACAGGATATCCTTCTTTGCCCAATCCCTGAGCCTGCGCTCGTTGGAGAACGTCGTCCACGATGTCGCCGATGCGCGAGGGGGCTTGTACGTCCCGGGCTAGTTGGCAGGCCAGATGCAGGTCTTTGGCCACGATGTCCAGGGTGCCGTTCGACGCGAATGTGCCGTCCAGTACCACGTCCATAGAACGTGCCATGACTCCGCTGGCCGAGGCGCTGATGGGAATCAGCTTGGCAAGGATATCCATATCAAGTCCGGCCTTCGCGCCTATTAACATGCCTTCGATACCGGCGATGAAGTTGGAATATCCCAGGTATTGGGTGACCAGTTTGGCTGTGCAGCCGGAAGCAGTCCCTCCCACGTAAATCACGTCTTTGCCCATGGTCTCCAACACGGTCCGGTGTTTCTCGAATACCGCTGGGTCACCGCCGACCATCATGGTCATATTTGGGATGCGGCCGCTGACTGGGCAGTCCAGCATTTCGATTCCGCGCTGCTTGCAGATGTCCGCTAACTTGTGGATCACTGTGGGTGAGTTAGTGGTGGTGTCGACCCAAGTGGATCCAGGTTTTATCCCAGTCAGGATGCCGGTTTCTGGGTCTGTCAGGACGTGTTCGGCTTCCACCGGGCCGGGCAGCGAGGTGAAAACCACCTCGCTTGTTTCGGATAGTTGGCGTGGGTCGTCGGCCCAGTTGGCGCCCATCTCACAGAGGTTGGTCGCCGACTCACGGCGCACGTCATGCACGGTGACCGCATGCCCGGCCTCAATAAGGGCTTTGACCATGGGGTTGCCCATGGTCCCAGTACCGATATAGCCAAGATTCATATATTCGTTCCTACAGGTTCCTAGGGTTCTACTTGGCCGCTACGGCGGGTCGGTGGCCCCAGATGCTACCTTTCTCATGACGGACCACCTGCCAAGTCTCATCGTCCACGGTGCGGGCCCCCCATCCGTACTCGACATCGAAACCCGACGGAGTCTTCATGTAGAAGGAAGTCATGTGGTCGTTGGTGTGGCGGCCTAGTCCCCTAGTAAGGGGCATATCGCTGTCTAGAACCATGTCATAAGTCGCGCCCACGTCATTCATGTTTTGTGTCTGCAGCATGAAGTGGTTCAGCTTCTTGGGCGATTTGGCTTCGATGAGCGCTAGGGAATGGTGGCGGGGGTTGCAATGGAAGAAGGCCAGATTTCGGATGAAATCGCTGATCTTCATGCCGAGCACGTCACGGTAGAACTTGACCGTGCGGTCTAAGTCTTCAACGTGGTAGACCACGTGGCCCATGCCCTGTTCGGCGGTAACGAACCCAACAGCGCGAGGTGAATTGAAGGGGCGGTCAAAGCTGATGGGCGGGCCATAGAATATCTCTGTACGCGTGCCTTCGGGGTCGTCAAATTTAATCATGCCCTCTACACGGCGGGACCTAGTCTCATCCTCGGTCCCATCTGTGACTTCGATCCCGGCTTGGCGTAGTTGCTCGACCATCTCCCTAAGAGCTGGCTCGTCAGTAACCTGCCAACCGACGAACTCAACATCGTCCTTGCCGGTCGGCTGGACGATAAAGCGGTGGCTGTATTCATCCATCCGCAGGGACAGATTGCCGTCTTCGTCAACTCCGTTACTCTCTAGTCCCAAGATGTCGGTGGCGAAATGTTCCCACTCCTCGACGTTGCTGACTCCGAGTCCCACGTATCCTAGTTGTGTTACAGCGGCCATATAGCTCTCTCCTGCGTATTATTGTTTCTTGTTGTGTCCGTTGTTCTCGATGACCGGGGTTAGGTCGTTCCAGTTTTTGGCGTCCATCATGGATGCCCAGCGGCGATAAAAGCCGCGTTGATTCTCCTCGCTGATCCGTTCGGTAACCACCCCCGGAAGCCCTGTGTCCTTGCGGATGATGCCGATTCCCATCTCATAGTTGTACGGGGTTCGTCGGGCGATGGTTCCCTTGCTGGCGTTATGGGCGTAGTTCCAGTTCTCCATGTCGTCCTGCTCAGTCATGCCCCCAGGGCCTGAGTAGCGGATGTAATAGTGGCGCAGGACCTCTTTGACCTCTTCAGGGGTGTCCTTGTCTATAAGGAACCAGCGCCAGGCTTCGGTGTTGTTGGCCCCTCTGGGGTGCCACATGGCTATGGAGCGGGGCTGGCGGGCCAGGTACGACATGTTGGGGAATACCGTGCCAACCATGCCGATCAGATTTGGCTTGCCTGCTAGGGACTCTCGGCGTTTGGCTTCCTGCTCTCTAAAATATTCTTGGACGACCTGGGTATTTGTGTAGGTAGCGGCCGTTGGTTCGTCTGTAGGCTGCACATCCACCACCGCGGCGTGGCCCAGGTCTGGGAAAGACACGTTTAACCGTCTCCCTGGTGAATACTCATTGTAGTCCCGACGATCCTTTCCGCTGGGGCCAATGCCTACCATGTCCACCGACCGGTGGCTGATGTTGTGATAGCCGTCGCCGGCGAAGTTCTCTGCGGCGAACTTCCAGTTGCTCGGCATGGTCCATTTCTGAACTCCGCCCAGGATCTCCGAGCCGCCCTCGCTGCCGTCACGGCCGTCCAAGGCTAGATCCAAAAACATTTTCATGTCGCCCAAGTAATCGAGGAATGGCGGAGCGTTCTTGTCCCAAGTGGCCCAGATGCTCCTCTTGTAAACAAACATCTGTGGGACCTCTGGGAGGCCCCACTTGGACTTGTCCAGGGTCTCTTTATAGGCGTCTTTGTAGTAGGGAACTCCCACCAGTTTGCCGTCGGTCGCGAAACTCCAGCCGTGGTAAGGACATGAGAAGACTGGCGAGTTTCCTTCATCGTACCGGCAGACCTTCATGCCCCTATGGGTGCAAGAGTTTAGGAAAACGTGGGGCAAGCCTTCGCGGTCCCGGCACAAGATCACTGATTCCTCGCCCATGGACGAAACGAAGTAATCGCCGGGCTTGGCAATTTGGCTCTCGTGGCCCACGAACAGCCACGCTTGCGCGAAGATCTGTTCCTGCTCTTGCCGGTAGATGTCTTCATTCACGAATATCTCGCGGCTGATAGAACCGGCATCCACGTCGACTTTCTTACTGAAGGCGCCAGCATTGGTCTTGGTGGCCATAATCTCTGCTCAGCAGGCCCTAGATGAGAGGGGACCAAGGGCCGGAAAATCGTTTACGACAGTATACCGCAAGTGCCATTCTGGCCGCGAGAAGGAACTGTAGACGGGGAGTAGATATAAAAGCGGCCTTCCTCGAAGGAGAGGCCGGGCCAGCGGTGTCGAGGTGGGCCCTGCTAGTGATTGCTATGGCCGATGTTGGAGGGCGAAAGGCAAACCCCTTTGCTAGAGACTAGGAACTAGAATGACGAACATTTGGAAATGTGGAAAAGACCGCCTAGATGACGTGTAAAAAAGACAACCCCGATACTAACGGGGTTGTCTTGGGTAACTAGGGTATGGGATTGTTAAAGGTCTATGCGGTAGATGCGGGCGGCGACGTCGTGGAACATGTCAGCCCGCTCTGAGGCCGAGTAGTCTTTGCTGGCGCGCTTGAAAGCGTTGTACATAACGTTGTAGGAATACGACACCTTGTCCACAGGGAAGTTGCTCTCGAACATGCAACGGTTAGGGCCAAACTTCTCGATGCAGTAGTTCAAGATGGGTGACATGTCCTTGGCCAGCTCTTCCGAGCCGATGGGCTCGGCACGGGTGTGCCAGTCGAACCCGACACTCGGCATACCGATGCCGCCAAGCTTCATGACGATGTTGGGCTGGGCAGCGGTAGCCTCGATACCCTTGCGCCAGGTAGCCATGACCTCTTCATGTTTGCCGGCATAGAAGCCGGTTCCCAGGATGCCACCAACGTGGCATAGGATGATGGTCAGGCTGGGAACGGCCTTGGCCAATTCGGCCAACTCTTCCATCTGGGTGAAGAACATCCAGCCTTCAAGGGTGTGCCCCATGTCAGCCAGAATCTTGGCGCCCGCTCGGAAGTTGTCGCTAGACATCTGTCCTTTGATCTTATGGGCGGCGGTGTTGGGCACCTCAGGATTGTCATCCCAAGTGACAGTGTGTCTGATGCCCCTGAACCGGTTTGGGCTCGCGGCCTGGAGGGCTTCCAACACGGGTTTAACTCCGCCTCCCAGATTAAGGTTTGCGTGGCCTACGATGGCTGCCGCAGCGCGTCCCGGTCCGTAGAGACCTGCAGCGCTGGCTGCTGCTTGGCCCTGGACAAACTCAACTTCGCCTACGGGCTTCATATCGTCTGGGCCGTCGGCGCGGTACATAGATCGGGCTTCGACGAACACGGTGGAGCGGATGTTGTGCCCGCTATTCATATCATCCGCTAACTCCTGGATAAGATACCGCTGAAACGGGATTCGCTCCAACCGGTGGTCCCACAGGTGATGGTGTGGATCGCAGATCGGCAGGTCGGGTTCAAGGCTTTCTTCTTGGGTTAATGCTAGCCAGTCATTGCCTCCAAATGGCATGATGGCGCCTCCATAGATTCGAATTTTGACGACCGGATAATAACACGGCAGTTATGCCTGATGGGTTTCATCCTTGAACACTCGCATTTGCCAGGTATAATTGCGGCTGCTATTTGCTCAGATGGCCCGACTTGGTTTAGGTGAATGATGGCTGATAAAGGGCGTTCTATACACGTTGACGGGGTAAAACACGGCGCGCCCATCCCCTTCGGGGCTCGGGTAGGCAACATGATCTTCTCCAGCGGCATTATGGGCGCGGACCCCGTCACTGGGAAGGTGCCCGAAGACCTGGAGAGTCAGTGCGTCTTCGCTTTCGCCAATATGAAGACTATGCTGGAGAATGCCGGCGCGACTACCAAGAACGTCGGCAGCGTCAAGGTATATATGAAAGACAGGTCTCAGCGGGAGGCGGTAAACGCTCCTTGGCTCGAGATGTTCCCCGATGAAGACGACCGTCCAGCCCGTCATGCAATAGAATACGATGCCTTTCCTCCCGGTATTTTGGTACAACTGGAGGTCGTGGCTGTGTTGGATTAACCAACCGCGGCCCGGAACCCTTTTTAAGATTGATTCAGGAGACCTAGTTGCAACCGGAAAGTAGATTTGTGGAGACTAATGGGGTAAACCACCATTACCTGGAGTGGGGTGCCGCCGATAAACCCAGCGTCTTGATGTTTCATGCCGTTGGCATGTGCGCGGGAATCTGGAATCACGCTGCAAGAGACTTGGCTCTAGACCACCATGTTTACTCATTCGACCTGCGTGGGCATGGGGACACGGAGCACCCTGATGGTGAGTACACCTTTATGCAGATCGGCCACGATACCGCTTCAGTGATTCAGGCTTTAGGACTCGAGGGGTCGATATGTATCGGCCATTCCGCGGGCGGTATGTCCCTGTTGATAGCTGACTCCCTATTCCCAGGGATAGTCGGGAAGGGCATCTTAGTGGACACCAGAGTAGGGGACAGTCCCATGGCCTTGCTCTCGCCGGAGGACCAGAAACTTCGCATTGAACGGACGCTGCAGAAACGCACTATCTGGGAAAGCCGGGACATAATGTACGAAGCCTATCGGGGCCGCCGCGTGTTCAAACCTTGGACTGACGAAGTATTCACCGATTACATCGACGGTTCGACTAGGCCCCTAGGAGATGGCAGGGTTGAGTTGAAGTGCGATCCAGTCGTAGAAGAGAACTTCTACGCGAACCGTAGGCATCTCGACACTTCTAAGGTATTGCGGGGCTTGGGCGGCGAGTACATCCTGCTGGTAGGGGCGTATAAAGGCGCCCAAACACCTCAGGATCCCGCCGTGCAGCATCTGGGGAAAGAGACCAAGGCATTCACGGTCAAAGAGCTTGGCGCAGGATCCCATTTTGTGCCGATGGAACACCCTGACTTGGTGCTCAGAGCGATCCGAGACTTTATCGACTAACTCCGATTAGACTTACTTTGATTTAAGAGGTAAATACATTGGCTGATGCGGAAGGTGGGTTCAGCCCGCAAACTATAATCGATCACCTGAAAGCCAATAACGTGACCCACGTGGTCTGGCTACCTGATAGCGAGACGAATTTTCTCTATGTACTCTTACAGGAAGAGCCCACTTTGGACCTGATTCCAGTTAGCCGGGAGGGCCAGGCGTTCTCTACTGCGTCCGGGCTGTCGGTGGGTGGGGCCAAACCGGTCATCCTGATTCAGAATACGGGCCTCATGGAGTCGGGTGACTCCTTGCGCGGCTGGGTGATGGGCATGAATATTCCGGTAGTGATGATGGTCGGGTACCGGGGATGGACGCGTCACGGCGTGGATACCGACACCGCCGCCACATATACCGAGCATTTCCTACACGCCTTTGGCGTCAAGTACTATCTGGTTGAAAGCGACGCCGATGCCGACCGAATTCAGGTCGCATTTGACCGCGCCGAAGCGACCAAACAGCCGGTGGCCGTGTTGATCGGAGACGAGTATCACGGTTTCGTCCAGCGGTAAACATGGGCTACCGAAACTAAAACTTCATACGTAAGAATATAGAGGACTGATGTTCCAAACAGCAGATATGTTCAAGGCCTTCGCACCATTCCGGGGAAACGCCGTAGTGATCCCGGGTCGTGGCGGGCGGCACTGGATTAACCTAAGCGACCAGCCAGACCGTGACGTTCCCCTGGGTGACCCTGCCATGGGTGGCCACGCTTCTTTCGCATTCGGCCTCGCGATGTCCCGCCCTGACGAGAAGATCATTCTGTTCGACTCGGAGGGCGACATCCTTATGAACATGGGCGCGCTAACCACCATAGCCGAGAAAGACCCCAAGAATTTCTACCACTTCGTGCTTGACAACGGCGTCTATGCCACCACCGGCGGTCAGCCGGTGCCAAACGCCGAGAACGTCCAGTATGACGTCATAGCAAAGGGGTGTGGTTATCCGTCCACCTATTCCTTCGAAAACCTAGAGGATTTCACCAACAACATCGAAGAGATTCTTAGTAAACCTGGCCCCGTATTCGTGACAATGAAGGTCGCACCAGAGGTGGAGAACACCCCTATCAACCAGCGGGTACGGTGGCAGAAGAAGACCCGGGACCAGACCATCTCCGATCTGCAAAAGGACCTGGGTCCCCGGAGAGTTTAGTTTGCTGGAATCGGGGGACGCAGTTAAACAGCCACTGACGGGAATCCGGGTACTGGACCTGTCCGGAGACCTTGGTGTGTATTGCGGCAAGTTACTGGCAGATGTGGGTGCAGACGTAATCAAAGTGGAGCCCCCCGGTGGGGACTCGATGCGCAGTGTTGGCCCATTTATAGAAGGAAATAGTTCTTCGGAGAACTCCATCTACTGGCGGCATTACAACACCAACAAGCGCAGCATTACCCTCGATATATCATCGGATGAAGGAAGCACTCTGCTTCGTCGTTTGGCCAGCGTTGCCGATGTGGTTGTGGAATCGTTTCAGCCCGGCTATCTGGACTCTCTTGGTTTGGGGTACCAACACCTGGGAGATGGAAACCCTGGTCTCGTATATGCGTCGCTGACCCCTTTTGGGCAGACTGGACCCTACCGGGACTACCGAGGCAGTGATCTGGTTGGCTTCGCCATGGGCGGCTATATGTATGTCACGGGCTGGCCCGAAACTCCGCCCAACAAATTGTGGGGCATGCAGGCATACCAGACCACGTCTAATCGCGCCTATATCGGCATCCTCATCGCGATTTTCCACCGATTAGCCAGCGGACAAGGTCAGTATGTGGACGTTTCTATGCAGGAAGCCGTGGCCACTACTACCGAGCACGTGAATACCGCTTATAACTATGCCGGCGAGAATGCTGTACGTTGCGGGTTCCGGCACGGCGGCCAGTTCGTGGCCACCTGGAAATGTAAGGACGGCTACGTCAGCATCACCACGAACACCCAGAAAGCATGGGACGACCTACGTGCCTGGATGGACAAAGATGGCATGGCGGGTGATCTGATGGACGAGCAGTACAATGACCGATTCATCCTCCGTGGCGATCACGGATCCCACATCGAAGAACTGGTCGAGGCTTGGACGCTGACCCACACTCGACAGGAGATCACCGAATGGGGTCAGGCCAACCATCATCCTTGGGGGCCAGTGTCGACGGCGTCGGAACTCCTGCACAACGAACAGTTGTGGGACCGGGGTTTCTACCAGAAGACCGCCGATCCACAGACCGGATTAGAGGTGGTCTATCCAGGAGCTCCCTACAAGATGTCAGAACCGGCTTGGTGTCTGGCGTCATCGGCGCCCGAAGTCGGCCAGCACAACAATCAAGTTTACTGCGACGAACTCGGTTTGTCGGAAGGCGAGCTTAAGGAACTGATCCGAGTAGGAATCGTCTGACATGACTGAACTAGCTCTTGAAGGCATCAGGGTCTTGGATTTCACCTGGATACACGCCGGCCCCTCAGCTACACGTATACTGGCGGACCAGGGTGCGCAGGTGATTAAAGTGGAGTCCAACCAGGCTTTGTCAGTGGTCGGCGGCCCTGCTTCCAACACCGCGCGAGGGTTGGGCCAGCGCCACAACTGGAATGCGGGAAAATCTTCGATCTCCCTGAATATGAAGACTGACGCTGGAAAAGAGCTGGCACGGCGGTTGGTGGCGGTGTCAGACGTGGTGGCCGAGAATTTCAGTGGCCGCGTTATGCCCAGTTGGGGTATGGATTTCGAAAGCATCGTTAAAATCCGGCCAGATATCATAATGTTGAGTATGTCGGGATTCGGGCGCACCGGCCCTTGGAAGGACCGGGTCAGCTATGGCCAGACCCTTCAGGCATGGTCTGGGTTCACCGACCTAACAGGCTTTCCCGAGACTGATCCTAGTGGCCCGGCAAGCGCCTACAGCGACGCAGTGGGTGGAATGACGGGGGCCCAGGCAGTCTTGCTGGCTTTGATCCAACGGGCGCAGACCGGGCGAGGGCAATGGATAGATGTTTCCCAGATGGAAGCTATGTCGTCTCTACTAGGGCCTTTGGCTCTAGAACTGAGTGCCAATGATGCAGATGTCCAGCGTACCGGCAACCGTGAACACCACGGGAGCGGGGCTCCTCACGGGGCTTACCGATGTCAAGGTGAGGATCGATGGCTGGTCATAACCATATTCACCGACACTGAGTGGGCGGCTTTTTCCGGTGCGATCGAGTCGCCTGAGTGGGCGAAGGATGATAGGTTCGCCACCGCCAAATCGCGGCTGAGATACGCTGACGAACTGGACCGGCTGGTTGAGTCCTGGACAGTGGAACAGGATGCAGATGCGGCCATGCATCTTCTCCAGTCTGCGGGTATAGCAGCGGGGGTGGTGCAGACCGGCAAAGACATGGCCGAGAACGACCCGCATCTGCGGGACCGGGGCATCTTCCAACAGGTCCCTGATGCCGGTGGGGTGCTGTGGACCATCGAAAGAGCCCCTTATAAGCTGACCTTAACACCCGGCGAAGTGATTAGAGGAGCGCCGGAGTTTGGTGCGGACCAGGATTTTGTCTTTAGAGAGATTCTTGGTGTCGATGACGAAGAACTGGCCGAGATGGCCATCGCCGGCGCCTTCGATTAGGCATATATGCGATTGTCAATCTTAGACCCTAAGGCCATAATACGACCCTATTTCCAGACTTCAGATCACGCTGGAGGGGAATGCTCTTTAGCACCCTAAGGAGGGACCATGGAGACCAGTCTTGTAGGTAAATATGCCATCGTTGGCATCGGAGAGACTGAATACAGCCGCGGCTCCGGTCGTAGCACCAGGGCCATGGGGGCCATGGCCATCCGGAGGGCGATGGACGACGCTGGACTGGATTCTACCCAGGTGGACGGCATGCTTAGCTACCACAGCGGAGATTCAACGCCTTCAACGTCCATCATGTATGACCTAGGACTTAGACCCAACTTCTATATGGATTGCTCCGGTGGCGGCTCCAGCTCCGAGGCGCTGATCGGCCTAGCTATGGGCGCCATAGAGGCAGGCATGTGCGATACAGTGGCCATCTTCAGGTCTATGAATGGTTACTCGAATTTCCGCATCGGTGGCACCGGCGCGAGAGCAGCTTCCGGCATATCCGGTTTGGATCTGATGAAGCGGCCCTATGGTCTGATCAGCGCCGTCCAGCAGTTCGCCTTCAACTTCACCAAACATATGGCGACTTACGGAGTGAAGAGTGAGGACTTAGCTCACATCAAGGTAGCCCACAGCAATCACGCCAGCAACAATCCCAAGGCCATGATGAAACAGAGGGTGACTGTTCAGGACGTGATGGACTCCCGCTGGATCATTCGCCCTGTGGCTCATTTGCTGGACTGCTGCTTGGAGACCGACAACGCAACCTGCGTGATAGTCACCTCTGCAGAGCGAGCCAAGAACTTGCAGCAGACCCCAGCCCATATCATAGGAGTCCAGGGCCGAGGGACCAAGCCCGGCGGTGACTTTCACTTCCAGCACGGGAGTATGACCCAGGTCGCCGGCCACTACGTCGGCCCCCGTATCTTAGAGATGGCCGGAGTCAAACACGACGACATAGACGTTACCGGCTGCTATGACGCGTTCACCTATACCGTCATGCTCCAGCTGGAAGATTACGGTTGGTGCAAGAAAGGCGAGGGCAAAGATTACGTGAAGAGTGGGGCAATCAACCTGGGCGGCAAGACCCCCAATAACACCAGCGGTGGCCACCTTTGTGAGGCCTACACCCATGGGATGAACATGGTCATCGAGAACGTGAGGCAGCTCCGGGGCACAGTGGATGATTACTGCCCCAATGCCGCTAACGGCGAACATACCTACGACTATTCTGAAGGTGCTTGCCGGCAGGTTAAGGGCGCCGAGATCAGTATGAATATGGGATGGGGTACCCCCGCCGTGGGTAGCGCCCTCATCATGAGGAAGTAACGATATGGCTACGTACGAATACCGAGGACAACGACTGGAAATCCCTGATAACGATAGTGAGTACCGAGGTTATTTCGAGGCCGCCGGCGAGCACAAACTGGTGGTTAAGAAGTGTGGTGGTTGCGGCCTGCTGCGCGGTGAGCCAGGTCCCGCCTGCCCGTGGTGCCCGTCCTTGGACTGGGAATGGGTAGAGGTGAGCGGTAAGGGGACCATCTTCAGTTACCAGATCGTCGCCCATACAGTGGTTCCGGCTCTCAAAGACCTGGCGCCTTTTGCTATCGTGCTCGTGGAGTTGGATGAACAGTCAGGTCAGCCAACGTCTGAAGACGGGTTGCGCATTGTCGCCAATCTTCTTGACGCCGACTTGAAGCCTGAAAAGGAAGAGAACGTGGCCATCGGCGCACGTGTTGAAGTTATCTTCGACGACGAGCCTGACGGTATCAGCATCCCTCATTTCAAGTTGTCGGGTGAACCGCCAAAAGGGGATACTTGGCAACATACGGTCTAGTACGGCCAACCAATCTTCATGGGGTTGTCTAAGGGTGCGGATAAGTCTATCTCAATAGGGAATTTGCCTGAACCTCAACCAGTGTTTCACAGGTCAGATTCCATTGAGACTCCTTACTTCATTCAGATTTCCTCGTGAGCTGTGTCGGTGAGCCGACCTCAAGGGGCCAGCATCTAAAAAGAGAGCACAAATTGTCGATCCTGATTAGCTTTGACATTGATGGAACCCTTGAAGTGGGCGATCCGCCCGGAGATATCACCATGGAAATGGTTCGGCAGGCGCAGGGGCATGGTTACCTGATAGGAAGTTGCTCCGACCGAACGGTGAGTGAGCAACAGCGCATTTGGGAGAGGCATGGCATCTCCGTTGGATTCACCGTGTTGAAACACCGCCTTGGGGAAGTCAAAACCCTGTTCCCCGCTGACAGGTACTACCATATCGGCGACACCGAGATCGACCGCCGTGCGTCTTTGCAAGCAGGTTTCGAGTTTCTCGCTGTGGGAGACGCGTTGATCGGCCTACTGAACGAACTGACTGCCCAATAGAGAGTTACTATCGTAAACCGCCTTTACAGTGATTTGGCTTATCTATGGCCGATAATCAGCCCGCCAGAGGAATACAGCAACGAAGCCAGATATTTCCGGGATGTTATTCTGGAAGAACTCGGGCCCGGCCGCCACAGCCTACTTGAGTTAGGAGTAGGCGGTGGCCACAACTTATCTCACTTGACCGTCGACTTCGATTGCATCGCTGTAGACCTGTCGCCCGACATGCTGGCCCTTTCCGAGGGTTTGAACCCCGATGTCCCGCATCGGGTGGGCGACATGCGATACATCCGTTTGGAGAAGATATTCGATGCCGTGCTGATCCACGATGCAGCTTCATATATCCTCATTGAAGAAGACCTAAAAGATACTTTCACCACAGCGGCGATGCATCTCCGCCCCGGAGGTGTATTTATGGTGGCCCCAGACTGGGTGCAAGAAACTTTTCCAGACGGATGGGTCTACGACTGGGACAGGCGGCAGGGAAACATAGAGGTAAATATCCAAGAGGTGATGCTTGACCCTGACACAACCGACACTCAAGTGGAATCGACCTACACTTACACCATCAAGAAAGACGGCGAAACGAAGATCGAAGTTGACACCCATATAACTGGGCTATTCCCGCTTAGCACCTGGTCAGGCCTGATGGGACAAGCCGGGTTCGATGTTGAAGTAAGGGCTCTGCCACCTAATGAAGGTGGCTACGGATCTTGGTTGTTTATCGGTGTGGCGAGAGAGTCAGAGTAGTGACCCATCCGTTTGTTTTGAAATCAGTTGCCGTGCGTACCAGGGTGTCCGTCTAGTCCTGTGAACTTGGTGAATCAAGGCTAGGTTGTACCATTACGTCCGTTTAGTCGTAACCAGTAGCCGGAAAACTGGTTGACAATTTGGTCAATAAAAGCCCCTCAGACCATAGTCTGAGGGGCTTTTATTTTCCTGCTGCCGCTTGCTGTTAATCCGCTGAAGTACTCCGCCGAACAGTTGATGGAAGCAGTGGGGGAATATTAGTCAGGTGAAGGGAGGTCCAAGTGATTCAGCCTAATCTCTCCTCTCACGAATTCTAGGTCCCACCGGCGCCATTAGAATATACGGCTCATCTTTTGGGTCATAAGTTGTCCGGACTAGTCGTCGCCTGAGACAGATCCAGCCAGGAACTTAGGTACGTCCTCTAGTCCTTGTTCTTGCAGCTGGTCCACGGCGAATCCTTCTGCTTCAGTGGTGTCCATCTCTTTGGCGAGGTGTTCTGCCTGCAGGTCCTTTAAGACTCCGCGGCCTTCGATAGCCACTCTCTGCAGCAGCTTGCGCCACTGGATTATCTCGGCGTCGGTCCCTGACAGTTTTTCCTGGGTATCGTAGCGCTGGGATACCATGATCTTGGCATCTTGGTTGGAGAACTGGATGTTCATCACCCAATTGTGCCAGAGAAGGAACTGGACCCGTTCGTAGATGCGGCCCAGCAGGCTGCCGGGACGGGTCGTGTGGTAATACACGATCCGAGTGCTACCATCTCCGATGGGGACGCACATCCGAGTGTACATGTGGGTACGCATGTCGGTGCGGAACATGCCTGGCAGGTGATGACCTGCTCCCCACAACGGGTTCGTCGTGGTAAGCGGCCTGCTCCAGCGACGTTTATTGGCTGGTACGAAGACCCAGTTCAAGAGGAGACGCCACTTGCTCTTGGGCCAACGGCCCAGACCCTCATGGGTGTCCTGATAGGGGAGTTTACCCCTCATGATGTTGAAATAATCTCTGAACCCCCAAGAGCGACGAGGGTTGCCTTGAGCTTGTAGATCACCCCAGATGACGTTGAACCCGTTGCCGACGAATACCGGTCGGATGCGAGGGGAGCGGCCATAAGGGTCCAGAGGGCCGCGAGCGAACATCAGGATAGAATCCCGGTGCACGTAATAGACATGGGAGTCCATGGAGTTCTCGAGGGCCACTCGCCAGTCAACCGCCCAATCGGCTATGCGGTATAGAATCTGGCTCTCTTGTTCGAAGAATTCTTCGGGCACATCCTCTTCTATGGGTGCGGGTTCGGAATCGCCAATCCAGACGAAGACCATACCCTTCAGGGTCCGGGTGGGGTATTTGCGTGCCTGAACCTTGCCAGGTATGCGGGAGTTAGGACCTTCACTCAGGACCGAAATACACTCACCTTCGCCGTCAAAGACCCAACCGTGGTAGGGGCAGGCTACCGTCCCTTTGAAATGGCAGTCACCCTGGGACAGGCTGGCGCCCCGGTGGGGACAGATATCAGAGAGGGCGACGACTTTGCCCTTGTCGTCGCGGAAGAAACACAACTCCTCGTCCAACATCCGGAGTCGGACCGGTTTTTTTCCGATCTTCTCGTCCAGGAGAGCTGGGTACCAGAACTCTCGGAGCCCTGAGGCCGGGGCTAATTCCCGTCGGTCAAGATCGGTCCGTTTCGTTTCTGAAACCATGGTTGGTTTCCTCCTGATTATGAACGCCGTTTACGCCTTCATCAAAGCCAGACACTTGCTGGAGTTGAAGATGTAAGTCTGCAGGAATTCGACTATCTCCGGCTTGCGGTCCAGCTCTTGCATAGCCCCTGCGAGGCACATCCAGTTCAACATTTCCTGTTGTCCCGCTTCTTCGATTTGAGCGTTGGAAATACCGCGCCAGGCCTCATAGTTCCCCGATTTCAGTTCCTGAAATCGGGCCATGTCCGACTCGATGTCGCAGTAAAGCCACCAGTTTTTGGGAGTTAAGAAGGCGTGGGACCAGCTGGAGGAAGCGACTAGAGCGACCTTCCAGGGGCTCGCGAGCAGGGCTCGGGCAGTAGCTGCGCCCAGTTCCATGCACCGCTTGGGTGACGGGCCGGGCGGGTCAAGGGCCATGTCCACGCCGCCGACCTGTCGGGTGTGAGGTCCGCCTTGGTTGCGTATGATGTTACTGCCGTAGCAGTTCACCGAGAATGGAATCACGGGATAATCAAAGCCCTTCCTGTCGTAGTCAAGATAGAGCAAGGTGTTTACAAAGGCATGGCCTAGCCCTTTCTGGTGGAGCGGTTTGTAAGAGTAGGCGATATCGAATCCGCTGTTTAAGAGGGCGCCTGCCAGGTACCGAGCGGACTCGTGCCCTTTATACCGGAATATCTTGTTGGCGGGTTCGTCCCAAACGTTGGGGCGTTGGCTCCCGTCTGTTCCGGCCATGGGCTGGCATTCGAACTCTTCGTATGCCAGCACGCAAAAAGCAGGGATGATGTCTTCCTTAAAGTTCTCGTACTGGTCGTCGCCCCAGACTAGGACCACATCTGGATTGAAGGCGTCAATCTCGGACCTAAGCGTCCGGAAGCCGTCAACCAGTTTTTCGCGCTGGTACAAAGCTGAGGTATACCCTTCGTCTTCGCCCCACTCGGTGCGCATGGCATCTGGCCAGGACTCCGGGTTCTTCTTTTCTGCAGGGATGCGGTCGTTGCTCCGCAGGGCCCTGGTGAGGGAGTAATTCTTCAGCTCGTCAGGTGCGATGAGCGACGGAGAGTGGGTCAGGCCGACTCCTAGTATCTCTGCCATTTTGCTGCTCCGGTTGTTTGTTGGATCGCTTAGATGAGAATTGGATCGAGTAGAGGCCGACCATCATTCTAACCTTCTCCATTGCGATGGGAAAAGGGTCTTTTTACTGGGGTTAAGCAGTCTACGGGAAGAGTGCCATGCACTTGTTGGAGTTGAAGACATAGGTCTCCACGTAGTCGAGAATCTTGGGTTTACGGCCCAACTCCTCCATGGCCCCAGCAAGGCACATCCAGTTCAAAAGCTCCTGCTGTCCGGCGTCCTCGATCTGATCGGTGGAGATGCGTTTCCAGGCGTCATAATCCCCATCGCGAAGTTCCTCGAAACGGGCCCGGTCTGACTCAACGTCGGGCCATAGCCAGTGATTCTTAGGTGTCAAGAATGCGTGAGACCAGCTGGACGAGCCGACCAGCGCAACGCGGTATGGGCTGTCTCTGAACACCCTAGCTGTTGCCGCGCCGATCTCCATACACCGTTTGGGTGACGGACCTGGCGGGTCTAAAGGAAGGTCAACACCGTTAACCTTCTGGGTGATAGCGCCGCCGCGGTTGCGGATGACGCTGCTACCGTAGCAGTTCACCGAGAAGGGCAATACAGGATAATCAAAGCCGGTTCGCTCGTAGTCCAAAAACAGCAGGGTGTTCAAGAAAGCGTGGCCCAGGCCGTTCTCGTGGAGGGGTTTATATGAGTATGCGATGTCAAAGCCTTGATTTATCAGTCCGCTTGCTAGGGCGCGGCCAGCCTCTGGAGCGCCTTTGTAGATGAATGATTTTTCCTTGGGTTCTCCCCACACGTTACGGCGGTAGCTGCCATCGCGATTAGTATAAGGCTGGGCTTCAAACTCGTCGTAGGCCAAGACGCAGAAGGGAGGGATGATGTCTTCCTTGAAGTTCTCGTACTGGTCGTCACCCCAGATTAGGACGATATCTGGATTGAAGTCGTCTATGGCCGACCTGACTTCGCGGAACCCTTTGACCAGTCGTGCACGGTGCTCTGCGGCGGATTTTAGTCCTTCATCTTCTCCATACTCTACGCGCATGGGTTCGGGCCAGTTGGTGGGAGATTTCATCTCTTTTGGAACTTTGTCGTTGTTCTTAAGAGTGCGGGTCAGAGGGAAGGCACGGTCTTCATCAGGAGTGATCAGTGGAGGGTAATGGGTAGTGCCTGCGCCGAATATATCGCCCATGTTCAGCCTCCCGATGACCAGTTACTGGTCATCTTTTGATTTTTAATATCTTGAATTCGTTTGGTTGTAACAGAGGCTTTTGGCAGTGTCAAGAATGGCAAAGGCATGGTGCGTAGCAATCGGCGCGTACGCCCATTCTGGGGATGGATCGGAAACAACCGGAACTGGTTGGCCCATCTGGTGACCAAGATGATAATGTTCAGGTTATTCGATTAACCGGTGATAAATATGGGCGCGGTTGAAGATTACGCAAGCTTGATAGATAAAGTGAACTCCCAGAAAGAACGCCTGCAAGGCCCGGTAAGCGAAGACATCTGGGGAGGAATGATTGCGAAACGGTTCCGATCTGACCCGAAGCGACAGATGGAAGACAATTTCGAAATCCTGGCAGGGTTCGTCAAGCCCGATGACGTTTTCGTCGATGCTGGTGGAGGGGCGGGAAGACTTGGCTTGCCTATGGCGCTCCGCTGTCGTGAGGTTATCAACGTTGAACCATCTGCTGGAATGGGTATAGAGTTCATAGAGTCGGCAGATGAAGCCGGAATCAAGAACGCTTCAAACGTTCGGGCGAACTGGTTGGAACCTCACGGAGTCGTAGGAGATGTAGTCCATGCCGCAAACGTCACTTACTTCGTCCGTGATATCGGTGTGTTTATCGAACGACTGGTATCTGCTGCCCGGCGGCGGGTGATCCTTTCGATGTACAGCGCTCCCAACCCGATGCACAACGCCAAGTTGTTCCAGATGGTTTACGGGGAAGACCAATCCACAGTGCCAGGCCACACCCAGTTGTTGCCGGTACTTTGGGAGATGAACATCCTTCCTGACGTGAGGTTCATGCCTCAAGGTATTCACTTTGACGGTATTGAGCAGCTCCCGGCGTTCCCAAAGACAAAAGAAGATGCCGTTAAGATGGCGTTAGCGGGGATCTGGCTAGCCCCGCACCACAGGGACCGCGGCGGAATGGTGGTCCGTGAGCAATTCGACAATCTTTTTGAGGAGTCGGTCGATGGATTTATGCCCCTGTGGCTGCCCGAGGCCCGGCAGGTGCTGATCACCTGGGAGACCAGTGAAACTTGGTAATCCCTTCTTGTTACTGGGCCTGCGAGCAAGGATAATAGCGCAGTCGACATAAGATAAGACAAAAGGGTTAAGCCCAAAAAACATCATGCGAAGCGAGGTATGGATATGGACTGGGGAATGGCAAACCGAATGGCGAGACTGATTCAACCCGACGGCCATTGCATGTTCTTGCCCATCGACCACGGGTATTTCCAAGGTCCGACTCGGATGCTGGAACAGCCCGGTGAGACCATCAAACCCCTGCTACCCTATGCCGATGCTCTTTTCGCGACCCGAGGGGTTGTGCGGGCCGTGGTCGATCCGGCCATGGACCAGCCGGTTATCCTTCGAGTATCGGGCGGCACCAGTATGGTGGGCGCTGATCTAGCGAATGAAGGACTTACAACATCTATGGACGACGCAGTGCGCCTGAATGTATCGGCGGTGGGCATATCGGTCTTCATTGGCACAGAGTACGAAAAAGAGTCGTTGCTCAATCTGGGGAAACTGGTGGATGAAGGCGAGAAGTATGGCATACCTGTGATGGCTGTTACCGCTGTGGGTAAAGAGTTGGAGAAGCGCGATGCCCGTTACTTGGCGCTCTGCTCTCGCATCTGCGCCGAGTTGGGAGCCAAGGTGGTAAAGACCTACTGGTGCGAGGAGTTCGACAAAGTTGTGAACGGCTGTCCGGTACCCGTGGTCATGGCGGGTGGCCCACAGGCCGATACCGAGCGGGAGGTTATGGCGTTCGTCAAAGATGGAATGGACAACGGTGCCATCGGCATCAACCTGGGCCGAAACATCTGGCAGAGCGACTATCCCGTTCCCATGATCAGGGCTCTGCGCCATATCGTCCACGAGAACGGCACTATAGATGAAGCCCAAGAGATATTCGACAGCGTCAAGGCAGGCAATGGCCGTGTTGCGTCGGTGCCGGCGTAAGCCTGACTTCTAGGCCTTCTGTATCAGCCCTTGGATTCAGCTTCCGTTTGGGGTGAGCCCGTGGAATCCCGTGTGTGCTCTCGATTCGTGGTCTTTCGAAAGAAAAGAACGAACGGTTGGCTCATACATAATCAATCATCTATTAGGAAGTATTAACAAACATGCGTGTCGCCATGTACTACAACAACCACGACGTGCGCGTGGAAGAGATTCCGGTGCCCGAAATCGGCCCCGGCGAACTGCTGGTGAAAGTGGAGTCTAGCGGAATATGTGGCAGCGACGTCATGGAGTGGTACCGGATACAGAGGGCGCCTATGGTCTTAGGCCACGAAGTGGCTGGGACCATTGTCCAGGCCGGGGCCGGTGTGGACCGGTTCAAAGAGGGCGACAACATGATCGTCACCCATCACGTCCCTTGCAATGCCTGCCACTACTGCCTCAGCGGCCACCATACCGTTTGCGACACCCTCCGGGAGACGACCTTCGAACCCGGCGGGTTCTCTGAGTACTTGCGCGTACCTGCTATCAATGTCGACCGGGGCGTGTTCACCATGCCTGAAGGCCTTTCTTTTGATGAGGCGTCCTTTGCAGAGCCGTTGGCCTGTGTATACCGAGGCCAACGCCGGGCCAACATAGAGCCAGGTCAGAGTATTATCGTCCTTGGCAGCGGGCTGGCTGGACTGCTGCACATAAACCTGGCACGGGCGTTGGGAGCAGGCAGAATCATTGCCACCGACATGGTTCAGGACCGCTTGGAGGCCGCTAAGAATCTTGGTGCTGACCATACTTTCCTGGCCACTGACGATATACCAGCACGCTTGCGTGAAGTTAATGACGGCCGGTTGGCGGACTTGGTCATAGTCTGTACTGGAGCCCCTCCAGCATTGCAGCAGGGTTTAGATTCGGTGGACCGTGGCGGCACAGTATTATTCTTTGCTCCAACTGAGCCGGGCGTGAATATATCGGTGCCAGTGAACGACTTGTTTTTCCGGAATGACGCCACCCTGACGACCACCTATGCAGGTGCACCTGGCGACTTGGCTACAGCCTTGGAGATGATCGCCTCTGGACGGGTGCAGGTGGAACAGATGATCAGCCACCGCCTAGGTTTGGAAGAGGCGGGTTTGGGCTTCGAGCTAACCGCCGAAGCCAAGTCATCTTTGAAAGTAATTATTCAGCCCCAAAAGTAATTGTGCAGTACGACTGTATTTTGCCCACTTCTAGATCTGGAAGAAGGTCATCGGCTTTTTCCAAAACACGCAATGCTAAGGTTCCCCAAACAGACGGCTATGTACTTGTGCCAAGCCTGCTTTCTTGGCGCAAGGTCCAAGCCGGTAAGTTGGGTTTGGTTGAGTTCCACGATGGACACTCATCTATTTAGTTCGCGCTTTGGGAATATGCCTGGCAGTTGGAGGATGGGCAGAACTGGGAGTGCGTTTGGGCAGATGGGTGGATGGTGTTGAATCCTCGGTGCCGGGGTCCAGTCCTTCAAGACTGCCGGTACGAATCCTGCCTTGAGCGTGTAAATAAGGGCAAGCGAAACAGAGAGCTATTTAGCGGTCTTTCCCATTTGCCGCGACGCTTGAGGCATGTGCGGGATACGATTTCTTGACGACTACGTAAGGGATCGTACTATCATAGCGACCTGATTTGCCCAGTATCATTGATTTACATTTTCTGATGACCTGACGGACGCTCACTGAGTCTCAACGCCGCGCCCTGGACTGGAGGCCTCCATGGAATTTGGGATGTTCCTTGAATTTCCGGTGACAGAAGGAAGAACAGAGAAGGACGCTTTTGACGACTCCTTGGTGCTGATCAACGAGGCCGAGAAGCTGGGTGTGGACTCGCTCTGGCTGGCCGAGTACCACTTCAATCCCGGGCGGGTACTGGCTTCACCCATCACGATTTTTGGTAACGTAGCTGCCCGGACAGAGAATATAAGGCTCGGTACCGCTGTGATCTTGCTCCCATTGGCGAACCCGCTGAGGGTGGCCGAGGAGATTGCAACCCTAGACCTGATCAGTGGAGGCCGAGTGGAATTCGGGATCGGTCGAGGCACATTCCCTAATGTTCATGAGGGGTTCAATTCGCCGTTCGAAGAGAGTCGAGGCCGCTTTGACGAAAGCCTCGAGATAATCATAAAAGCTTGGACCAATGAAACGTTCTCTTTCGAAGGTGACTATTACAAGTTCGAGGACGTGACTGTTACGCCCAAGCCCTATCAGAAGCCACATCCGCCCATCCGGATCGGGGTGACTTCCGTGGATAGTTTTGCGGCAACCGGCCGCATGGGCCACAGCATGATCATCAACCCCTCTAGGGTGTTCACACTGGAGGGACTTAAACCCCAGATCGAGGCTTATCATCAGGCCTGGAAGGACGCTGGGCATAAGGGTAAAGGGACGGTTGGGTTGCGAATACCTATTTATCTTTCTGAAGACCCCCACAAAGCCTACGATGAACCTATGGAAAGTGCTCTGTTCTCTATGGGACGTCTCTCGGACCGAACCGCCAAATACGATGGGCGTCTCGGGACAACAGGTGACTGGGGTGCAGAGGCAGACGTTATCAAGAACATGTCCTATGATGATTGGTTCCGGGACAAGGTAGCCTACGGTACCCCTGACGCCGTAACTGATAAATTAGAGATGCTGACTGAAGAATTGGGCTTGGACCAGATCATGTTCGAGGTTAACTTCGGTAATCTGATACCACTTCAGAATCAGGTAAACAGCATACGTTTGATGATGGAGAAAGTGGTCCCTAATCTGGGATAACGAGCTTGTGTTGAGGTAACTATGATTTGGGATGAACTGGAAGCCGGATCCAAGGTTGAGGCAGTGGACACGTTTGAAGTCCAGATGGGTATGGGCGCTCCAACTGGCAGCGGCAAGTTTAACGTTGAGAACGGAGATACCGGAGAGGTCACCGTCAAACGGAAGGCCGGAAAGCTCCAGTGGTTGGTGATCAAATGGGACCGCCTGGGTCGGACCTTCAACCTAAATGCAGACCAGTTTGACCTCATAAAACCCGTCTGAACTCAAACGGACGGTAAAATCTGTATATGGTTGATTACTCAACCAAACCGTCGGGCACCAACGCCCAGAGATTCCCACATCGAACAGCTAGTGCCTTGTCACTCTACCAGAGTGGACATGATCCGTACTGAGCCTGGAGCCGTATCACGGATCGATGTCGTCGACGTTTGCATGCCATTTATGGATGAATTTGCGGAGACCTAGTATAATGTCTGCTAACATCATTCGCATCTAATGCGAATCGGCCCTCTACAACCAAGAGCTAAATCTTAAAGAGGTGTTCTAGGAAATGGTTCAAGCAGAGATTAAGACCACGTTCGAAGTCGGCCCTGTCACGTTCATCGCCAGGCATGAGCTATGGGACGGTAACATCCAAGACCACGCGGATCAAGGAGTCTCGATCGTTGTTCAGGGAGAGATAGACGGCGAAAAAACCACTCTCCTCCGGTTCAACTGCTTCGACGTCGAGCGAAGCTACGTCTATGGTCCTCAGAACCCGGATCTGAAGGATGATGGCCCCATGATGTTAGCAGGCCAGACCCAGGGGTCGACTGGCATGGGCAAGCTCTACCGTATGGATCCGACCACCGACGGCAACCCCATCGGTTGGACCATCAAGACCATGAAAAATAAGCTTCCCGATATGCTGGACAGGTCCGGGTACCCGGAGATTGCTAAGCAGATCGATCTCGAAGAACTGGCAGACGTCTTGCCAGAGTTGGAAGCTTCGGCCAGAGAGCTCTTTATCACCAAGCGGAACACCGTCAAGCACAACCGCGGCACGGAGATCTTTGAAGCTGGAAATATCCGCTTTGGTCTCGAGATGCGCCGCTTGCCTGTCGGAGATGGCGGTCTGGCTATCCACGTATTAACCGACATCGGCGGTTCCAACCAGTCCTTTGTCGAAGAGACCGAGATCATGGCCTTCGACCTCTTCTGGGACGGCCCCCACTACCACTATGGCCCCCGCAATAAGAATCACCGGATCTATTGGGACCGGACTCTAGTCACCGATTATTTCGGATGGGTCAAGGAGAACATCGAAGGAAAGAAACTGGGACCGATGATTGAGCGCGCCGGCTACCCTGGCATCGCTGCTGATCTGGACCAGGACATGATTGATGCCGTCCTTCCCGCGATGTCGGTGAAGGCCCGTGAGATGTTGGAATTAGGTGAGAATTTGACGGGACATCCGGGTTTG
>JAKUNK010000032.1:0-34025 GCA_022451945.1 Dehalococcoidia bacterium
CACTCGCACGCCCGTAAGGACACTGCGCCCTGAACACAGCGCGTCTACCGTTCCGCCACCTCGGCACACCAGGCATGGTGGGCGATACAGGATTTGAACCTGTGACCTCTTGCGTGTGAAGCAAGCGCTCTAACCAACTGAGCTAACTACACGTTTAGCCCGAATCATAATAGCTGAGGAAGCGCGGTCAACTAAAATCCTATCGTGTCTATTAGCCCGCAGTCCATAACATCCGGCCTGCTCTGCCCGTCAGATAATTGCCATGAATCGCCTTCATTCCAGGTTGTAGTGAACTCTTATATTACTTCTAAGGTCACGGGCAAACGATTGCTGAGCCCCGTAAGACGAAATCACCTCAAAGATTTCGGCTATCTCCCTGCCCGGAGGATCAGCGTCCCTTGAATTTGGGCGCCCTTTTTTCCAGGAAGGCTACGCGGGCTTCGTCGGCGTCTTCAGAGCCACTGAGGATACCGCCGGCGTTGGAGGTCAGCACCATGGTGTTCTCCAGAGTCGTATCAACGGCCGTCCGCATAATCCGCTTGCTGACCCATTGGACCATGGGAGGTACCCGCATGATGCGATCGCACAAGTCGCGGGTAGTCTGTTCCAATTCACTGGAGTCGACCAGGTAATTTAGCAACCCCCACTGATAGGCCCGCTCGGCGTCCAGGCGACCGGTGTAAGCGAACTCCAAAGCGCGGCCCAGCCCTGCCATCTTCGGCAGATAGTAACTTCCACCGTTCTCAAAAATCTGGCCCAGTTGATGGTAGCCGACGAATTGGGTAGCTTCGCAGCCGACCCGGATGTCGCAGTGGAGGGCCATGTCCATACCGGAACCTACGGCCGCGCCGTTGATCATGGCAATAGTGGGCTTGCGGATGAGTGATATATCGCGGTGTAGCTGGGTGAAGCCGTGAAAAAAATGCTGGCGAACGAAGTCGGGGCTTTCGGTGTGGTCGCGGTTGCCAACAAAGTTCTCACCCAGGACCGATGGGTCGTTGTCGCGGCGCATGTCGGCCCCAGAGCAGAAGCCTTGTCCCTCACCGGTTAAAACGATGACCCGGGCAGCGGTGTCGTCATCAGCGGCCCGCATATATTCGCCGACCTTGGCCACGGTGGAGTTTTCCTGAGAGTTGCCCATCAGGGCATTGCGCCGCTCGGGTCGATTAAAAGTGATCCAGCAGATGCCCGAGTCTTCGACTTCATATTTCAGATATTCAACGAGTTTGGGTCCCATCTTTGATTCTCCTAGAGTCTTCGATTGGTGCAGTTGGTATTCGCCACTTGCTACGGCTGAAAGCCTAAAAGGTGCATCCCGGAATCAATCTTAATCATCTCGCCGGTGGTGTAAGCGGCATCTTCCAGCAGCCAAACTACGGTCCTGGCTACGGAATCAGGAGTCGCCACCTCTTTCAGCGGGACCTGAGCATTGAATTTTTCGAACAGGGCCTCGGTCGCTTCTTCCCCGATTCCATTGGCCCACCAACGCGACGGAAAGGCGCTAGGCATGACCGCATTAACCTTGATCTCAGGGGCCAAGGAGCGGGCCAGCGATAACGTCATCGTGTTCAAAGCGCCTTTGGATACGGCATAGGCGATGGAGCTGCCTGCGCCAGTGATGGCAGAAATGGAAGAGACGTTAATTATGGATCCGTGCCCTCGCTCTTTCATGTGCGGCGCGACCGCCCTGGCCATCTGGTAAGGGCCTACCACGTTGACTGCGAAGACGTCCATGAATTGCTGGCCGTCGAGCGCCTCCAAATCCTTTGAGTTGGCGAAAACCGATCGGGCAGCATTGTTGACCAACCCATCTATGCGTCCCCATTTCTCCATAGCCTCGTTAGCCATACGGCGGCAATCCTCGTCCACCGATACGTCCGCCTGACACACTATAGATTCCACGCCCAAATAATCGCAGACCGCCTCGGTCTCGCGGGCTTCTTTCGCGCTCTTTGTGTAGTTTATGACCACTCGCGCACCCTTGGCAGCCACCTGTTTCACCACGGACGCACCCAATCCGGTGGCCGAGCCGGTGACGATTATTACAGAATCTCTCAGGTTCATGGAATCTCCTTTGGATAAGCTATCAGCGGTTTCTGGTCTGGGAGGTAATGGTATAAATCTTCCTTAATCCAGGTCTATAAAATCGGGAAGTCCAAGACCTCGTTTGAAAAAGAGATTCAGGAAGATTTCCGTTAGCTATCAGCTTATAACCCTAGCAGGGCCTCGGCATTGCCGTGCTCTATCAGTTCGCGTTCGGCGTTGGTGCAGGCTAAGCCTTGTACCATGACGTTGTATTCGTCGAAGTGAGCGAAGGGATGGTCGGTGCCATATAGAAGTTTCTCGGCACCGAACATCTTGTAACAATAGTCCAGCGCGGCTGGACTGTGGGCAACTGTGTCCACGTAAATCTTATCGAAAGACACCTGGGAAGACTCGGACAAATCTGCCCAGTCGTCTGGCGAGGTCCAGGAGTCAATCATCCGGCCTACGCGGCCTCTGATGAAAGGCACAAACCCGCCGGTGTGTGGGACGATCAGCTTGAGGTCAGGGTACTCCTCAAAGACGCCGCTCATCACCATTCTTACGGTGGCCAGGGTCGTATCGAACATGAAGGCCATACCAGGGACCAGGGGGCGGTGGTCAATTCCGTTCATGTTGATAGGCGCCGTTGGGTGCATGTCCATGGCCACTCCCAGACTTTCTATGCGCTTGTAGACTGGCCAGAACTCTTTGCTATCCAGGGTCTTCTGGTTGATATTTGAGAAGATGTAAACGCCCTTGAACCCAAGCTGGTTCACACATCGTTCGATCTCTCTAATCGTCCGTTCGGCACTCCCCCATCCTAGGGTTGCCCAGGCCTGGAACTTGCCAGGATGTGACTCTATCACCTGGGCCAAGTGGTCGTTTATGCGGGAGGCCCAGTCGTCTGCTTCTTGTCCGCCCAGCAGTTCAGGGCCGGGCATGCCATGGCTAAGGATTGACATACCGATTCCAAGGTCTTCCATGTCCCTGAGCTTCTGGTCAACATCGGTGTGGACTATCGGCGAAGCGTGCTCGTAACCGCCGGTGCAACTTGTAAAATAGGTACCACCCCGCAGCACGCCCTTGGGTAGGGAACTGCGCCCCGCCAAGTACTCAAGATAGGGCAGGTAATTCAGGTGACTATGAACGTCTATGCGCACGGAAATCCCCCTCGGTCCCCCTTTCATGAAGAGGGAGGCCGTCAAGCTTATAGGCCTGCGACCGCGTTTAATATCAGGGGACAGTTTAACCTTACGACAGTGAGGCCTCAATGGGGAATCTTGCGCTGCTGTGGGCACGTGATTCTTCAGCGGGTTATCAACCATCAATCCGAACTTATTGCCCAGTTCTTAGGAACGAGAAGGTTGGCCTGTGCCGTTGTAACTTCCCTTGCTAGCCGGTATCGTTGCCGAAAAAGGGAGTAGCGTGAGGCCAGCAAGTGAAGTTTAGGCTCTGTGTCATAGGTTGTGGAGGGTTCGCTCGTATTTTCGCCGAGTCATTGGCTCCCGCACGGGACTCGGTCGACCTTTATTTCGCCAGCCGAGACCATGGTCGAGCCGAAGCTTACTCAGCTGCGTTTGGTGGTCTGGGAAGCTTCGGATCTTATGAAGATGCTGCCGCCGACCCTGATATCGACGCACTCTACATCTGTACTCCTCATGACCTTCATCTAGAGCATACCCTACTTGCCGCGGCCGTTAACAAGCACATCCTGCTGGAAAAACCAATCGCGCGCACCATCGAGGAAGCCCGGTCGATAATCTCAGCTGCAGAGGGCGCAGGGGTGAAACTGATGGTGGCTGAGAATTATCGATTCTTGGCCCCGGTACTCGAGGCAAAAAAGTTGATCGCGTCCGGAATTGTGGGGCGAGTCCGACTGATCCAATTACAAGAAGAGTTCCCGTTTGACCCCGGCTCCTGGCGGAACGACCAGGAACGAAACGGCGGCGGTTTACTCATAGATGGTGGTATCCACAAAGCTAGCGTTCTGGCCTATTTAAGCGGGAGGCCCAATCAGGTGTATGCCGTTCCAGTACCGTCAGGGAATCCGGGTATCAACGCTGAAGATGGCATCATCCTAACCACCCGGTCTTCCGAAGGTGTGGTCGGCATCATCAATCACACCTGGAGCGTCGGGAAGCCAACCGAACGTCCTTGGGTTAGTGTGACTGGCACGGCAGCAAACCTACGCTTTGAGATGGGCCGTCCCTGGCTGATAATAGACTACGGCGATTCTCAGGAGACTCGAACTTTCGACGACGACCACAGAGGAATCATCGGCATGGTATTGGAGTTTAGACGCTCAATATTGGAAGGAACTGAGCCAGCCATGACCGGCGAGGAAGGTTTGAAGGACTTGGCGTTGGTCCTGAAAGCCTATGAGTCAGCAGAGAGTGGTTTGCCTGAGACTCTGGGGTAGCTTTCGAATCATCGCAACACCCAGGCTCACAGAACACAACTACCGGTCATCACTTCGACACGTCGGAGCCGCGTTGGATACGCCCGATTGGCTTGTCAGCCATCAGCTGCATGACCAACGCGCAAACCGAGCTTCTCTATCGAACCGGACAGGAGCGCCAGTGGCAGCTTTTCAAGAGAGCGTCATCCACAGTCCATTTGGGAAGACTAAAATAGTAGGAACCCCGTCCCCAGCCTACGACCAAACGAGATACCACCACCCCCTAACGGAAGTGAGGCTCTAACTTTCTCTTTTTATAAAGGCTAACAGCTAGAAGGATTTCCCCACTGCCAAAGCTGTCAGGCTTTTAGTCGTCCGCAGGTGCCGGCTCGGCTGCTAGTTCTCTGGCATCGGCTGGCAGGTCGTCTTCCCACTCGGGAACTAGCTCGTTCTTAGTTGACTCCATGGTTATTATGGCAACCATACCACTAAGGCTCGCCGCGAAGGAAACTAGCCAAGCTGCGCTGTAAGAACCGAGACTATCGTAAATCACACTGCCAATCAGTCCACCTAGTGCCATACCTAGCCCTGCACCCATACTCTGGATGCCGAAGACCGCCCGCACAGGACCCATACCGAAGTACTGCCTATTGACCACCAAGAAGGCCGACATCTCCCCGCCAAAGCCTATGCCGAAGACTGCTGCAAACAGGTAGAACTGCCACAGGTCCTGGGTCCAAAAAAGCATCAGCACCGATACGCCCTGTATAGCGTAGAACAGGGCCATGACACCTTTGGCGCCAAGATGGTCGGCCAGAATAGGAGCTATGAGTCGGCTTACGATGCTCGTGCCCGAATAGATGCTGATAATAAAGGTGGCGGCTTCGAGAGATACTCCTCGGGTAGTGGCGTAATTGATGCCGTGGACGATCACTATGGCATGGCCGACGCAGCCGAGGTGGTGCACCAGTGGCAATAACCAGAAGGCCCTAGTGCCCTTGGCATGTTTCATGAAGACCTGACTTCTAACCTTGGCAATGGCCGCACTGTAGGCGGCGACCGGGAGGTCACTGCCTTGTTCGGCTCCGAAGGGTTGTTTACCTCGATCAGCCGGCTCACTGTGGAAGAAGGCTAGCATCAGGAATACGAACCCCCCTCCGCCGGCACCTATGAGCAGAAAAGCAGTCTGCCAATCGGTCTGTGTCAAGAGCACAGCCAATCCCGGGGCCAAGATTGACGCTCCCATCCCACCAGCCGATTGCTGTATCCCCACAGCCACGCCCAAATGTCTCTTGAACCATGCGGCGACGGTGGTAGGAACATTGACACGGAACATTGCCTGGGCTATCCCCAGAATCAGGCTGTAGTAGAGAAATAGTTGCCAGATGGCATTGATCGTGCTGAGGAGCAGCAGACCGCCCATGAAGAAGGCAGCGCCGACCATCATTACTTTCTTTGCGCCATAGCGGTCGCCCAATGACCCCGCCCAGGGCGACATAACCGCGCCGATTATATTGCGGATGGAGTAGGCGAGAACGATAGCCGTCAAAGACCACCCGAAGTTGTCCTGCATCACGACCATAAGGATAGCGAAGGCCTGACTTACAAAGTTCGTGGTGAGCTGAAGCGTGGTCCCCAAGGCGACGATGTACCAAGCATAGTGGGCGTGAATGACGTTGGAGATCACTTTTGTAGACAGGTTCTGTTCAGTCAAGGAAGGTGCTCTGCCAAAGTGGAAGTTGTCATGAAGCGGGTCAGAAGAGGTCGTTGTTGGAGGCGGAAAAATACTAAGTCACGATCAGTATAGCACGAGGGTACACGGAGGACTGGAGAGTGTTTTAGCCAGTCATTCTCACGCGTCAAAAGACGTGAAGTGTCGGCAATGGCGGCAGTACAAGTCAGTATCCAGGATGAGGCCATTGCAATTGTGGCAAGCTATACCGTCCATCGGAGGGGCCTGGTTAGCACCGCAGTTTTCGCAAGTCATCCTGCTGTCCTCCGGTAAAGTCTCGCCGCAATGGTGGCAGTAAGTAGGTTTTGTGGTCATGGACCCCTTTGAATATACGGCTCTTTTCGAATGCGTAAGGCCAAATCTAACTCTAGCGTATTTAGAGCAACACGTTTCCCAAGGAAATTTTAGCGAGACATGGCATAGACTGGTACCATCTAATTAACTAGTTAACCATACAAGTTGGATTGACGAAGCAGTCCGGCAGGACACAAAGGTACACATGTTTGCAGAAGCTTGGAAGAACGAACTCCCTGAAAGCCACCTCATCGCCCTGGATATCGCTTATTCCGATTTCATAGATTCATATTTCCACATATCGCCTACAGATGCAGGAAATGTGGATCAGATCTCAGATTGGCTGCCCAGGAGGCATAGAGATCGATATACATCATTATTCTGCCACCGGTTCATCATCTGCATGAGTTCAGTGGCGGAGCGATTAGCGCAGCCGGAACGCGTAACACCGATACCAAGATGCACCGCGGAGGCCATAGCGCTGCACGTTTTGATACAGCACGCATCCACTCTTCTGAAGGAAATACGGAGCATCGAATCGGACTTCTCCGGGTTCGCTGCTGAGGCGTTCCGCGACACTGATTTCCTAGAACTCTACGAGGCTCCCACAGATACTGGAAGGGTGAACCTAGACACCAAGGTTCCCTTACCCAACAACCTGGAATTCAATGACTGGTTCACTCCGTTCAATCGGAACAATCCAGTCAATCCCTTCATCTACGAAGATTGGGAGACCGAGCGGGCGGGGCTTAATTTCTTCCGATAGCCGATTGCCGTCTAGCCTTGTAGATCAAATATCGGACGAAGAGGACATAGCAGCGCTATCTAGCAACAGTGGAATAAACGCGCTTGGATCAAGCGTTTTGGTCCCAAATCGTTCTAAGTCGAACTCCTGAAGTGACGGCTCAATGGCAAGTTGATTACGGCCTCGTTGTTTCTGGTCCGGGTTTGGGTCCCAGAACTCTCTTTGTAAGCGTCCCATTCCCGCGCAAAACACTAACGGCCGTGTATTCCGCCCGGGTCGAGGCGCATTTACGCCAGTTCTTTAATCTCAATGTTCCGCCGCTCCTACTGTTATTTATTCCCAGCTCTTATGTCTCAACGCAACCTATAATACCTACCATAGAAACGAAAAACCGGCGCCCCATCTGTTGGGGCGCCGGTTTTTCCAGTCGTATGGACTATAAGGAAAATCTCTAGGCGTTGATCAGCCCTTGATCAATCGCCTTGGAGATCAATGTTGGGTCATCAGCCAAACGGGCGTGGATGGCTTCTTGAGCCTCCGCCAGCATCTGCAGATCCAGTGCCTGGGCAGCATCTTCGAAACCGGCTTCAGCCAGCATGTCCTTCCCATTCTCCTTGATCTGGTCCAGACCCCAGGAGATCTGGCCTTCGATGTCTCTCACATCGTCGGGGAATTCGACATGGGAGCCTCCGGCACCCAACTTGTCATAACCTCCCTTGTGCCAGTGGCCGCGAGGGCCGTGGGGGTCGTAGCGGATAACCTCTTCCCCTTTTACGTCTATTCCAAAGGTCGGGCCGCCCATTTTGCTCTTCAGACAGCGGACCGGCCACAGGTAGATAGTTACATCACCTTCTTTACTGAGAGGCCGCACCAAAACTTGGCCCAGATACGACTCGCCATCAATCATCGTAGCCATTTGCAATTCTCCTAGAGTATTTGGGATTGATGAGATATTACCACATAGAGGAGTCTGTCAGCGGCGAACGCATTTGTGTGGGGGTCTGGACAGGCCGATAACTAGACTGCCCAACGCAGCTACGGCAGCGAAGGTTACGAATGCCATAATGTAACTCCCGTTCATATCGAAGGCCAAACCTGATAATAGCGGCCCGATGGTCTGCCCGATCTGGACACCTGTCTCTCCGATTCCACGGATGCTGCCTAGGGAGCGCCGACCGAAGTACGAAGCGTATGCCACTGGCGGGATCACGTTGCCGCCGGCGGCTACGATACCGATCACTGCCGACACCGCGAATGCAGATGCCATGGTATTGACCGATAAAAGGAGCACTGTCGAAACCGCACTCAGAGCCATTAGAAATCCCATGGCCCACCGTACGGGTGTGCGTTCTATAACCGCTCCCCACACCAGACTCCCCACAGCGCTGACGATGCCGTTGATGGTGATCGCCGTTGCCGTGACAGTCAGCCCTAGCCCTCGGTCTTGATAGAACGCTCCAACATGAACCGAAACACCAGCTTGGATCATAAATAAGATACCGACTACGCCGACCATCACCCATAGAGCGGTCGTCCGCATGGCGTCCCGAGGTGTCCAATCAACCTCAATGCTTCCAGCATCTGGTGTCCGCATCAGGCCGCTCATTGCCGTAGCTTCTATCGGTCGTGCCGGCGCATTTGAGAATGGTTCTACCCCACCGTCCGGTGTAAGACCGATGTCCTCCGGTCGGTCTACAATCAACAATGCGGACGGGATTACCGAAACAGCCAATACCGATAAGCCCATAGCTACCCATGCGGCCCCAACGCCCACTTGAGACATGGCGAGTGATGCGATCTGAATGAATACGATACCGCCGACCGCGCCAGCTAGGTATAACAGACCAATTGCCCGACCTCGCTTTCTGATGAACCACCGAGAGACCACAACCCCAGACCCAATCTGCACGGGAACATGGAATATTATCCTTCCAGTGGCGAACCCCAGATAGAATAATATCGGGACAGTAGCCCAGGCCAAAGAGGTTACAGCGATACCTAGCACCAGCATGCTAACTGTCAAAATAGCTCGGGATCCATACCGGTCGACCGCCCAACCGATGACCGGCGAAAGGAACATAGAAGCTATTGCCCCAACGCTTACAGCACCGGCGATCAAGGTCCTGCTCCAACCGAACGAATCAGCCATCGGAGACAGGAAGATTCCAAGCACAAAAACCGAAGGTGCCATTCGAGCGAACACGGTGGTCCCTGCGGCGAAGACAACGACCCAGCCGTAGTAGAAAGGTAGACGGTTGCTGAGGTATCTAGCTATAACAAAGGAGATGTCGTTCAATTAGCTTCTTACGCCCAGGAACACAAGAATAAATTTGCACAGACGATCCAAAAAGGAAGCCCTCTGACATACAGCCAGAGGGCTTTTCTTGCCTGTAAAGTGGTGCGCTTGGCGGGATTCGAACCCACGACCCCTGGCTCCGCAAGCCAGTGCTCTAATCCGCTGAGCTACAAGCGCAAAGTAAGATACGGTCTATCAGCGTTTAGCCATCAAGGTAATCGGCTGAGTGCTGTTAGCTTTTTGGTGCCGAGGGAGGGATTTGAACCCACACATCCGTAAGGACACTGCGACCTGAACGCAGCGCGTCTGCCGTTCCGCCACCTCGGCACGAAAGAACCCGGCCAACGACACAGACTCTCGTGATCCCAAGCTACATGGTGGGCGATGGAGGGGTCGAACCTCCGACCTCCTCGGTGTGAACGAGGCGCTCTAACCACTGAGCTAACCGCCCCTTGTCGTTGGGACAAGTAAATTATAGGCACACCCTTTCCCCAACGCAAGGCAAGAAAACAGCGTGGCCAATAAGATCTCAGGCGCGACATTTCACGAACTTGGTCTTGCGGTCCGCGGTTAGGGGTGTTGAAACGAAATATACTATGGAAAGCCAATCTGGATCAAAGTAATCCCCAAGTGATGTACGCTAGTATTAATCAGGGAGTATCGCGATCGCGTCAATCTCGATCTTTAGGTCTGGGGTTCCCAATGCTGCAACTTGAACTTGAGTACTAGCGGGAAACGCCCCGGCAAATCGCTTCATACGGACTTCACCCGCAGCCGGTGCTTCCCGCAAGTCGGTCACGAAACTTGTTACCTTGACTACATTGGCTAACGTACCGCCGTTTTCCTTTAAGATATGTTCGAATTTATCAAGTATGGCCTCTGTTTGGGCGGCGATATCACCTGTGGCAGCGGATGTCCCCCCGGCAGTACTGCCAGCGATGTATAGGGTATTTCCTGAGCGGACAGAATGGTGAAAAGCTCCGCTCGGCTGAGGTAGTTCTGCATAATTCCTACGTTCGAATTCCATGATTTACTCCTAGTTTCGTTAATCGATGCTCAACCGTCTAACCAGCTCTGTAATCTCATTCACAAGTTGTACAAAGTCATTTAACCCTCCGTTGTACTAATTTCATGGTCTCACCTCTACAAGCTAACGGGTTCAGGAACAAATTCAAAATGTTCCGTGCCTTTCGATACAACGATTTCCGGTTGTTTTGGTTAAGTGGCGCCACCCAGTCTATCGCTCAAGGGATGCAATTCTTGACGATAGGCATCCTGGTGTTGGACATCACCAGCTCCAGTTTTCAATTAGGCCTGGTGATTTTCGCGTATGGAATACCTAACGTAGTTTTCTCTGTGTTGGGTGGCATTATTGCAGACCGAACCGATCGACTCAGATTATTGATTTCCACTCGCATCGCTATTTCAATCTTGATACTAGGGTTAGCGATATTAAAAGTCTCTGGCCTATTAGAGCTTTGGCATGTATTTGCCATTTCATCGTTATTAGGTGCAGTTCAAGCGATAAATAATCCTTCTCGTATGGCCCTGATAGGAGACCTAGTTGAGCGGAAGGATCTAATGAACGGTGTGGCCCTTTTCTCAATGGTGGATCAATCTGGACAAATAATAGGTCCAGCATTGTCAGGTTTAGTTATCGAACTGTTTGATCTGGGAACTGCTCTTTTCGTTAACGCAGGCCTGTATGCTTCTGGCATTCTATTCCTAGTCTTGATTAAAAGTCTGCCAGCCATCTCGGAAATACCCAAGACCGCAATACTCATAGACCTCAAGAAAGGATTGCATTGTGTTTGGTCTTCCCCGATCCTCTACACAGTAATCGGGCTTACTTTCGCTTTTACGTTCTTTGCCATGTCCTACCGCCAAGTCCTGCCTGCCTTCACTGAAGAGGTCCTATCAGCAGGAGCTGGGGCGACCGGATTATTGTGGATGGGAGCGGGATTGGGCTCTCTTATAGGGAACCTGATCCTTGCCTCATTGGACGACTATAAGCGTAAATCCCTGATACTGATCGGTTCTTTAATTGCTGTCTGCATATTCTTGGCCTTATTCGCCTGGTCCACTTGGTACTGGCCCTCGTGGATCATTTTCTTTTTTGTCGGGATGGCGAGCACTGGATTTTTCTGGCCCATGGCGAATACTCTGGTACAGCTTAATGCCCCACCTGAACTGAGAGGCCGGATAATAAGCATATTGCAGGTTGCTCCGGCTATCCATTTCCTTAGCGCACTGCCATTGGCACTGGTAGGAGATACATTCAGCTGGCCAATCGCAGTCACCGGAGCAGCAGTTATAACTTTGCTTGTTGCTCTGTTACTCGGAATCTGGAATCCGACTCTTCGTAGGTCTGATTCAAGATGAACGGACTCCCTTTACGGAAACCTTGACGACAAGTTCTTAACGCCAGTAGTTTCTGCTATTGCATCTCATCCAATACTGGAAATCCCTCAGAATCTAAAGGAAACCCCATATAGCTATACCAAGGTCGTATATCTCTCATGATGATCGTAGGAATTTCCTCGACCACATTTGGTTGTTCTTTCCTCGCCATCACTTCTCTGGAAAGTGTCTGATCTCGGGAATATTTTAAAGATGCCCTTTGTTCGTCTCGTTGTTTGAATTCAGGCATTACATCTTTGGCAAATAATTCTAGAGTTGCACAGATTTCCTCATGCGAAATAGTTCCCGACTCTACCGAGAAGACTATTTGATCCAACCCCGCTTGCTCATAATCACGTAACGTGGCAGAGATCTTTTCGGGCGTTCCGATGGTGCCAGTATCCCACTCGAATTTGTAATCAGATTTCGTATAGTTATCCCACAGATTAGTCACTCCTGGTTTGTGGCTCCCATGACCGAAATAATGAACGAAGCCGTACCACCAGAAGTGAACTTTATCCTGTATCCGCTTTGCTTCAGGATCTGTAGGGCAACATATAAGTCGGCTAAGCACACTCAGATTCGGATTGATCGCGTAACCTATCGGGATTGCTTCTCTCCGAAAGGTGTCGTGGTAAGCATCTACCCATTGCTTTGTAGTATTCGGGTCGGTAAATCCAAACGACAATGCTCCTATCCCTAAGCGTGCCGCCTTCAATATGCTTTCACGATGAGAACAAGCCAGCCATAAGGGTGGATGAGGTTTCTGTTGTGGTTTTGGAAGGATGTTCCTCGGTGGAAACGAAAAATGTTCCCCATCATAACCACGATAGGGTTCTTCAACCATCATCCTAGCCACTTGCCCTAGGACCTCTTCTGTCATTTCTTGACGCTGGTCCCAATCGACTCCCCATGCCGTGGTACCGAGGCGGTCGCTTGAAGAGCCGACGCCAAATTCAACTCTCCCCTTTGCCAATAGGTCCAGTGCTGCTACCTTTTCCGCTGAACGGACCGGATTGTTGATCATAGGGGGAAGCAACATCACACCGAATCCCAGGCGAATCTGCTTCGTACGCTGCGTGCAAGCGGCCAGGAAAACCTCTGGACTGGAAAGATGGCAATATTCTTCCAAAAAATGGTGTTCCTCTACCCAAAGTGAATCAAACCCTAATTGATCCGCCAATTGGGCAATCTCCAAGCGACTTTCATAAAGTTCAACTTCACTTTCTTGGCTCCATGGGCGAGGGAGTTGGAATCCTAATTCAATACCGAACTTCATAGCTCATATCTCTTATGAAACGAAATGATGACCTTCTGTATTTTTTGGCTGAGACACACCCTATTAAATAAAGTCCCAAGGGGAATATGCCCCAAATGTCATCAACCCCGCAAGGTAGTAACTATTAATCAAGATTAAATGGTCGGAGTTTCCGATGCTAAATCACCGCAGGTCGTCCGGCATATGTGACAATGATGTTCAATGGCATTAACAAGGGCACGTAATGCCACTCAACCGTGCGCATCATGGCGAGTGATTGAACAAGGCAAACTCTTGGAAAACCCTGGCAGTGAATTTCCTGGCTGAACAGACTTTACTGGTCGTCGGAGTCGCCATGATATTCACTTTGTTACTCCTATACCCTCTGTTCCAGATGGCTCCAACTTTACAAGCGTCCCCTAATCCGCCCGGTGAAGTTTTCGAACTTCAAGACGATATAAATGATAAATTCCCGAATTCCATCCATTTCACCCCGTTCTTGTTGGAATCAAGGTACGGAGACGTCTTAACGCCAGATGTATTGCTGGAATTCAAACAGCATAAGCAGGACTTGTTAGATAAGGATTCAAGAGGCGAGCTAGCCGCGGGGAGTCTAGAGCAGCAACCTTATCTAGTTAACTATTTAGATGCCGACGTAGGCATATTGATGATAGGAACTCACTCGGTCCTAGATCCGATCGAAGATAGATTAACTGACATAGGCACAACTATAGAGTCCGCGTCCCTAGAAGAGGTGAAATTAGCTGTACATCAACTAATCTCTGATCCGGAAACAACAGCAGTACTGGACTTTCTCTCCCGCCATGCGACCTATACACCGAGGACCATCATGGGGGACGAGATATTTTGGTGGGTTTCCCCCGCGATGACTTTCAGCGTCATGACCGACAATGAAAAGCTTGGCGGCGGCGGGCTTGAGATTGCAGTAGGCGGCGGTCCCGATGTGATCGCCAAAGAACATCTTAACCGGCATATTCGAGATGTCATGAGTAAGGAATCAGAGTCTTACGATATCTGGGGAATAGCTATCGACGCTAACCTCGAGGCTCAAGACGAAGGCAAGACAGCCGGTATATTCATAATGTTCACCGTCATAGGCGCTCTCTTAGTGGTCGGGGTGACCTTGAAGTCCTATTGGGCCACAGCCATATGCGGAATCGGGTTAGGCGTTTTGATGATATGGCTGAAAGGAATATCTGGCTTGATAGGCCTCAAGAGCGGCTTGGTGATAGATCTGATCGTACCTATCGGCATGATATCCCTTGGAGTCGACTTTGTTGTCCATGCCTTACGCCGCTACAAAGAAGAGATCAGTAATCGGTACCCACCAAGGATGGCATTAAAGATCGGCCTTTCCAGTGTCCTTGGGGCGCTGATACTCGCCATGGCAACTGACAGTATCGCGTTCCTATCAAATCTGTCGTCTTCGATAGAAGCTGTCATTCATTTCGGAAGTGCGGCAGCCATAGCGGTTTTAGCTTCATTCGTCATATTAGGCATCATCGCCCCGGTGGTATTGATGAGGATAGACGAACTCACTATCACGTCGGGTATACGTTGCAACACTAATGCTTATTGCATTTTACGGCTGATTGGTGCACTAGGCGTCGCAATATCCTCTGGGGTTGCAATCGTTTTGGTCGTTGCGGTCAGCAAGCTATACGGAGTAATAATTCTGGGGGCTGCAGCCCTGCTGTTCCTTGGCATCCCGATCGTTTATATGGTCTTTATAGCTAGTAAACAAATTGATGACGGTCTTGATGATGATGCGCACATGGATAGCAACATCCCGTCGATGTTCCTGATAGAAACTCTAGTATCGGCTGCGGTTGCTCATTCGAAGACCGTATTGATAACTGCTGCGCTTCTGACTGCTGTTTCAGTCTTCTTTGCATTCAAATTAGGCCCGATCTTCGACGTGAAAGATTTTTTCGATTCTGAATCCGAGATGGTCATAGGCCTGGATAAACTAGATGAACACGTCGGTGATACCGGCGGAGAACCCGGGGCCGTGTATGTCAGAGGGGACCTGATGGACCCTCATGCGGTCATGGCTATATCGGACTTCATAGAATCATTAAGAGATATCGATTACATAGCTGAAACTCCTAGCGGAAATGTAACCGCTGGATTGAACATCGTTAATGTTTCACGCCTTATCGCCGCCAGCCCACACACAATCTCATTAATCAGGGCCGAAACAGGAATATCAGTCACCGATGTTGACCGGGATGGAATCCCAGACTCACGGGAACAGATCGGAGCCATGTTCGCTTTCTCTTCCGAACGAGGTGTCTTAGGGGCAGGCGGCAAGCAGACCTTGACCCCGGAGCAGGTCAGACAAGCAATCTATCTGTCAGCCGAGGGGGCACATATAACCTCTATCTGGTTCCAGATTCCAGGAACGCGTGATCAGGCTGTAGTGGCTGCGACGGAACAATCCATACAACCCAAAATGGCCGTCCTTCAAGATCATAGGTCTATCTCGAAAGTCGGTCTGACGGGCTCACCTTTCACTAGGAAAGCGCAGCTATCGGCTTCCACCCGTACGCTTTACACATCTTTACCGATAGCCTTGATTGCAGCGGTCATCCTCTTGACAGCAACGATGCGATCTGTCAAATATGCCGTCATCACAGTGATACCCATTGTCCTAGTAGTGGCATGGCTATACGGGATAATGTACATTTCGGGGTTCGCATTGAACTTTGTAACGGCTATGATTGGAGCGATTTCCGTCGGTATCGGGATCGACTACTCGATACATATGACCGAAAGATTCAGAGAAGAGTTAAGACGCACTAAAGACGCAGCAGATGCCATAAAGATGACTGCACGTGGTACTGGAGTCGCTTTGATGGCATCTGCTACGTCAAGCATAGTCGGGTTTGCGATACTTGGCTTCGCTCCTATGCCTATGTTTGCTGCCTACGGGCAGCTCACAGCAGTGATGATATTCCTAGCACTGGTAGCTTCGTTGCTGGTGCTGCCGTGCTTATTGATAGTAGTGACGAGCACATCCAAAACAATCGTTAGTAACCGGCACACGGTGGACCCGTCTTAGGTTTGACAGGATTCGATCCACGACCTTCACCTATTCAATAGGATCAAGGCTTTCCGAATGTCGCTAACCGGTCGATTCGGCAGACGAATAGCACTCTCTTCTCCTCGATGCTCGGGTCCCGTAGTCCATAAGGGGGTTCGTTGCCCGTGTACTTCTCCCAGATCTTATCCAACTGCTGCGTAACCCTATCGCCATTGGGGCCCTCTTCCAATTCCTCGCGTTCCACTGTGCATTTGATTTGCACCCAATGATAGGGGTTGTCTGGGTTGACGACGAGGATGGTGAGTCGAGGGTTATTCCGGATCCAACCGCATTTACGCCGGTGAGCCGCTGTGTTGATCAAGACATGATCGCCTTCATAATCAAACCACATCGGTGTCAGGCCTACACGCCCATCTGGCCCGATCAGGCCAAGGGTGATAGTGATCGGTCGATCAAGAAGGTCCCTATAGATAGGATCTAGTCCATCGAGTCCGCTTACGTTTTGCCGTTCGCCGATCGAAAACTGCCCGGGTTGCAAGCCGTTTGCCACATCTTTGAACTTTGCAATCGTGATCTCACCTGCCATGTCGCTTCACCCCTTACCGGTCTCTATAACTCTACCGATTGTTACATTTCTTGTTTCGATTCTCTCTGAGATTAACTCCAAATATAACATCGCGCGGACGGTAGAATTGATCAGTACATGTGAGTATCGATACGTGAGATAACAGATTACCCGTACTCTTCCGCAACCACATAGTTTCTGAGGATGCCTATGTCACTGATCTCCACCTCTATGATGTCCCCAGGTACCATGTCGCCGTCGGCTCCCTGAGTGCCCATCCACAGCACATCCCCAGGGTATAAAGTAGCGTACTTGCTAAGTTCGTGGATCCAAGTAGCGGTGTCCCATATCTGGTCAGAGGAAGAGAAGTCCTCCCAGACTACACCGTTGTGCCGCACGATAATACGGAATCCTGTTGAGGACAGATCAGTAACGATCCACGGTCCCATGGGTTTCCATGTATCGCAGTTTTTACCGCGAAACATGGTACGGTCAGCCTGCTGCCAGGGTCGCTCACTGATGTCGTTGCCAATGGTATATCCAAACACGCAATCCAAGGCCTCATCAACAGATACCTTCTTGGCCTTCTTGCCTATGACAACCGCCAACTGCCCTTCAGGTTGAACAGCGCCGGCGCTGTCCTTCGGCACCACGATATTCTCTTCAGTACCTATGACAGCGTGGACCGACCGATAGTTGGGAGAAGGGCGATCGGGATAGCTGGGCGGTGAACCGCGCCGGGCAGCCATGCCTTCTACGTGCCCCCGGTAATTAGGGCCAGCGGCATACAGCATGGCTGGTTTTATGGGAGCCAATAACTTCACCTGTTCCAATGGATGGACGTTATTAGTGACGGCGTACTCCCCAAGCGGACTCCCCGAAACCTGGATGACACGGTCGCCCTCGACGATACCGAAGTTGGTTTCTCCTTCCAATTCAAAGCGACACCAGATCATGTTTAATCTCCTAGTATGAGAGAGGTTTATCGGATTCCCATGAGGATGTGACATTCTGGTATGGCTAGAGCTATCAACGAGAAGTCCCATTATCGGACGAGACAAATATCAGAAACGATGACCTCAAAGCGCTTCATTACATCCTAAGGCACCCAACGATCTAATCGGCTATCTGTGCTCGCTCTTCCACTGTCGCTATCTTGAAGATAGTCCAATGCCGAAGTTGAGCTAGCTCAACTCCTTCGCCGTCCACGAGTAGGACATCGTAATTCGCGAAATGATGGGCCTTTCTCTCGTAGGCGTCAATCAGGTGGGCACCGCCGATTACAGAGGTGCCTACTGGTATTTTCCGGTGATGTTGCACTCTGCTTTTGGTATGCATAGAGGTAGGTATTACGAAATTATGCCGGAGGAGCATCTCGGCCCACCCTGCAGTCCAAGATGGATGAGCGACCGCGTTCTTATCCGTGAATAATGGGTTGTCGGTCCGTTGTTTTTGAGCGATGAATTCTTCCGATGTTACTTTCGAGAAATCAAGCTCCATAGCCGACCAATCCTTTCCGATCTCCGCACTCTCAAGGATCAGCGGACCTTTATCACCCGACTCGATGGTCGGCCCCATGGAGCGCGGTTTTACAATTCCATCTACCCATTCCGATCTTCCCAGGCCGACCGTGCCGGACACACATACCTCTCCGGATTGGTTGATCATCTCCACAGTCCAAGACGCGGCCGACGATCCCTCATTTATCGTGGCTTTGACCCTCAGAGTATCACCGGGGAACGTGGGTTGCCGGAACGAATATTCTGCCCACCCTTCTTCAAGCCAACGTTCGCCCAACGCCGCCAAAATCGTGTCCGTCGCCCATCCCCATACAGTTACACCACCAACCAGAGGTCCAGCGAACCCGTATGACCTCGCGACTTCGGTGGAGTGGATCGGGTTGGTTATATCTGGGCTGTCATCATTATCAAGATAGGCAACGACCGTATTTTCGATAGTTGTTCTTGCCATCACGCAACCTTCCTAAATCAGGGAGTCGAATATATCTAGTTTCCGGAAGCCACACACTCCGGTATAGTGGCGTGTTTGTCGAGACCCAAGGCCGAGGGGTGATGCGATCGTGGGAGCGATAGCCGTTCCAACTACTATTATACGACTATAGGTTTAGGTTGAGCCTGCTTCCTTTCGTCAATCGAATATATAGCCCAAATAGTTAAGAGAAGTAGCACGATATTGGACCATATACCGACGTCATATGTACCCCGTGAGTCGTAGAGCAATCCGCCCATATAAGCGCCAAAACCTGATCCTATGGGCATAACCGCGAACATCGCACCGTAAATGGTACCTAATCTGACGAGGCCGAATGCATCAGAAGCATACGCTGCCGTTATAGAAACCACAGAATTCCACGAGAATCCTACGAAAAGTATTCCTATCAGCAATGAAATGATCCCCAAAGAAGGGATATTAAGGAAAGGGATCCCCATCGACAGCAACACAAACACAAATCCCAGGCAGCGCATTTGATAAGAGATACTTAGAAATATCCGTCGGCCGTGACTGTCCGAAAGATGGCCGAATAGGAGCGCTCCTACGATCGCAGATGCCCCGATTATGCTAAATGCCCCAGCGGCTATCATTTCACCGTAACCAAGATCTTGCACGTAGGTCACAAAGTGAGCATTCACGAAGCTCATCGAGTAGCCTCAAACGAAATAACCAAAGGTCAGCTTGGCAAATAGAGGGCTCCGCAACGCTTCTAGAAACGTGGCGTCCCGTCCTAGCATGGTGCCGACTCTTTTATTAGACCTGGTCGCGCTTTGCGCCTCTTCGCCATCCGCGCCGAAAGCCTGTAAACCCATTTCTTGTGGCCGATTTCTGATCAACAATATCCCGATTGGTAGTATCAAAAAAAGTAAGAGTAAAGATAAAAACCAATAAGCTTCCTTCCAATTGAAAAGTACTAGGAACAGAGATGTCGCAGGAACAAGGGCCATCGCTCCAAAAGAACCAGCTCCACTGACTATGCTGAGCGTCAACCCTCTTCTTGTTTGGAACCAAGAGCTAACGATCTTAGTCAGGATCGGGCCAGACCCCAGGGTTACTCCGATGCTCATAATTGCGAAGAGCACATAGAGTTGGGATAAGTTCCCAATGAACGGTATCAGGAACAACATCAGTCCCATAACCGTCACACCTGATAAGGCAGCGACCTTGGGACTATAGCGATCAGCCAGATAACCTGCTAATGGACGGAGTAGTCCGGAGATCATGTAGGTTAGGCCGAAGGCCAGAGATAGAGTTCCCCTGCTCCACTCAAACTCCTCGGTCATAGGCTTTAAAAATACGCCGAATGAATGATTACCTCCTGAGACACCGAATGTCACGAGAGCGCATCCGACGAGCACGAACCAACCGTAAAACATTCTGCCTCTAAACAGTCTCATTTTTCTTTGATCCAGGGAGATAACGTTGGTTCAGTGTTGTTACCACCAGTCTATTCGATGCGAGTACTATAGCTGCCGAGTTACAGGTTTAGGCCTGTCCAGAGCCTATTATGTACCCGTCAAGCAAAATATCTATGAATCGTCCGAGATATCATATCCGATACCTTAGTTCATCGGTAAGATAATGGATACCATTAAATCGGCGTCTGTAATTTTTACAAATTTTTCTGCAGGAGAACGAAATGAACTTCGGAATGTTCACCGATTTTCATGTCCGTGGAGGAACCACACAAGCTGAAGCATTCGACGAGTCGTTTGGCCAAGTGATAGAGGCTGAGAATCTGGGGTTCGACACCGTGTGGCTGGCGGAACATCACTTCAGTCCTGAGCGAGCTGTACTGGCATCTCCAATGATCGTAGCCAGCGCCATATGCGCCAGGACCGAACGTATCCGGATCGGATTAGCAGTACAAGTTTTACCATTAACTAACCCCTTACGGGTAGCCGAGGAAGCAGCTACGGTAGACCACATATCCAAGGGCAGATTTGAATTTGGAATAGGGCGTAGTGGATTAACCCGATATTACCAAGGTTACAACGTCCTGTACGAGGAAAGTCGACCGAGGTTCTTAGAAGCCTTGGCAATAATCACAAAGGCATGGGAACAAGATCAGTTCTCCTATGCTGGACAATTTCATTCTTATGAAAACGTTACGGTCGTTCCAAAACCATTTCAGAAACCTCATCCTCCGATTACCGTAGCTGTGGCAGGCGAAGAGACATTCCCGCTAATCGGCTCAATGGGACACTCGATCTTTGTAAGCATGAATACCCCCAAGGAACAACTGACAGAACGGCTAACTTCATACAAGCAATCTCGCAAAGAATCTGGAATCCGCGAACCCGGAGGAATCTCCATTAGAGTGCCAGTCTATGTTGCGGAAACCACAGACAAGGCACATTCCGAACCTGAAGAAAGCGCCAGACACGCGCTCTCATATGCCGCACAAGAGCTTAGCCAGACAGCTGCTAGTGTAGAAGCCGCAGCTCGGATGCATACAATGGCAAACACGCCATATTCAGAAATCCTGGCTAATCGAGTCTTGTTTGGAACTCCAGATGAGATAGTTGACCGCCTCAATGGTCTTCAAGAAGAATTCGGCATCACTGGATTAGTCATGGAATGTAATTATGGAGGTCGGATTCCGTATGAACGGGTCATCAATTCACTGCGACTTCTAAGTGAGAAAGTGATGCCCAATTTCAAATAATGAGCGCTGACAGCCAACCGTTCATGAGGTTTTCATCTTTCATATAATTGGTAAAACGGGTGTCATTTGAAGGGTACGTATTGCGACGGCCGAACCTAATAATAGGGATGGTAGGTGGGGCACTTACTGTGGTTATAGTGGTAGTCCTATCCGCTTTAACTTAAGCTGACCGCCGCGCGATTGGTGATCCTTCAAGCTTTATTCAGGCGTCACTATGAGATTCACTGCAACTTGCCGATAAAACTCGATACCGTTCACCTTACGTCTAACCCAAATGTTTTGTTCAGCCTGGTAATCATATCGAAATAACACGCTGTGAACGCCAATCCGACAGCTCCTTCATCTCCAACCAAATGCGTGGTTGCTTGCCAGATAGAATCTTTCATAGATCCTCTGAGTACGTCCAATGTGAATTGTATCCATATTCCGTCCTTAGGTAGTAACCCCCGAGGGCCGGTCCCCTTACCGAGGCCATCTAGCACCGGGTCGCTGACACCCGCGTCCTGCGCCAATGGCAATATGGCATCCCACAAGCCTTTGTCTTCACGTTCATGAGCTACTGTTAAACCCACCGTATAAGTTACCCAAGGTTCTAGGTCAAGAGCGTCGACCGTCTCTTGCAATCGGGCTATTCCCAACCCGACTCCCGGATTTGTGAATAACGCTTTAAACGTGGACGAAAGGTAGGATCGAGGACCGGTAATTTTATTGTATATATCTTGCATCTCGGATGAGAGGCTCGTGACTGGGGCACCAGTGATTCGGGGCATAGCCACTCCTTTCACTCTGTATTGCGGTTGAGAGATTTAAATCAAGCCTAATAGTAAACTGATCGTCTATCGGAAATTAGCTCAATAAGGTATTAATCTCTCGGTTTAGTTTCGACGCATAAATGTGCAATACGGTTCGCATAATCGGATCATTCGCCCAGCTACGGATGCCCACGTTTCGGTTGCTTAAAATCCGCGCCATTCTGGGAGGCGTTTTTCAGTAAAAGCCTTAGGGCCTTCCTTGAAATCCTCGGTGCGCGTCAGAGTCGAAAACAGGATATTCTCAAACCTCAACGCATCTTCCAGCGCTTTACCTAATCCCCGAAGCATAGCTTCTTTAGCAGAACGGACTCCTAAGGGGCCGTTCTGCGCTATCAGGTTGGCCATCGCTTCTGCCGTAGGCATCAGTTCCTCAGGCGATACAACTTGATTTACTAATCCGATTCTCAAAGCCTCATGCGCATCTATCGGTTCGCCAGTGAGCTGCAGTTTCAACGCATTACCCAGGCCGACGATCAATGGCAGGCGTACGGTACCTCCATCACAATGGTGGAATCCTCGCCTTACTTCAGAGCAGCCGAACTGTGCAGATTCAGAGGCGATCCGGATGTCACAGGCTAGAGCGAGTTCTAGGCCACCGGCCAAAGCATAACCATTAACAGCGGCGATTATGGGTTTCCATATTTCGAGTCCTCGGGTGATTCCGGCGAATCCAAATCGATTGGAATCTTGCCTTAGGTCATACATATCACGTTCTGCCAGCAACGGGGTATAAGTCTTCAGATCTGCGCCAGCACAGAAAGCACGGTTTCCGGTGCCAGTGACGATGGCGACCAAAGCTTCGGAGTCGTCTCGGAATTCTTCCCAAATTTGGACCATCCGATCGTGGTGATCCGGGCCCAACGCATTCATCGCCTGGGGCCGGTTAATGGTGATGTAGGCGGTATTTCCGCGCCTCTCATATACTACTTCGTCCATATCAGTTCGTATTACCCTCCAGACGATTACTGTACTGGTGCGTTGAGTTACAGATCCTTCTCAGTCCAAATACTAGTCCGATCCCTGAGTCGTGACGTAATCCGCCAAGTTTCTATAAATAGCCACCGTGTCAGAAACGGTGGCTTTTATAGGCGAACGTAAGATCTTCCGATTGGTGGTTAGTATTCATACCGTTCTGGATCTGATTACCTAGAGATTCAATGCTTCCAGTCCAGCTTTAGCAATTGATTCATCATCTATGCCACTCGGCAAGCCTCCAACGCCGATTGCTCCGACAACAGATCCCGATTGTAAAACCACGACACCACCAGGTATTGCGATCAATTGAGGGTCCCCGAAGGATTCAATTGATCGATTTTGACTTGCCAATTGCTCAGAGAATGCGAGCGTATCTACTCCTCGAACTGCAGATGTATAGGCTTTTCGTATGGCGAACGTAGGCCTCAAGCATCGGTCCATACGAGCGTAAGCTAAGAGATTGCCTGCATCATCCACGACTGCCATATCGACTTTTCTACGCTCTGGATCTCGGTTGTAGTCAACTATCATTGCCGCTATAGCAGATTGAGCCTGTTCAAGACTGAGCATGGGTTTGTTATACATGGTCTTACTCCTTACATATCTGATTCCCACAAAATAACGGCTGGGCCTGTTTCAGACAACCCAGCTGACCTTCATTGGCCTCTATTGAATGAAGATCCATCTCTTGAATCTTGTTAATCGGAAGAATTGTCGGATGTTTGCATCCGCCTGAATTGATACCACCAGAGTCCAGGGCGATATTCACCCTACCGTGTTGCCTAGACCTAAGTGCGGATGTAGTATCCGAAGAATCCTAGATTTCAAGGAGTTCTAATCATGCCACGTTTCCCGATTGCCTCGCGCGAACAGGTGCCTCAAGATCAAGTCGCCGCTTTCGACTCCATCGTGTCCGCTCGAGATGGGGTTGTCCCTGAAGTTGGCCCAGTAGCTGTACAACTGCATGTCCCTGAGATAGCTCAACGAGGCGAAGTCCTAAGGGCTTACCTAAGAGCCGAAGGTTCAACGCTGTCAGATAATGTCGCAGAGTTGGCTATGATAACGACTGCTCGTGAACTCGATTGCCAGTTTATTTGGCACGCCCATGCAGCCGCCGGTCGTCGGGCCGGCCTAAGCGACGCTCTAGTAGACGCGTTGCGAGATAAAAAAGAGCTTCCCGCTTTGTCATCTGTAGAATCAGCGGTTATCAACTATGGCAGGGAATTCTTCCGGACCCGCCGAGTCTCTCAGGCTACGTTTGATGCCGCTTTGGGTGAATTCGGCGCTCGGGGGTTAATTGAATTGACGAATTTGATGGGCTATTACTCGGTGCTTGCTTTCAACATCAACGCTTTCGAACAACTTCCACCCGCTTCAGATGAGCCTTTCTTGCCGGTGTAGTCAAGAAACTCAAGACCGGATGATATTGCATCGACGTTAACCGACACGCCGGTCGGCTATACATAGTCCTTAATAACTGTACATCGCTTACTACAGATAACTTGATTAGCCGAAAGCAGTTGTCAATATCTATGTATACCAGACCAACAATGGACGGGTCTCGTGAGAGCAGATAACTATCACCGGGAAACGATTACTTACGATGAACTCCAATAGTGAGGAGAACCAATTATGACCGCCCAGACGAATCCAGATATTATCGGCAGACTTGAGGTGCTTGAAGCCCGGGTTAGGGCCGTGGAGGACACTGACGCGATTCGGAACCTGAAAGCCAGATACGCCGAACTGTGCGACGACAGCTACAACCCGGATGGGATAGCGGCCCTGTTCGTTGAGGACGCGGTATGGGAGAGTGGCCCGCTCGGACGGTTCGAGGGAAGAGATGCGATCCGCGAATTCTTCCTGGGAGCGTCCAAGATATTCACTTTCGCGATCCACTACAGCCTGAACTCCCAAATCGAAGTCTCCGGGGACACGGCCAAGGCACGCTGGTACCTGTTCATGCCTTGCACAGTAGGAGACGGAGACCGGGCAATGTGGCGGGCGGGCATCGACGATGAGGAATACGTTCGAGTTAACGGCCAATGGATGTTCAAGAACAAAAAGTCCACCGGCGTCTTCAATACACCATTCGACGCTGGTTGGGCTAAGGTCCGTTCCGCTTAAGATTCCCGTGACCATGCTTCGAAAGAGGTTACCATGTTAGATATTCTGATCAAAAACGGGCTCGTAGTTGATGGCAGTGGCAACCCTGGATTCTTCGGATCAGTTGGAGTCGAAGGAGATACGGTTCACGTCTTCCGTGGCGAGTCTTCGGACTCAGAGGCCGCCCGGACTATCGACGCCACAAGCAAAGTCGTCTGCCCTGGGTTCATAGATGTGCACGCACATTCTGGCCTGATGATCCTGGCGGAACCTGAGCACCACCCAAAAGTGCGGCAGGGGATCACCACAGAATTGATCGGAGTGGATGGTAATTCTTATGCACCTTTCCCTTCCCACGACGATTTTTTGGCATTCATGGAACTGAATTCAGGCCTAGACGGATCCCCTGAACTGCCTGGAACGTGGTCATCGGTATCAGAATACCTCCGCATGTTTGATTCCAAAGTAGCGGTCAACATCGCCTACATAATCGGAAACGCACCACTCCGCATTTCCACGGTGGGATGGAACGAAAGACCCGCAAGCGATGCTGAGGTATCGAGCATGCGAGCTATGCTTAGGGAAGGCATGGAGGATGGAGCATTCGGCCTCTCTACCGGACTTGATTACCCACCAGGGAGTTACGCGGACACCGACGAGTTGGTTGCATTGGCGGCCGAAGCAGCCCGCCATGGCGGCATCTACCACACTCACCTGCGCAACAAACTTGGAGATACCTTCTTGGATCCGGTAAAAGAAGCATTGGAGATCGGAAGACGGGCGGAGATACCCTGTCATCTCACCCACTTCTATCAAAAAATGACTCATTCAGGAAGCGCGAAGCTCTTGTTGGAATTGGTCGATGGCGCAGCCCAGACCCAAGACGTGACCATGGACTGCTTCCCTTACGCCTACAGCAGTACCCGCCTCCTTATCTTGATTCCCGAATGGGCCTTTGATGGCGGCCCGGAGAGAGTCAAAGAGGTGATGCGCTCATCCGATGGCCGTGAACGCCTACGTAAAGAGATCCTCCCACGAAGCGGCTCGTTCACAGATCTAATGTTAACCAACTTCAAGCAACCAGATAACCGAAGATTCGAAGGCAAATCCCTAGCGGAGACCGCTGACAAGATGGGCAAAGGGGTAGTAGACACTATTTGCGACCTACTCTTGGAGGAAAACCTGGGAATCTCTTACGTTTCTCCAGGGCCAAGCCTAACCACCTTGCCTGCTTTCATAACACACCCCCGGACCATGATCGGGACCGACGCAGTTCTGTTGGGAGAATACCCCAACCCCCGCACATACGGTACATTCCCGACGGTATTGTCCGATTACGTACGGGAAGAGGGAAACATGACCCTTGAAGAAGCCGTTCGGAAGATGACGTCAATGGCCGCGCTTCGGTTGGATATCCGCGATAGAGGTATGTTACGTGACGGCATGAAGGCTGACGTAGTAGTTTTCGACCTCAAAACCGTGAAGTCGCCCTCCACTCGTCATGAGCCCAAACAGTTCCCGGTAGGCATAGACTACGTTCTCGTAAACGGCTCTGTAGTCGTGGACCAAGGTAACCACACAGGAGTCCTTGCCGGGCGGGCTCTACGCCACGGGAGCGCCTTACACTAGGGACCTAGAACATGTGGGAAGGCCAGGATTCCAGTTTGATCGTGCGACCTGTCTTCGCGGACTCCACCATGGCTTCCGTAAGCTGCACCAACTTCAGCCCGTGGATCCCGGAGGCGATCGGGTCTCTGTCTTCGGCGATGGCATGTTGGAAGTCTTCGATATTCCAGGCTGGGAGTGCCACAAAGTCGGGTTCATAATGAACCGAATTGTTTACTGTCTTGCTGGAGACCTGCAATTCACCCTGAAGACGAGGCCACGATCCGTCTGACAATAACAACTTGCCTTCGCTGCCATAAAGGGCAACGTCGTTTTGAAATTCAGGCAGGCGCATACCACAGGTCATCGTCCCGATGGTGCCACCATCGAAGCGCATGGACATGGTGGCCAAGTCTTCCAGCGGTCGTTCCGCCGTTTGTCCGTCGGTGATAGCCGCCAACTCCACGACCTGTTGTCCCAATAGGAACTGCAGGTCGTCTATTGCATGGACTCCAATAGTCATCATGGAAAATGCTCCGCCGACTAGGTCTGTGTGCGTCCACCAATCGCGGAGCCCAGATCTAGGCTCGGACCGGACATTTCCCCTTTCGCCTTGACCGATCTGGGCCTGCGCCAAGGCTACCGTGCCCAAGGCCCCATTCTGCACCAGCCGACTTGCCTTGATGTGGCCTGGATGGTGCCGCAAATGCAGGCCGAGGCCCAATTTAACTCCCCGGCCTCGGCACACTCGCAACACTTCGGCGCCATCGGCAACGTTTAAAGACAGTGGCTTCTCCACCAGCACATGCTTTCCCGCGCTCGCGGCCATCTTCGTATATTCAGCATGCAGGTGGTTCGGCGAGGTTATGTAGACGGCATCTACCCTAGAATCTCCGAGCACAGCCTCGACGGAGGTATATGCGGTATCAGCCCCATGTTTCGTTGCAAACGCATCAGCTCGCCCTCGGTCTCGACTGTGTACGGCCACCAATTCCGCGCCTTCGGCCCGGTTTATGCCCGGCGCTCCCCTGGAATCTGCATAGTCACCACAACTGATTATTCCCCAGCCGGTCGACACAGGCGATCCTATACACCTACAGAAACTGCAGGACGTAGCCCCTGGCTCGGCGAGGCCTTCTCGTAACTGTCAGCTACCTGGAATAGTAATCCCTCTTCAAAGGGGCCGGTGATGAACTGGACTCCGATAGGCAGACCCGCTCGGTTGACCCCACAAGGGACCGAGATGGCGGGCAGCCCGACCGCGTTCAAAGGACTGGTATTGCGAGATATAAATCCTGAACCAGGCCCTCTAACTCGATGATCTTCACCATTGATGTTGATATAGCTAGCGTCGATCCGAGGTGCGGAAACCGGAGCAGTTGGAGTGATTAAGAAATCAACTCTCTGCATGACCTGGAGATACTCCTCCTGAATCAATCGCTGGACCTTCAAGGACTTGGAATAGTCTTTGCCCAAGACGAACTGCCCAGGAATAGTTCTATAAAGGACGTCAGGGCCATAGGCTTCACGATGGTTCTTCAGGAACGGTTCGTGAGTCACAACGCCGTCGGCCATCGCTGAAATGCGCATTGCGCCGATATATTCCATAGCGGGCAGGCTTACTTCTTGAAGCTCTGCTCCCAGTTCTTCTAGAGCAGCGATGCTTCCACGTACGGCCGTTTCAACCTCGATATCAAGCATGTCAAAGAAGTGATTGGAAGGAACTCCCATCTTCAAGCCTTTGAGTCCCTTGCCCAGATAGGAGCTGTAGTCCGGCACAGGCACCGGTACCGTGCTTGGGTCCAACGGGTCGTTCCCGGCAAGGGCTTGAAGCATCAAAGCACTGTCGGCCACTGATCTGGTCATCGGGCCAATGTGATCACCGTTGAAACTAGTGACCATCAACCCCCGCTGGCTGACTCTTCCGTAGCTCTGCTTTAAGCCTACGACACCGCAGAACGTTCCCGGTAAGCGAACCGAACCTCCGAGATCGGTGCCCAGCGACGCGAAGGTAACACCTGCGGCTACATTCGCCCCGCCTCCTCCACTAGAGCCGCCCGGTATGTGGTCGACCCCCCAAGGGTTATGAACCGCGCCGTAATGAGGATTGTTTGATGTCGCCCCGGCCGCAAACTCCTCAAGGTTCTCTTTGCCGATAAAAATCGCGCCGGCGTTCCGGCAGCGAACAACAACCTCAGCGTCTTCTTCGGGTACGTGATTAGCCAATACTTTTGAACCCACGGTGGTAGTTATCCCACCGGTCGCCAGATTGTCTTTCAAACCAATGGGAATTCCATGGAGCGGGCCCCGGTAGTCTCCTCGGGATAAAGCGCCTTCAGATTCCCGAGCCTGTTCCATGGCCTGGTCGTGCAATATGGTGATGAACGAGTTCAACGTCGGCTGAAGCCGGTCCGCTTCGGCTAAAGCTGCCTCGGTCAGCTCCACTGGGGAGATTTCTTTATTCTGAATCTTAGGGGCCAATTCGGAGATGGTCATTCTCAGCAGATCGACGTTCGGCATAATCTCTACTCCTTAAAAGTCTAGGCCCTGTCAGATTAACTGCGCTCAGGTAGTTGCATCAGGCGGCCCGATAACGTATCCGAAAGGTCTAACGATTCAAGCTTTGTCAGCTCGCTGAAATAGGTCTCCAACTCTGGGCGGACCAACTCCAGTTCCTCGTCAGACAATTGCAACCCGTTGTAGTCCCGTATCATGGCCTTTAGGGTTTCATTCGGGATTGACATCTTTATCTCCTGCTACGGTGTTACGAATCGCCACAACTCGACGGGCAAATTCACGTATTTATAGGCAAGAGTTTAAGATGGACTGATTCAAAAATCCAGCGACCGTCGGTAAAGGTGCATATACCAAGTTTTACGGCTCTGTATCGAAGATATTTCTGGCAGCGCAAACATCTTCGCCTCCACATCCTTGCGACGCCAATCTTACCGCAGATATACTCACCGCCATCCAGTCTCCAGGTTACTGATATCCCCTGCTAGTCCAGGCACCGGATAAGAGAACAGAGAAACAGATTAGATATATCGCAACTCAAAGCACAGATTGAACGCTACTTCTATTATGATTGTTACGGGCGTTCGCTAGCTTAGTTTTAGGAAGTGTTGTATGGCCGGTCGAAACATCGATTATTCCACCATTTTTAACAAAACCCTCCCTTCTCCTTCAGGCAAGTGGCAAGGGCATCCTAAATACAACTTTGTCGGTGGTCATAGCGACCCAGATCTAGTACCCATGGACGGGTTCATCGAGTCCGCTGCAAATGTATTCAAGGGTGACCCGAAAAACATCGCCATGTACAACTTCGAAGGAGGCCCTCAGGGAATCCTTTCGTTGAGGAATTTCTTAGTTGGTAAATTATCCGCAGAGCGGGGAATACATGTCACCGCCGAAGAGGTCCTTATTACTTCTGGGTCCGGCCAAGCCATCGAACTGATCAACGAGATTCTGTTGGATGAAGGAGACACCGTAATAGTAGAATCCTTCACCTTCTCTGGTGCTTTGTCGTACCTGAAACGACGTGGAGTTAATTTCGTTGGGGTCGATCTTGACGAGAATGGGATACGGATGGACCACTTGGAAGATATCCTAGCCGATCTGAAAACAAAAGGGATCCGACCCAAATACATCTACACGATCCCAACTCTACAGAATCCGACTGGCACCGTGATGACCATGGACCGCAGACACCGATTGCTCAGCCTCAGCGAGGAGTATGAAGTCCCCGTATTCGAAGATGAATGTTACGCGGACCTTATATTTGAAGGAGAGTATGAAAAAGCGATAAGGGCGCTAGATGATTCCAATCGAGTATTACATATAGGATCGTTCTCTAAATCTCTCGGGCCAGGACTCCGGCTCGGGTATATCGTTGCTTCGTGGGATGTAATGAGCAGGCTGTTATCTAGAAAAACTGACGCTGGAACCGGTGTTATGGACCAAATGATCGTCGGTGATTATTTCTCAAATCATTACGATGCCCATATCCAAGACATGCGCGGCGCCCTAAAACGTAAATGTAACGTACTAAGCGCGGCTTTACGGGAGCATTTCGGTCCTTTGGTCGATTTCGAAGAACCTCGCGGTGGTATGTATTTATGGGTCAAACTACCTCCAGGTATTGACTCCCGTGACTTGGCGCAGACAGCTCTTGAAGAAGGGATCGCCTATAACCCGGGTCCTGACTGGTCTGCAGATCCGGACTCAGCAGCAAACTATATCCGGCTCTGCTTCGCCCTTCCCAGCGAAACCGAAATATGGGAAGGAATCGAGAAGTTGGCAAAGGTTTTTCAACTCTAATAAGATACTCTTCAGTCAGCTGGTTGGATCTAGGCCAGGCTTGCAGCGATCATTCAAGAATAAATCGAGCAATGGAGGATGTACCGAAAGAACAATCGGTACAGAAAAGAAGACCAATGATTTACAACGCAGAACGAGGTGACATATCGATCGCTGTCGGAGGTGACGCCATGATCACAAGGCGTATGACAGCCTTCAACGAGCCCAATTTCTTAGACCTCATCGATATCCTAAAGAATGCAGATGTCTCTGTAGTCAATCTGGAAATGCTTTTCCATGACTATGAAAGCAGTTGGCAATTTACCGATACTACCTACACAAGGTCAGACCCGCATAATCTATCCGACCTGAAATGGATGGGTGTCGACGCAGTCACCACTGCAAACAATCATTCGTTTGATTTTTCTGAAGGCGGTTTTTTAACCACACTTCGTCACTGCAAAGAATTTGATCTGCCGGCAGCAGGCGGCGGTACAGATATCGACCAAGCCCGCGCTCCAGTATATGTAGATTCAGCTAGAGGTCGGGTTGCCGTGATGTCCGCGACAAGTACATTCAGTGAACAATCTCGGGCAGGGGCGGGCCGCCCTGATTTTCCAGGAAGGCCAGGTGTCAACGCATTGCGACATGATGTGGTCCACTCCGTTGAGCGCGACGTATTTGACGCTTTACATAAAGCGAACCAAGAATTGGGTTATGAGGGCTTAGCCACAGCGAAACGGGAGTTCGGGTTCCGAGGGAACGAAAACCCGACCGATCCGTCCTCAGAAGTCAATTTCCTTGATAATCGGTTTGTGTTGGGCGAGGAATTCGGCGTTCGAACATCAGTCAATGAGAGCGACAGGTCTGGGATAGAAAATTGGATCAGAGGAGCCCAGAAGCAAGCAGATTGGACGATATACGGCTTTCACTGCCATGAGAGCGGACAGGCCGGGGAATTCCATGGCCTGAACCGACTGGCGCCGCCGGAATTCATGGTGGACTTCGCCCATTGGACCATCGATCAAGGGTGCGCGTTATTTGCCGGCCACGGCCCACATCTCTTAAGGGGTATAGAGATCTATCAGGGTAGGCCGATCTTTTATAGCCTCGGTAATTTTATCTTCCAAAATGAAAGTGTATTGCGATTACCCGATGAAGCTTACCGGCGTTTCGGCCTGGGATATGATCAAACTCCAGGTGATTATCTAGACACCCGGTCAGGTAGTGGAACAAGGGCTTTTGCAGGAAATCCAGTATTCTGGCAGTCCGTCGTTGCAGTTTGTAACTACACTGCCGGCGACTTGAAAGAGATTGTGCTGCATCCGATAGATCTAGGATATGGCCGACCGATACCTCAACGTGGCAGGCCGGTTTTAGCGGAAGGAGATGCCGCGGAGGAAATCCTGATATGGTTAAAGAGTGCTTCAGAACCATTCGGGACCAAGATCGATATCGAAGGCTCTAAAGGTTTCATAAGGTTGTAAACAATCGCTATTCAGATTTCTTGGACTGATGCTGCGAATACGACATAGCCCAGTCTTCAAGTTGGCCCGGTTTCCCTGTAGATCGGGTCCAAGATGTCTTAATGGTAGGCCTACTATTATCAGCCCTATTGGAGGGAAATAATGACTGATCAAATCCTTCTACGGAACCAGGTTGACGGAATCTTATATCTCACCCTAAACAACCCTGATAAAAGAAATTCCCTATCAGGTCATTTGCTAGAGGGATTGAAAGATGGTCTTGATGATATTCAAGACGATTCAAGTGTAAGAGTCGTCGTTATACGGTCCGAAGGCCCTGCTTTCAGTTCGGGGCATGACCTGAATGAACTGATCAATCGCGATACGGAAAGTTATGCCAGTCTTTTTGCTACTTGTACGTCCGTGATGGAATCTATACGGCTTTCTCCAAAACCCGTTATAGCCGAAGTTCAGGGACTAGCGACAGCTGCTGGCTGCCAATTGGTCGCTACTTGTGATCTTGCCATTGCTTCGGAAACCGCCCTTTTCGCTACACCTGGTGTCCAGATCGGATTGTTTTGCACCACTCCGGGTGTAGCTGTTTCGCGCGCAGTTCGTACTAAAAAAGCGATGGAAATGCTGCTTACTGGAGCACCAATAACGGCGGACGAAGCTGTGGAATATGGCCTCATTAACCGAGCGGTTCCAGCAGATAAGCTCAAGGGCGAAGTCGAAGCACTTGCTCGAACGATAAGCAACGCCAGCTCTTATACGGTGGCTTTAGGTAAATCTGCTTTTTACCGACAAAGAGAGATGGATATTCCAGCTGCTTATGAAATGGCCGAGAAGGTTATGGTCGAAAATCTACTGTCCGCAGATGCTCACGAGGGTATAACAGCGTTCTTAGAAAAACGCGCGCCACTCTGGACTACATAAATAATCTAAAACCCGACCCGAAACCAAAGAGACCCGACAGATGTCAGACGTCCTGATCTTAAAACAATGGGCCCACAATCTGACGGGTTATGAAAATACTCATTACGATTAGGACAGTCAAGTTTATTGCAGTAAGCTTCGGGTCCTAGCAAATCGGCTATGAACCGACAATCGAGATTCAGGTCGCCGCTATTTTCTCTCTTCCGGTTCCCGATTATTGTGGGTATGTTCGGCGTCTTGATCACTGGTTGCGAAGCACCGGGTCTACCGATTCCCGTAAATACCCCACTTCCTACATATACGGCCGCCTTCACATCTACACCTGCACCTATGCCCTTGCCCACAGCCGCTTTCACACCTACACCTGC
>JAKUNK010000033.1:0-32434 GCA_022451945.1 Dehalococcoidia bacterium
CGTCACAGCGACTAGCTCGTCCGCTGCCTCCACCACAGAACGGCCCGTTGGCAGAGCTGCGCCTGTCTTCTTCACCATCAATGTGATGAAGCTGTTGGGCGGCAGTTCGATCTCACTCAAGCGTTTGCCGATGATGTTGGAATCCTCCGGTATGGACACACTGACCAACTCCATACCTGGCACTCTGAGGTTCATCAGATGGACCAGGGGCCTGCCCGGGACACCTTCCTCCATGGATTCCAAAACCAAGTGGGTTGAGTTCACCACTACGTCGATACCAATTTCGTGGAAAATGGGCTCGTTCTTGGGGTCTTTAATCAATGCCATGGTACGTGGGACCTGGAAGATGTGCTTGGTCATCTGGGTAATCACCAAGTTTGTGGCGTCGACACCGGTTAGGCTGACGACGACGTCAGCGCGCGCTATGCCCGCACGTTTCAATGTTAGTTCGTCGGTGCCGTCACCCAACAATGCCACCGTGCCCAGCTCATCCTTAAGCAACTGGAAGCGCTCAATGCTTTTTTCAACGACCACAACTTCGTGTCCCCCGGCGATTAGCGCCTTGGAAAGGTGGTAGCCGGACTCACTACAACCAACTATTACTACGTACATAAGGGGAAAACTATGTTTGCGCTGATTCTTGGATCGCCTGACGGACATCTTGCAGCAGGCCGAACGAATAGCCTACCACGTCCAAACCCAGGGCTGCATACAGGACTTGCAGCTGCGGACTGCCCAGATGACAGACGACCTTGGGGACGTTGTAGATATGCTTGGCTATCTGGGAGACCAGTATGTTTTGGTGGTCATCATCGGACATAGCAAGGAAAACGTCGGAATGATCTATGCCGCCCTCATGTAGATAGTCCTGCATCATGGGTTCGGCTGTGAGGACCACTCGAACACCGGGATGAGTGGCCACGTTCTCCAAACAATCTCTCTCACCACCGAGCACGGTAACCTGATTGTCATCTCCAGCAAGGTCTGCCACCAAACTGGCGCTGAGCCGGTTACAACCGAATATCAAGACTCTCATAGCTCGTTTCTAGCGCTAGTCTCTAAGGAGGATAGGGGACGGGGCCTGTTCCCGACAGAAGATTACTTGGCAGGAAGCGTTATGGAAAATGTATGAAGCCGTAGACCCCAGCTTGCATTCGCCGAACCGGCGGTTATATGGGGCTCCGACGATCAACAAGTCCATGAACCTGTCTTCCGACTCTACTACCACGGCCGGGCCAGCCTGCCTGGCGCGCAAGAATCGGGCTTGAAGACCTTTGTATTTCTCTTCGGAAGCGATTGCTTCGATACGCGTTAGTATCTCTTCACCTTTGTTGATATCTTCGGAAATCTCGGACTCTAAAGACAACTCCAGAGGGACTTCAATCACATATACCGCATGGAGTTCGGTCTTTGCTTCTCGGGCCATCTGGCAGGCCCACCGGAACGTGCGTTCGCTGTATGGTTTGCCGTTGACAGGCACCAATATTCGTTGCGCATCCAATCGCATATCTGGGCACCGTCCTGATTGGTGACGTAAACTCAGCCACGAAAAGTTACTCCTTACCGTGGCAAATAATCAATGGCAGATTATACGAGCAGTGTCTATCCAATACAATAAGCTTTGTGTGGATCTAGGCTGGCGGTAGGAACGGGCAGAGAAATTACCCGTTCTTGGGCCGTGAGATATCGGCTGAATGTTATTGTTCCAGACAAATCGCAATCTGAAGTATTCCATGAATCTCAGCGTCGGCATAAGGGTTAGCAGGATTAAGTCGTTGGCGAGCGTTGTTACATGATATTTTGAAGGAGAATTTACGCGGGTCGAGGTTATCAGGCGCCATTGTGATGGTTGTGCGGTCCTGAAGCTGATGGCTCCAGGTGCCTGGCTATCTCCGAAATCTTGCCCAAATGTTCGTTGGTGGCGGCCACAATCAATACGTCACCGGCCTTGATCTCTTCGTCTTTGGCTGGGTGCAGGAAGGATGTCCGTCCTCTGCGAATGGCCAGCACGGATATGCCGTGGCGGTCGGCTGTTCCCGCCAGTCCTGCCTCTTCAAGCGTATGGCCAAGCATCCCTTCTGGCGGGCGAAGCTTGCTGATGCCGAAATCAGGGACGATGGGCATGTAATCTATGACTCCGGTCTCGAAGCCCACATGAGCGGTGCGGCGGGCGCTTTCCGATTCCGGATAGACCACTCTGTCCACACCGATTCTCTCTAGCGTCGAGCCATGAAGTTCGTTGGCGGCACGGGCGATGATAAACGGTACGCCCATGCTTTTGAGCAGTACGGAGACCAGGATGCTGGCCTGTATGTTCTCGCTCCCTAAGGACACAACGCACACATCATATTCGGCCACGTCCAGCTCTTTGAGCATGGACTCGTTGGTGGCGTCGGCGCGTACGGCGTAGGTCGCTCGATCCAGTTGATCCTGAATCCTAGCTTCATCGACGTCAATGGCCAGGACGTCATGGCCGCTCTGGAAGAGCTCCTGGGACAGTGTGGCTCCGAACCGGCCGAGACCGATTACGCAGACTTGTTTTTTCACAGCATCAAATCCATATCGAGTACGTCAGCCTATCTTAACGCTTTCTTGGGCGAAGCGGTACACCTCCGTATCGTTCTCCGGAGCCAAAGCGAGAGCCAAGGCGACCGGCCCTAGGCGTCCAACGTACATCAATATCATGAAGAGTATCTTCGAGACTAAACCGGTATCTGGAATGATGCCAGTGGAAGCGCCGGTGGTTCCGAACGCGGATACGGTATCGAAGATAACGTCCAAGAACTCCAGTTCCGGCTCAAGAGCCGTCAAGATTGTGGCAGAGACCACTACGAACCCCAAGCCGAGGACGGCAACAGTTAGGGCCCTTTGTAGCTGAGATTGGTGAATTTCCCGCCCAAAGGCCTCGGCGTGAGGGCGGCCCCGCAGAGATGAGATAACTGCTGCCATCAACACCGCGAAAGTGCCGACTTTGATACCGCCGGCCACGGAACCGGCCGCGCCGCCAATGAACATCAGACCTGAGAACGTCGTTTTGGTTACTTCTTCAACCTGACTGAAGTCGATTATAGAAAACCCGGCGGTTCGGCCGCTAACAGAACTGAAGATAGCGCCAATAATCTTGTCGAACCAGCTCAAGTCTCCCATGGTCTCTGAATTGGCGAATTCCGACAGATATAGCACCCCGCCACCCAGTACCCACAGTAGGATGCTTGTCACGAGGACTAATTTGGTTTCCAGCGAAAACCGAGAGATTCTGCGCTTGCGGAAGACGTCCACCACTAGCACCCAGCCGAGCCCGCCAAGAATCATCAGGAAGGTCATGATCAGCAGCAATCCAGGGCTTGAAATGAAGCGCGCAACGCTGCCGCCGTCCGCCTCAGGGAATATCTGGAAACCGGCGTTGTTGAAAGACGATACTGAAAGGAAAAGCGAGTGCCAGAGCTCCCTCAGCGTGCTCATGCCTTCTACAGTACCGTGAATTTGGATGAACAATGCCGCCGCACCCGCCAGATAGAGTAGGAAGACAGCTAGGATTACCGCACGGCTCAGATGGCGTAAGCCTCCCATATGGTCCACGCCCACGGTATCCCTCATCAATCCACGGGTTAACATCCGTTCTTGCAGGGTCGACCGCTGGCCAATCAGGAGCAATATGAAAGTGCTTACAACCATGAACCCCAGACCGCCCACCAGTATCAACACGAAGATAACCGTGTGGCCGAACGTCGACCAATAGGTGCTCGAATTGACCACTGTATGGCCGGTCACAGTAACTGCGGAGACCGATGTGAAAAAGGCGGTTTCCATCGGGGTCGAACCAGAGCCGTTATTGGCGACGGGCAGTGTCAGTAGGCTGCCGCCCACCAGTATCAGCAGGGCGAATCCTATGAGAAGAATGGAGGTTGTTCCCAGTAAAGGCTTGTTTTCCTTAGGCGGCTCTATTTCCGCGACCGTAGGAGATAACTCCCGTCTCCGCCGGAGCCGGACGATGTTGTCCATGGGTCTGGATCCGCGTCTAGAAGCCATGGTCACTATCAACGGGAACGATTGCCGATTGGCGTACGGCAAACATGAACCGCGGATATAGAAAGACTATCGTCATCTGAAAAATTGGGAATCTCCGGACATCTATCAGGAGCAGCTTGGGAAGACGCGAGGGAAGGATTTCTAATGGGGACGAGTTACGGTTGAAACCGTGTTTCCTGTCCGTCTCTTTAATGAAGTATCTAATACAGTGGTTAAAATTTTAGGATTCGTGTTTTCTTGTGTCAATGAACCAGATGGGCCTGTTGCGTCGAATTCGTCCAGGCGGTGTATCCTGGTTTTCGTGACTGGAACAGCTTGTATGCTAATATGATTGTCACGAGGGACGTCGACGCATTATCGGTATTCGCAGGCGCTCTGACAGTTGAGGAGACGGTAAATGAGCAGTAGCCCCCGGCAGGTCGAACTGGCTTTCGATCCCGCCGCGATGGACCGCAAATGGCAGGCACGTTGGGAGCGGGATGGCTTGCATAAGGTTTCGGACGATGATTCCAGACCCAAATGGTATGAGATGACTATGTATCCGTACCCTTCGGGAGATCTCCATATAGGCCACTGGTACGCAATGGCTCCAGCCGACGCACATGCCCGGTTCCGGCGGATGCAGGGCTACAACGTACTCCACCCCATCGGCTTCGACGCTTTTGGGTTGCCAGCTGAGAACGCGGCTATCAGCCGTGGGATCCATCCCTACGAATGGACCATAAGTAATATTGAGAATATGCGCCGCCAACTACGATCGCTGGGAGCCATCTATGATTGGGACCGGGAGGTTATAACCTGCCAGCCCGAGTATTACCGATGGAACCAATGGTTCTTCCTAAAATTTTTTGAGAAGGGGCTGGCTCATCGGGCCAAAGCACCTGTAGTTTGGTGTCCGTCTTGTCAGACGGTGCTGGCCAACGAGCAAGTATTAAATGGCGCCTGCGAACGTTGCGGCTCTGAGATTACCCGCCGAGACCTAGAACAATGGTTCTTCAAGATTACTGAATATGCCGACCGCCTGCTGGACTTCGACGGCCTAGAAGAATGGCCAGAAAAGATCTTGACGATGCAACAGAATTGGATTGGCCGCAGCGAGGGAGTAGAGATAGGCTTTGATATATCTGAAGCGGGACTGCAAGAAAAAGAGATCCGCACCTTCACTACCCGTGTAGACACTATCTTCGGTGTGACGTTCATCGTGTTGGCCCCGGAGCACCCTTTGGTTCCTGGCCTGACCTCGGCCCAGAATCAACAGGCTGTCGACGAGTACATCACCAAAGCCCGGCAAACCTCGGAGATCGACCGGCTGTCTGTGGAAAAAGAAAAGACGGGAGTTTTCACAGGGAGTTATGCCGTCAACCGTCTGAATGGACAACGCGTACCGGTATATATCGGCGATTACGTGCTTACCACTTATGGCACCGGCGCCGTTATGGGCGTACCTGCCCATGACTCCCGCGATTTCATGTTCGCTCAAAAGTACAAACTTCCCATCAAAACAGTCATAGCTCCCATAGAGTGGGACGGTAAAGAACCCTCAGAGGCCTATCTCGACGAAGGCTTTATGACCAACTCTGGTGCCTACGATGGTATGACTAACAGCGAAGGCAAAATAGCCATCGCCGCAGACCTAGAAAAGAATGGCTGGGGTATTAAAACGGTCTCGTACCGCATGCGGGACTGGTTGATATCCAGACAGCGCTATTGGGGCACTCCGATACCCATGGTCTATTGCGACGTCTGTGGGGTGGTACCGGTTCCAGAGAAAGACTTGCCGGTGCTACTGCCCCAAGACGCGGATTTCACGCCTACGGGTGAGTCGCCTTTGGCGTCTAACCAGGAGTTCCTCAACACCGATTGCCCCCAGTGCGGCGTCAACGCCAAACGCGAGACTGATACCATGGACACGTTTATGGATTCGTCTTGGTATATGATGCGCTACCTCGATCCTCATAACGTGGATGACCCGGCCGACTCCAAACTACTAGACCGCTGGATGACCGTCGACCAGTACACCGGCGGAGCCGAGCACGCGGTAATGCATCTGCTTTACTCTCGGTTCTTCACCAAGGGTATGCACGATATGGGATTGGTGGACTATGACGAGCCATTCCTAAGGCTGTTCAACCAGGGTGTGATTTTGGGCTCAGACCACGAGAAGATGAGCAAGAGTCGCGGAAACGTGGTCAACCCCGATGAGGTTGTCGATGCGCTTGGGGCTGACGCTGTGCGTTGTTTCCTGATGTTTATTGGCCCTTGGGATCAAGGTGGCCCCTGGAGCGATGTAGGCATCAACGGAACCGCTCGCTGGCTGAACCGGGTTTGGGATATAGCGGTTCGCGATGCCAGCCAACTTGGCGGCACTTCCGTTAATGCTGAATCCGTTCGTGACACTAACCGATTGCTGCACCAGACCATCCGAAAGTGCCACAATGACTTGGACAAATTCAAGTTCAACACTGCCATAGCCTCATTGATGGAGTTGACCAACCATTTGAACAAGGTTTGGTCTGATGCTAGCGTCGATGCCAAGAGCTGGCGGAACTGCACCGAGAACCTGCTGCTTCTGCTTGCGCCGATGGCCCCACACATGACTGAAGAGCTGTGGGAGATGAACGGACATCCTTACAGCATCCACCAACAGGATTTCCCCTCCTGGGACGACGACTTGGCAGCGGAAGATGTCATAACTTTGATTGTTCAGGTCAACGGCAAGGTTCGCGACAAAATTGAAGTTTCAGTGGGAATAGAAGAGGCCGAAGCTCAAGCGCTCGCCCTAGCCAGCCCACGGGTTCAGAATCATGTTGAAGGCAAGTCGGTGGCCAAAATGGTCTACGTTCCTGGCCGCCTGGTCAATGTCGTAGTCAGCTAGATGGGTGGCTTGCCACTCGTATCCAACCAACTTTGGTAAACACTCGATGAATCTCCATGGGTGCGGGTATGAACGTCGAAGACATCTATAACCAATTGACTAACGGGGCCAAAGACGGATCTATCCGGGCTGGTTGGGTGGAACGCTATCTCGAATCGCCCATCACCTTATGGTGTAATCTCCACGCTCCGGTCGAAGCAAAAGACCCTATGAACGACCGGATGCAACACATCTTTGACATTGGTAACGCCCACCAGGATCGGGTCAATGAGCGCATGTACCCTGGAGGAATCCAAAAGGCCTTTACGACCGAGGAAGAGGGTTTCTGCCAGTCATTGGAGATGATGTCTGAGGGAGGCCAGTTCATCAAAGACATGCCTCTGGTCTGCTGGTCTCACGGCCTGACTGGGCGGCCTGACATATTAGAGCGGGTAGACGGCGTACCTTCTGTCTTTGGTGATTTCAGCTATCGCGTGGTTGAAATCAAGTCGGCCAAGAGGTTGCGGGAATCCCAGATGCTTCAGGCGGCTTTATACAACCGGGTTTTGGGCCTGGTCCAGGGCTACGAACCACCGATGTTCCGGATGGTCAATGGTGACTTTGAAGTGGTTCAGGTGACCATGGCGGAGTTAGAGCCCCGCCTTGACCAGGTGTTGGGAGAAGTTCGCGGGATTATGGCGGGCAAGCCTGTGGATTTCTGTTACGGCGCTGCCGGATGGCCGTGGACGTCTTACGTTGACAGCCAGGCTGTTGCCGCCAACGACGTATCGTTGATTGTTGGTGTTGGCACTTCGGTGCGTGACAACCTGGTGGAAGCTGGCTATGCAAACCTGCAGAGCATCGCAGAGGCCAAAGAAACAGAATTGGAGAGTGTTAAACGCGTGGGCCCAGCTTCAGCCAAGAAGATGGTGGTTTCCGCCCAGGCCATTCATAGCCAGAAACCACTGCCAAGGGGAGAATTAGATCAGATTTTACATGGCACGACCGAGGTGTTTTTCGACTTCGAAGGCGCGCAAGAACAGGGCGAATTTGAAATTTCTGTTCAGGTCAATTATTTGATTGGAGCGGTCTACCGATCGAATGGAAGCGAAGGAGAATATAAAGCTTTCTTTGCTGACAAGTTTGATCTGGAAGGCGAGAACCTGGCGGTGTTTCTGGATTGGGCTGTTTCATTGGATGACCCGGTGTTTTATCACTGGCACCACTACGAGCGCACGCATCTAGCCAAGATGGGAGAGCGTTGGGGAGAGGATCCAGCAAAGGTGTCGTTTGTCTTGGACCGGTTGGAAGACCTATCGCCTTGGGCTACGAAAGGATACGCGTTTCCAGCTTACAGTGAAGGCCTCAAGGCAATCGCCAAGAGCCTGGGTTTTAAATGGCAGCAGGACGATGTCTCCGGTGTTGGTTCTATGGCCCTTTACGAGAGTTTCGTTAACTCAGGTGGCACGGATCAGACCTCCAAAGACAAGATAATCATCTATAACGAGGATGATTGTTTTGCTACCATGCATATCTACGACTGGGTTATGGCTCAACAGACTTGACCCGGCCAGACAAATCTATATCCTTTGCGGCGGCGCAGTTCAGAGTATCGAATCAATGACAACCAGCGGCGAAAACAACAGGAAGGGGAGCTTCTACGGTATTGGTGTAGGCCCTGGCGATCCGGATCTTCTGACCATCAAGGCCCATCGCACGCTGCAGAATGTGGCGGTTATCTGCTTTACCCAGTTGGACGACGGCAAGCAGAGTTTTGCGCTGGGCGTGGTGCGGGATATGCTCGAAGCCGCAAGTCCCGTGTTCTTGGCCATCACGATTCCGTCAGACGACAATAGTCCGGTCAATCCTAAGACTTGGACAGATGCCGCCAAAGAGATTGCACGTCATCTTGGTGTGGGTAGCGACGTGGCTTTCATCACAGAAGGCGATCCGATGCTCTACAGCGAATTCTTCCAGGTGCTTGAAAGTGTTAAAGCGGAAGTCCCTGGTTTGGAAGCGGAGGTGATACCGGGGGTTTCTTCCGTGATGGCCGCCGCAGCCAGTTCAGGGATGCCCTTGGTCACCCACGGACAGCGTCTCACGATTCTCCCTAAGGTCTACGGTATTGACGACTTACGCGAGACCATAACCAATTCCGACACCACCGTGCTTATGGAGGTTAACCGAGACCTACTGCAGGCCTTGGCCAACCTGGAAAAACTCGGCCTCACCGGCAAAGCTACGTATGTGCGCCAGGCCAGCACTGCTCGAGAAAGCGTAGTTGAAGACATCTCAAAGATTTCCGACGAAGACTTAGATTACTTCTCTCTGCTGATTATAAGGCGCTAGATCTCCAGCACCAATTTGATCAATGGATCCTCTCGGCTAGCATATAGCTCGTACCCGACAGCTGCGTCTTTGAAATTCAACCGGTTGGTCACCAGCCAGGATAAATCAACCGCTTCTTTGGCCCGGCGGTCGACGGCTTGCTGGATGGGTTTGGCGGGGGACTCACAGGTAGCGCTGACCGTCCCGACCATGCGTAGCTGCTTAGAGATGGCAGTCAGATAATCGAACGTTACCTCCCTTTCCTCCGGAATACCAAACAGCACGAGAGTGCCATACATTCGGGCCATGCTTACGCACAGGTTGAGGGCCGTGGCGTCGCCGCTTGCTTCCACTACTATATCGGCTCCCTGATTCCCGAACACCTCGTGCACGACCTTCACTGGCGCGACCCTGCGGGTATTGATTGTTAGGTTGGCCCCTAATTTGCGGGACATGGCCAGACGGTGCTCATTGGGGTCGATGGCAATCACTTTTCTGGCGCCCATCTGCTTCAGAGTCATGGTGAAGAGCAACCCGATGCAACCCTGTCCAAGTACGGCCACATTTTTACCAGCGACCGTTCCAACCTGCTCCATGGCGTACAGAACAGTGCCCCAGGGCTGGCACATGAGCCACTCTCCGATGTTTCCGTTGTCGGGCAGCGAAACTAGGGTTTCCGGAGTGGCCACCACAAACTCTGCGCCGCCGTTCAGGTTCAGGGCGGGTAGATAGATCACCCTGCGCCCTACCGGCCAATCGGGTGACTTGCTCTCAACTATGGTGCCAGCGCACTCATGGCACGGAGTTCCCGCGCCTAGTGGATATTCTTCTTCTGGTTGGGGATGTCGGTAGGCCATCATATCTGTGCCGCAGACCGACAGCGCCTCCAGTTTGATCAAGACCTCACCATCAGCGGGTTCGGGGATAGGGATGTCGATTAGTTTTAGTATTCGGGGACCGGTTACCTGGATAGCTTTCATGGCAATCTCTTGACGGCTGCATTAAAGTTTTGCCAGCTTAGCATACCCTCAGTGATGCGATTTAACGCCATAGCTGTATGCTAAACTGATGCCTATTCGTACGTACCGGGCCAGCCGGTTCAGAAGGAGACAAGATGGCCACCTCAGTGCAACCCAAAGACAAGACGGTCAACGTTAATGGCATCAACCTGCACTATTTGGACTGGGGCAACGAAGGTAAACCCAAGATTCTTCTTCTTCACGGCCTGCGCGGGCATTGCCACTCGTGGGACGACGTTTCTGCCGAATTCTGCAAGGATTATCACATCCTCGCTTTGGATCAACGTGGAAGGGGAGAAAGTGATTGGGCGCCCGGCGGCGACTACTCCAGTCATTCCTTTGTCACCGACCTGGAGGGGTTCTGCGAGGCAGTTGGGTTCGACAAGTTCACGCTTATCGGCCACTCAATGGGCGGGCGCAACAGTATGGCCTTCGCCGGCAACAATGCCGATAAACTGGAAAACCTGGTCATCGTGGATATCGGCCCCGACCTTGACCCAAGAGGATCTGGGCGGATCACTCAAGAACTCATTAACGTTCCAGAAGAGTTTGATTCTTTCGAGGATGTTTACGCCTACCAGAGCAAGCAGAATCGGTTCTGCTCAGAGCCTGTGCTGCGCCGCCGACTGACGTACGCCACCAAAGAATTGCCTAACGGTAAGTTAGGCTGGCGTTATGACCTAGAAATCAGGGAACAGCGCCGCAATAATACTGGATCGAAGCAGCCGGATTTATGGGTGAACCTGCCTGGTATCAAGTGCCCAGTCTTGATCGTTAGAGGCTCGGAGACCGATACCCTGGCTCTGGAAACCGCCGAGAAGATGGTTGAGGTACTTCCAAGCGGCAGGCTGGTGCACGTGGAGAAGGCCGCCCATATGGTTTTCGAGGACAACCCCGAGGGATTCATACAGGCTTTGCACGAGTTTCTAGGTTAAAGATTCTGATTAAACCCGACGCGTTGGCGGAATAGAACCACTTATGTCTGAAGAGCATCCGAAGACAGTTGAAGAACTGATGAGTATCCAAGGAGTCGAGAGTATCGACCTCCCGGACGGCGACGTGGGAGAGGGTCTGCGGTTCAAGACCAACCGCGGTGACTTCAACGCTATCTTGCACCGCGCACACGATGCGGACCGAGCCGTGATCTGGGTCTGCGGCGCGCGAGGCGGTTTCGGCGGTCCAGGTCCAGGTACCTACGCCAGAATGTCGGAACGATTCACGGGGGAGGGTATCACTTCCCTCAGATTGGATTACCGATATGCCAACGATGTTTTTGAGTGTGCCTTGGACCTCCTGGCTGGTGTGGCCTACTTGAAAGGTACCGGACATCAGCCAGTGGTGGTTGTCGGCCATTCGTTCGGTGGGGCTGTGGTAATCGCAGCAGGCGCCAATAGTGACCACATCAAGGGCGTGGTGGCCCTGTCTCCACAAACCTATGGGGCCGGAATGGCCGGACAGATCTCCCCGCGTAAGCTGTTGGTAGTGCACGGTAAAGCCGACTCCCGTTTGGCCTTCGCCTGCGGCCAACAGATTTATGACATGGCCAACGAGCCTAAGCAGTTGGTGCTGTACGAAGGCGCGGAACACCGACTGGAAGAGTGCCGCGATGACCTCGAAGAACTGCTTGGAAATTGGATACCTGAAGCACTGTCAATGGGAATTTCGCTGGGTTAGGTCAACGATACACCTGGTGGTGGTCGCCTAAGGCTGCTTTCCGACCACCGCCGCTATCTTAATATCGTTGGCATCACTGAAATAGATATTTCGAGTGTCGGGTGCTCGTCTCGATTATTTAGATAGCATCGAATTCTATAGCCTTTTAACGGGTGCCAGGCTCATACAACTCGATAACAGAACGAGTTATAGGCAAGAACATTGCGTCAGCTTATGCTGATTCTTTCCGTTTCTGTGGCTTCGGATTCGGCTCGGCGGGCTCAATAATTTGCTGGTATATCACAAAGGCGTGAGCCTGCCCCACGCCCGATTGACACCTCTAACCGGGCGCACTACACTCCAACTCACGCTGGGGCCAGCCTGACCCCATCCTATTTCGTAAATTCCACTGTTAGGAGCAGACCTGATATGTCCTCTAAGCCAGAATATGTAGATCTCTTGAACGATATCCGCCTCCAGGAGAACCGAGCTGGAGTGTACCTTGAAGCCTGGGCTAACAAAACTACCAACAACGAATTAAAAGAATGCTTGTCTTTTGTTGCAGCGCGAGAATACAGCCACGGTGATATTTTCGACCGTCGCGTCAAAGAGTTGGGCTTCTCCACACAGGAGATAGAAGACCCGGAATTTGAAGATAAGGTCCGAGTTGTAACATCGAGCATATCTGACGCAGAAAAGATAGCCTGGCTAAAAGAGCAACGTTCACGGATGACCAGTCCGAGCGTGCGGGAAAGATACGAGGCCGCCACAGTGGATGAGTCCGTCGACTCGTTAACTCGCTCCCTTTTGCGCTGGTTCACCGACGTCGAGGACGACTCCGTGGTACGCATGGGTAAGGTCTACGCCGAGATTGAAAAGGCGGGATAGCGGCATGAAATTCGGAGCTTTTTTCGTCGGACAACGCCCGCTACTACACGAGCAATACGATGACGAACATAAGGCCAATCCCAACCCGGTGAGCCGCACTGACGTCCAGGTTTACCAGGACATACTCAAGGGTGCTGAGTTAGCAGAGGAACTGGGTTTCGACTCAGTCTGGATTGCGGAGCATGCTTTCAGCGAACATAGCATCATTAGCTCACCCCACAGCCTGTTGTCGGCCATCGCGGCCCGCACCGAGAAGGTCCAAATCGGCGTTGCCTGCACCATCGTGCCCTGGTACTCCCCATTGAGGTTCGCCCAAGATGTGGCCACTATCGATATAATCAGTGGTGGTCGCGTTGTGGTCGGCGCCGGACGTGGCTATCAGAAGCGTGAGTTCGACATCTACGGCATTGATATCGCCGAGTCGCGGGACCGGTTCGTTGAGGGCATGGATATCGCCATCAAAGCCTGGACCGAAGAGCGCTTTTCCTATAGCGGACAGTTTTTCGACTTTCCAGAAGTCATGGTCATCCCCAAACCGGTGCAACAGCCGACCCCACCCATATTGATGGCAGTGACCCACAGCCCGGAGTCGGTGGAGATTGCAGTTTCCAACCAGTGGGGCCTTTTCACGGTGGGGAGTTCCTTTTTCCCAGCCTCTCCGGACTCGGACCAGAATCTGATAAGTCTGTACTACCGGCGCATGATCGATGAAGGTGTTGCCCCAGACGATATAGAAGTCGCTGCCGTGCGTAATGTCTATGTCTCAAACACAGACCAAGAGGCTGTTGACCTGCTCACTCCTCGTTTGGAATGGGCCGGCGATATGGGGGAGTTTCTCCGCAGGCCGGTCTCCGACATGGCCAATGCCCCAGGGGGCTTGCGGGGCTATGAGAACTACGTACGCGACCCCTTCATCGAACACGAGCTTCTGGAAGAGCGCGGCAAAGAGGGAATGGCGGCTATAGGCAGCCCTGAAAAGGTGACCCAGGCGATAAAAGAACTTGAAAATAACCACGTTACCAACTTCATCAGCTATCTAGACGCAGGAGGGTTGGACTTCGATCAAGTTTCGAGTTCCCTGCGTCTGTTCGCTGAGAAGGTGATTCCCAACTTCCGCTAACGCCCGATTCCAATCATTGAATTCGGCTACGCAATGAGTCGCCGGAAAGGAAAAGCATGGCCACGCTGGATGTTTTAACGTACGGGTTTGCCCTGTCCACCGACCAGGGTTCCTTTGGCTATTCCACCAATTCATTACTTAGGGTTGGCAACCACAACATATTGGTCGATACCGGCCCGTCGTCGCGGCGTCCATTCTTGGTCAAATCGTTAAAAGCCAGAGACCTAGAACCCGCCGACATCGACATAGTCATTCTGACCCACATGCACTGGGACCACTGCCAGAACACTGACCTATTCACTAACGCCAGGGTGCTGGTGAACCCGACGGAGATTGACTACGCCCGGTCGCCTAATAAATGGGACCTGGCTGTTGCAGCGGGCATGGCTGACATGATGCGGAACATGAAAGTGGACACGGTCTCTGAGGGAGACAAGATTGTGGACGGGATCTCCGTGATTGAAACCCCTGGGCATACCAAGGGCCACATGAGTGTGCTAGCTGAAGTCAACGGAGAGAATGTGTTGTTAGCAGGTGACGCCATGCCTGAGAGCGGCACCGTGGCGCGTGGACTGCCTTACAATGTGTTCTGGGACGTGGAAGACGCTCAGGAAAGCGTTGAGAAGATGGTGGCTGCCTCCAACGTGTTCTATCCGGGACACGACCGTCCCTTCCGCGTGGAAGGAGATGAGATCAATTATCTAGAGGGCCCGGAGAATATCCACGTTATGGATAGCACCGAGGGAGGCGGAACGGCCTCCCTGACCTTCACTGTGGCCGCCTCTCGGATAGTCAATGTAGACATAGTCCAGAAGTAACGGACAGGGCACTGATGGTAGCCACTACGCCCAAAATAGACCCGGCGCACACCCTGGCGACTCATGTCGCTCGCACGGATCTGCAAAACGTTCCTGCAGCTAGCCAGAAAGCTACGAGAAGGGATGTTCTCGATACTTTTGGGGCCATGTTGGGCGGGAGCGCGGCGCCCGGCATAAAGGAAATAGCTACCGTCACCAGCCGCTGGGGTGGCAAAGAAGAGGCGACCTTGGCGGTGCTTGGGACGAAGATGCCCTCTCACCACGCGGCTATGGTCAATGCAGCCATGGGCCACGCCTTAGACTTTGATGACACCTACGATAAAGGTGGCCACGTTCATCCCGGTACTTCGGTTCTGGCTGCCGCCCTGGCTGTCAGTGAGTCGTTGGGCGGCGTCACAGACGGCCAGTTGATGCTTGCGGTCACGTTGGGATTGGATGTTTCCTGCCGCTTGGGATTGGCGGCTTACGACGACCGAGGATGGCACCGTACCGGCGCGTTCGGGATTTTCGGAGCGACAGCCGCGGCGGGTAAGCTGCTAGGATTGACACAAGGCCAGATAATCCATGCCTTTGGCATAGCTTATAGTCAGGCCGCCGGAAACCGGCAGTGCATAGTTGATGGAGCGCTGACCAAGCGATTCCAAGCCGGCCAGGCAGCGCACGGCGCGGTGCTGTCAGCATTCCTGGCCAAAGAGGGCTTCACCGGCGCTGAGAACGTGTTTGCCGGGCGATACGGCTTTTTCCCTATGTACCAGCCGGACGGCTATGACCTCTCGCTGATAGACCAGGGCCTGGGAGAAGAGTTCCTGGGTGATCAAATCAGCCTCAAGCCCTATCCATGTGGACGTCCAACCCACGGCTACATCGATGCGGCGGTCAAACTGCATCATGAGCTGGACCTGAGCCATAACGCCATCGAATCAGTTGTTGTCCGCACTGATCTAGAGACTCATTCATCCAACTACAGCGTCTCTACAGGAGTTGCCCATCCACAGCAACAGGTTGAAGCCCAATTCAGTCTGACCTACTTGATTGGATGTGCTCTAGCTTTGGGAGGAGTGGGTATAGACCAGATAAACGCTTTCGACAACCCAAAGGTATCGGCAGCTGCATCTCTGATTCAGGCGGAAAGCAAAGAAGATATGCCGAGGGGCTGGGCCGAAATAGAAGTGGTCTGCTCCGGCGGATCAACCGCTTCGGTGGCGGTTGATCCGCCGTCTGGTTCTCCAGACAATCCTTTATCCACAAAACAGCTGGAAGAGAAATTTCGAGACTGCGCCGCTCATGCCAGACAGTGTGCTGATGCTGCGTCGGTGAATCAAATCATCTCTTTGATAATGGAGCCTGAATCCATGGGAGATTCCCGGGAACTGATCAAATTATCTGTTCCCGCTGCTTAACGCAACTTGAGGAACATGTAATTGTCCACAGAACAAACTATCAACGATGCAATGGACACTCTTATCCGTACCCGGCCTGGTTTCTGGACTCGGTCTGCTTGCGGGGTCACCCGTTCCCTGGGTCAGATTCCAGCATTGTTGGACCGGAACGCCTACTCGGTGGAAACGTCCAGAGTCAGGATTTTACTGTTGGGTGGCCTTACTGGCTACCAAGCCGACGTCGATATGGCCCTGCATGCTCTGGAATTATTTGCAGGCGGCGGTGATTCTCTGTCCTTGCGTATCGCCTTGAGCGCCGTACCCTGTGCCAACCCTGACGGTCTTCGTCTTAACGTTGCGCCAGAGAATGGCGCTGGTGGCAACCCCTCGAGCGTTTATCCTCCAGAGGGCAAGTACTACTATGACCTAGAAGACCCGGAGAAACGCTACCTCTGGCGCTGGATCTGCTTTCAAGCGCCTGACCTAATAATCGAACTGCAGTCGGGAGATTCGTTGAACTGGGAATTCAATCAGGCCGCGCAAAGTTTGGCCCCCGGACTTGGCGGAAAGAGTATATCCGGCGGACAGGGGCTTCTGGCGGCCCTTGGTTCCGGTCATCCTGACGGACTGGGTACGGTGCCTGGTCTACGCCTTACGGCAACCGACGAGCAATTACCAAGAGAACTTGGCAGACTGTTTAGCATGCTGCGCCAGTTAGATATGTTGGGCAAGTCGAAGGCCCGTCAGACTCTGGATGCCCGGCGAGGCAGGCCCAAAACCGAGATCGCCAAAGCGTTAGCCACCGCCTATGGCCACACCTTTGATCCGGTGGTCTACACCCAAGGTGTGCCAATCAGCGGACGTCTCAGACTCCACCAGCTGGAACCCTCTAGCGATAATCCCGCGCCTGATATAGCTACGATGTTAGAAGGTTTTGCCATGGCGGGGGTTCCTGAAGACCTGGCCCCGTCGGGTTTGGCGTCGGTGGTCTGGGGGGACGAATTGGCTTACTCCACTGGTGAGGCCCGCTACAACGAGTTGGTCATCCAAGCTGCTGAACGATTCGAGTCCAGAGGCCAGGGAGTCGCGCCTAGACCTTGCGATCCTGATTTCCGGACGGAAGATATGTTCATGAGCGGTGCCATCCTTGGCCGGGCTTTCAATATCACCGGAAACGCCAAATACATAGATATCTTGGCTGATTTCATACTAAGTGGGAAGATACAACAGACCCACGGACTATTTTGGCATTGCCGCTCCGCAGCCTATTATTGGGGTAGGGGCAACGGGTTTGCCGCGATGGGATTGGCGGAAGCCCTGACCTATCTACCTGAGGACCATACGAGCCGATCCGCTGTCATCGCAATGTATAAACGCCTCATGGACTCTCTGGGCCGCCTACAGCACCACTCAGGTATGTTGAACCAAGTGTTGGACGTTCCAGGGTCATATCTAGAGTTCACTGCTACTTGCATGATGGGCTATGCCATGGCCCGGGGTATTCGCATGGGGTTCCTCTCGGATGAATTCAAGACAGTTGTTGATTTGGCTTGGCAGGGAGTGGCGGAACGGGTGGACGACATCGGCAACGTGGTTGACGGCTGCGCCAGCACCGGGGTACAGAACAACGTCCGGGACTACTTGGACCGCCCAGCTATATTTGGCCTCGACGACCGCAGCGGTGGCATGGCGCTCTGGTTCGCCGTGGAGATGGAACGTCTCGCTCGCGGTATCTGATCAGAGATTATAGAGGTAGGTTTGTGCATAAATCATTGACATATAACTATGACAGTGTGGCACAAGAAGTGGTCTGCGCCGAGGACGCCATCAACAGCCTGACTGCAATCCTAGACCGGTTGGGTGGGAGCCGGGCAATGGTTATTTGCGGCCCCACCATATTGGATAAATCTGACGTGGTCCGCCGGGTGCAGTCTTCCCTTGGAGATTGCTGCGTCGGCCTGTTCTCAGGCGTGCTCCCTCATTCTCCGGTGCACACCTTGGATGAAGCGATGGAATTGGTTGCTGATCTTAAACCAGATGCTTTAGTCAGCGTCGGTGGCGGCAGCACCCACGATACCACCAAAGGGATCGCCACGCTGTTGGGCGAAGGCGGCAAGATTCATGACCACCAGGTCATCTTCGAGCCGCCAGACAAGATAGTCATGCCCCACCTGTCCAAAGACCGAGTTCCTATCATCGCCGTTTCCACCACTATGGGAGCAGCCGAACTCAGCCGTGGAGCTGGGTTTGCCGACAGAGATTTAGGAAGAAAGGTCTCTGTTGCCGACCCGGCAACAATTCCCCGTTCGATCGTCATTGATGGCCAGGCTCTGGCCACTACTCCCATGGCTATCCTCCTCTCTACGGCCATGGGACAACTGCGAGTAGCCATAGAGTCGGTTTATTCGGCCAAACACAACCCCATCTCGGATTCGTTGGCGTTGGGCGCGATCTCGATGCTGGTGGAGAACTTGCCCCATTGCCCAGAATTGGAGGTAGATCGCCTGCTCAACACGAAGACGGCGGCGGCAATGGCGTCGTTGGGGAGTGTGGGCGGCGGCATCAATACCGCCACAGCCCATCATGTCGGTGGTATCTTTGACGTTCCCCACGGCGATGCGAACGCCATCATGCTGCCTCATAGCATGCGGTTCAACGCTGATGCTTCGGCTGACCGCCAAGCGCTAATCGCCCAGGCAATGGGTATCAACACCCGCGGGATGAACGATCATGAGGCAGCATTGTCTGCAGCGGACGCGGTGGAGGACCTCCGGAATGCTTTAGGGCTTCCGGGCCGGCTCCGCGATGTGGGCGTGCCGGAAGAAGGTCTGGAGCTGATCGCGGCGGCCACCCTTAAAGACCGGTCTCTGGCCACTAACCCAACGCCGGTAAGTGACGCCGGGCCAATCATGCAGGTGCTAAGGAGTTCTTGGTAGCCTAATACCTTCTAACTTTGCCGGAAGCGAAGTTCTGGAAGGACCGACTGTAAATTAAGTGGGGCAAGATGGCAAGATGCTGTAGTTGGCCAGAGATTTGCGCCTGCATGCCCTAACTCAGGAAAACGCATGGCGTATGGCGGATTCTGCCGCCAGAAACGTTGACTACGAATTTGTATATTCTTAGCCTGAATGGCAAAATGGCTGAGCTCGCTGCCTCTTCGATAGCGGGACGGCAGGATTTATTCTCGATTTCAGGAGGGCCATCGTGGCGTCAATAAGGGTCAACAAAACCAAACAGAAACTACAGAACGGAGAGATCGTAACCGTGATTTCCGGACTCCAGAGCAGCGACATCATTGATTTTCTAGGGCCTATGGGGTTTGATGCCGCATGGATCGAAATGGAACACGGCTCGGTGGACTGGGACTCATTGGGCGATATGACCCGGGCCTGTGATCTTTGGGAGATGGCTTCCATCACCAGAGTCAACTCCAACGATCCCGGCCTGATTACTCGCACGCTGGATAGGGGTTCCATGGGCATCGTTGTGCCTCACGTGAATTCTTATGAAGCTGCCGAACAAGCTGCACAGTCCGCGAAATATGCACCACTGGGTTACCGGGGCATGTTTGGAGGACGGCAGTCTTTTGGAGTCGGGGAGTATTTTCATCAGGCAAACGACCAAACGATGGTGGTGGTGCTTTTGGAAGAGGTGGAAGCTCTATCCAACCTGGACGAGATTCTAACAGTGCCCGATATCGACGTATTTTTCGTGGCGCCGTCAGATCTCTCACAGACGATGGGCCATATCGGTAATGCCGGACATCCGGATGTATTGAAGGCCATAGACGAAGCTATCTCGAAGATAACCGGTGCAGGGAAGGTAGCAGGGACTTTGGTCAACGATGGGAACTTAGAGGCCTATGCGCAAAAAGGGGTTCAGTTCCTGATGACTTCTTGGAACGGGTGGGTGGCAAGTGGGGCAACTGAGTTCGTGGACAAAGCCGCCAAAGCACGCTAACTAACTCAAGGATTACTGGCCATGTAGTTGGTCCTCGTCCCTCGCGATATTCTCACCGCCCGTTGTTTTCAGAGGTATCAGTAGTAGAGCGCCTATCAAGAAGAACGCCGCGTCCGCGGTTATGAGTACCTGGTAGCCAAAGTCATCAGGGTGCCCAGGAATGTGGTTCAAGGCGTCTATGATTGGCCCCAAAAACTTGGCGCCAGCGGCTCCACAGACAGTTGCCAGATTCACGATGCCTATATGCAGTCCCGCCTGACTCTCGTCTGCCAGTTCGTTGGCCAATGCCCAGTTTGCGCTCAGCAGTACGCCCACAGTTGCGGCGATGACACTGGCAATGACCAGCACCTGGATGGAATCATCGGCGGTCAACATCCAAAGGGTACTTATGGCAGCGCCAATAGCTCCGGCCATGACCACTGGCTTACGGCCAACCCGGTCAGATACCCAGCCCGAGATGTAGACTGCTATGGCCAGTGTCCCTGCAATCACCAATATCATGCGCCCCAACGCCTCCGCCGGATTGTCCAGGCCCACGGAATCGCGGAGGAAGAACAGGCCGTAGGTCTGGAAAGAAGCTATGGCCGTAATCATCATCAACCTCGACCCCAGGAACAGCCCCAACTGCGGGTTCAGTACCGACCGAAAAGAAGGGGCTATTCCTGGGCGTTGAGATTTGGATGGTGAAGAAAACTCGCGTCGAGATATCTGGACGGAAGTGATGGAGATTGCCAGTATAAGCAAGAAGGCGAGGATTCCTAAGGACAGCCATTCCCAGTCGATGTCAGACCCGGTCTTCGTGATCAACGAGCCGGTGATAGCAATCATCACCGCCCCACCGGCCGCATCTGACATTATTTTCATGGACGATGCCATGCCGATACGGTTCAGTGGTACACAGTCTCTGATCAGCGCTAGTCCGGGGCCATAGGCGATATTTACATTGGCCTGAATGAATAACCAAACGCCGAATAGGACGCCGAAATTGGGCGCTAAGCGGATACCGATCAAACCGACAGCGGCGAAAACCGAGCCCCAGAGGATGAAGGGGACTCGCCGCCCCAGAGGAAACTGAGTCCGGTCGCTGATTCGACCTATGGTTGGCTGGATCAGCGCCGCCATAATCAGGCCACTGATTCCGAGGACAGCCAGGTAGGTGTTCTTTAAACCTTCTGGCGCCACCGTCAACACGATTATGGGTAGGACCACCGTATCCATGGCCAATATGAACCCAGTTATACCAAAGCTAAAAGAATTCAGCTTCAGGAGGTCCCATTGGCTCCACACTTGGACCCATGAACCCTGTGCCATGATGGGCGACCGCCTGGTTTGAGATTCGCTCGCGATGGTTTGTAGCCGCTTGGTTTGGCTCAGTCATCTGTGCCTACCTTTGCGGTTTATCGGAGTCTATAATACATCAGCTTTCACACTTGAAACTTCTGATCTGTGGCGCTTGTTATTCGGATTTTATGGTCTCGATTAAAACACCTGCGGCAAACCTTTAAAATTCTTGTAGGATGACGATTAAGGCATGAAAATCTGCTCATTGCTTCCCAGCGGGACAGAAATTTTATTCGCTTTAGGTCTGGAGGACCGAGTTGTCGGAGTTTCTGATTTATGCGACTTCCCTGTTGGAGTTCAAGGCAAACCGGTGGTCAGCCGAAGCAAGGTCGATCCATCCGTTCTTTCCAGCGAAGAGGTGGAAGCTGCGATGACCGCTCTCCTCTCCAACGGTGAGAACCCTTACGAGCTGGACCAAGAATGGTTGGTCAAAGAGTCGCCCGACGTCATATTGACACAGGACCTTTGCCATGTCTGCGAAGTGGATGCTGGGCAGGTGACTGGGGTGGTAGCTGGGATGGATATCCAACCTCATATCGTGGTACTGCAGCCCAGGACTTTTGAAGGCATATTAGACTCCATTCTGGAAGTGGGCCGGGCGTGCGAGGTTGAAGACCAAGCTAATCTTGTAGTAGCTGGGATGCGCCAGCGCGTTCAGGCTATCCAGGATAAGCTGGCATCGGTAATGCGGCGACCACGGGTGTTCTCCCTAGAAGGGATCAACCCCCTAGTTGTTGGTGGGCATTGGATACCTGATTTGTTGCGTCTCGCTGGCGGGAACCAGGACATGTTTGCCCCGGGTTGCGGCGCCGAACGTCTAGATTGGGATGTTGTCAGAAAGTACGACCCAGACAAGCTATTTATAGACCTTTGCTCGTCGGATCTGGCCAGAAACCTGAGAGAAGCGCCGTGGCTCGAGATGCAGTCGGGATGGAGAGATCTGTCTTCGGTGAGGGACGGAGAGGTCTATCTGATAGACCATTCATACTTCAGCCGCCCTGGTCCCAGGACGATTGATGGGCTGGAGTTATTAGCCGGATTAACCCATCCTGAGCTTTTCTTTGATTTGGTGCCTCGCGGCTCCGTGGTCAAGCTCGATGGAAAACTATACACTAATCATTCGGACGGTGATATCGGAACTTGTTTTAGATCCTACCCATAAATCCTGGCAACACCAGCAAACCCCCACACTGGCAGGTCGATAATCAAGCGTATATAATATCGGCGTTAACACCTGGATCACTTTTTGTGTAGGTATATTTCTTGCTAGATAAAGATGAATTTAGGTCTGCTCTTGGACAGTTCGCAACCGGTGTTACGGTAATAACCACCCTGGATGGCGATGGAGAGCCTCATTCCATGACGGCTAACGCATTCTCATCGATATGCCTCGATCCGCCGACCGTCATGGTCTGTGTCGCCCACGGCACACACACCCATGGCTATTTGGAAAAAACGAGACGTTTCGGGGTGAACATACTAAAACAAGAACAGCAAGACTTAGGCGTCTACTTCGCCAGGAAACCAGAGGATCGCACCGGTGATGTCAGCTATCACTATTCCGAAGCCGCTGATAAAACTCCAGTCCTGGACGACTCGATGGTTTTCTTCGGTTGCGAAGTGAAGGGAGCTCATATATATGGGGATCACACGATTTATGTCGGGGAAGTGAAAGAGATGCGCCGGAACGATTCCAGCGCACCTTTGATGTTCTACAACAGCCGTTGGTACAACCCGGCCGGAGAGTAAAACCAGGACAAGGGCAAAGCGCCGACCTATAAGAGGGCTTGCTACTTAAGGCTTCCCATGAAACTCTCGATTTCCTCGTTGACCTTCTTGAATTTCTCCATCTGTACGAAATGAGTGCCGCCCGAGATGACAGCCTTTCGGGCATTTTGCATATGTTCGGTTAGGTAATCGGAGTACTTAACTGGAGTCATTACATCGTCGCTCCCGCATAGAATCTGGGTCGGAAGGTCGATCTTTCCAAGCTGGTCCATAACGTCGAACCTGTCGCAGGCCAATAAGTCATTCAGTTCAACTTCAGGTCCGACTTCTTCCGCTCTCTGGGACAAGACTGGGTGCATGTCCGGAGCGACGCTATTGAAATGTTTCATGTGTCCGGCCAACCAATTGGAATTATCAGGGCCTGGTTGGCGGCAGAGATTTAGATAGTCCTGATGGACTCGCAAGCGGGCGCCGGTACCGATAAGGATGAGCCCCTTCAATTCCTCCGGGTAGCGGAGGGCGTAGAGCAGAGATATCGCTCCGCCCATGGAATGACCACACAGGACAACGTCTTTGTAACGGCGGGCGGAGATGAAGCCACGAACCCATTCAAGATAACTTTCAATATCGTTGCAGGCTTTGCCGGAAGAATGCCCTGGAAGGTCAATCGCTTTGGAGTTTCTGAAATGCCGAAGTTGGTAATAATAGGCAAGGCTGGAACTTCCAGCTCCATGAAGGAAAACCAGTTTCATTTACGAGCGCCCTCTTGATAATAATAATTAGATTAATTGATATTCATGGTAGTTTAATATCAACTAATTAACTATAGTACAGAACAAATCTATTGTGTTCAAGTCGAAACAAAGGCATATGCATTGGCTATTAGAATAAGAGAAGCGCTGCTTTCCCACAGCGCTTCTCTTATTCTAATCATGCCGAGTTTAATTATTCGTCGCCGGTCTCTACATCCTCATCGTTTTCTTTCGGTACAAATTCAGATTCTGTAGTGTCGTTGGCTTCAATTTCTTCGTAATCTTCGGTGTCGTCTACCCCGGGTTGTTCATTTTCGGATTTGGATTCTTTAGAGCGTGCCTTGGCAGGTTTTTTCCCGTTGTTATTTTCGTCCGGGGATGATTGAGTGTCCGATTCCTGGAAAACAGCGATTGATGCGACGTAGTCATCCGGCGCACGATCGCGCCAGACGATCACGCCCTGAGTGTTCCTTCCGGTCACCCTCACGTCCTCTAGGGTAATGCGTACCACCTGGGCCTTGGCCGAAATGATTAAGATCAGCTGTCCGGGGCCGTCTGATACCACTCTGGCAGCTGCCACTTTCCCGGCCTTGTCTGAAGTGCGGAATGTCCGCACACCTTGGCCGCCCCTTGAGTGGCGCGGGTAGCTGGCTAGCGGGGTGCTCTTGCCGTAACCTCTCTGGCTGACTATCAAAAGATGGCTGTTGGGAGTCACCGTACTCATGGCGACTACTTCGTCTTTGTTCAGCAGACGGATACCTCGAACACCGCCGGCTGTCCGAGAGCGTGGAGTAAGTCCCGAGATGGGGAACTTGATCGCCTGACCCTGTTCCGTAACCATAACCACATCTTTCGCATCGCCTACCTGTGCGACCGAGACCAATTCGTCGCCTTGCTCCAGGTCGAATACAATTAAACCTGAAGGGCGGATGCGGGTGAGCTCGCCCGTTTTCAGAGCTTTGATCTCTCCTTTCTTAGTGGCCAGCAGGAGCGGATACTCGTCCCTGGGGTTTTCAATCAGAATCATCGCCTGGATTGCTTCACCGCGATCCAGCGGTAGCAGAGTAGATAGAAGAACGCCGCGGCTGGTCCGTGATGAATCACCGTGTATCTGATAGGCCTTCAGTGGGTAGACGCGTCCCCTGTTGGTGAAGAAGAACAGAGTGTTATGGGAGTCAACCACGACTAAATCCATCACCGCGTCGTCTTCACGGGTCCGCATACCAACAACGCCTTTACCACCGCGGTGCTGGGTTCGGAAGGTGTCCGACGGCACCCGTTTCACGTAACCCTTCTGGCTCAGAGTAATGATCGAATCTTCATGTGGGATGAATGATTCGTCGGTCTGGTCGGCCAATTCCGCGTCGTGGATGACCGTTCTGCGGGGGTTGTTGAACGCTTTCTTGAGAGCCTGAGTCTCGGACCTAATCTCGGATAGCACCAGTTCTGGGCTGGCTAATAGGGCCTCGAGCTCAGCGATTTTGCCAACCAGGTCTTCGTGCTCTTTCTCCAGGCGTTCCCTTTCCAAAGCCGCCAAGCGACGGAGTTGCATGTCCAAGATGGCCTGAGATTGAATCTCACTCAAGTCCAAGGTTGACATCAAGTTCGCGCGGGCGGCTTCCACGTCTGCTGAACCACGGATGATCTCAATGACTTCGTCCATGCGATCCAAGGCTAACAGCAGCCCTTGGACCACATGGTCGCGTTCCTGTGCCTTCTGTAGTTGGAATTCGGCCCGCCGGCGGATGACGACCTGACGGTGCTCAATGAACAGGGTTAGACAACGTTTCAGAGGCAGAATCTGAGGTTGCCCGTCCACCAGAGCTAGCATGATAGTGTTGAACGACTGCCTGAGGGCCGTGTGGCGCATCAGGTTGTTCATCACCACGTAAGTCTGGGCGTCGCGGCGGAGTTCAATAACTATTCGCATTCCATGGCGGTCAGACTCGTCCCTGATGTCGGAGATGCCGTCCAACTTCTTCTCGCGGGTTAGGGTGGCAATCTTTTCGACCAGGTTTGCCTTGTTCACCTGGTAGGGAAGCTCTGTGATAATGATTTGTTCTCGGCCGCCACGGGCCTCTTCAATCTCGGTGGTGGCTTCCATGATGATTCGGCCGCGACCGGTAGTGTAGGTGTCGTAGATTCCTTGCCGTCCGTGGATGTTGGCGCCAGTGGGGAAATCCGGACCCTTGACTGAGCGCATCAACTGCTCGGTGGTGATGTCTTCGTTGTCAATCAGCCGGATGATTGCGTCACAGATCTCGCCAAGGTTATGCGGCGGGATGTTGGTGGCCATGCCCACTGCTATGCCGGAGGCCCCATTGATCAACATGTTGGGTAATCTGGCCGGCAGTACGGTTGGCTCGCTGAGAGAGTCGTCGAAGTTGGCGCTGAAATCAACGGTGTTCTGGTCAATATCTGCCAACAGTTCGTCTGCAATAGGAGCCAGGCGGGCTTCGGTGTACCGCATGGCGGCAGGTGGGTCGCCGTCTATGCTGCCAAAGTTGCCCTGGCCGGTGATCAGCGGGTAGCGCATGGAGAAATCCTGAGCTAAGCGGACCAAGGCGTCGTATACCGAACCTTCACCGTGGGGATGGAATTTACCTAGCACTTCACCGGCGATTCTGGCGCTCTTTCTATAGGCACCTCCGGGCCGGATACCCATGTCGTGCATCGCATAGAGAATGCGACGGTGAACAGGTTTCAGCCCATCCCGAACGTCAGGGAGCGCCCTGGCGACGATTACGCTCATCGCATAGGTCAGGTACGATGTCCGCATCTCCTCTTCTATGCGTATCGGGCGTTCCCCCGAATTTGGTTGTTCGGGCGTGGTAGTTACCATATGTTGGTGCTCCTTGAGAGTCCACTAATCCCTTGAATATTCTGTGGATAGTTTCCGATTTTTGAGCATGCCGTGATACCGGGAAATAACGCTTTGTTTAGACAGTTTCGTTACCCACGGTGGATATCGAGCCTAGGTGTTAGTCGGCGAATTCAGAGATGTAGGTTTCGGCTCGTTCTTTTAAGCCAAGAAATAGGTTGCCGAATAGCTTTGGGACTTCATCCTGGCGTTCCGGGTGACATTGAAAACCGATAACCCAGCTATGTTGTGGGCTCTCCAATCCTTCAATCAACCCATCTTCTACCTCGTATGCAGTTGTCATTAGGCTTGGTGCCCGGTGCGCCTCTTTCAGCCCTTGATGGTGCAGGCTATTCACCCTGAACAAACCTGCCATTCCAATCACCGGCGCCGCTTTGGCGCCCGGTGCGATGTATATCGTGTGGTAAGCGGGCTCCCAGTTGCCGTCGATCTTTTCGGATCTGTGGCCCGGCAAGTCTTGAATCAACTTGCCGCCGAACGCAACGTTCAGCAATTGCATCCCCCGGCAGATCGCTAGAATCGGCATGTCCCGCATCAACGCGTATTCCAGAACCCGCAGTTCCAACTTGTCGAGAGGGCGGTTTAGCTTTAATCCTGCGTTTGGGTTCGGGTCCTCTCCGTAAAGGGCGGGGTCGATATCTGGTCCGCCGGATAATAGTAGACCACCTGTATCGCGCATAAGTTCGTCGGTATCTACGTTTGCGTGGTCGTCCGGCACCAGGACCCGCACCTCCGCCCCTGCGGACTCCATCGCTTCGATGTATCGGTGTGCGTTCTTGGCCCCTGAGGAGGTGATAGCTACAATTGCCATATGACATAACATTATAATCGAATGGTGCCTAGAGTTACAGTGTTCCGGCGCCGAAGTTGGGCCGAATTCCGTGCGTATCAACGGTTGATTTTATTTGCTCCCACGCATACGAATTTGATAAGCTATCCACCAGATACTGGACTAGGGATCTAGACGTCAACGAAAGATTCCCACTGAACTACAGGGCCATAAGAGGAATTTGATGAGAGAAGTTATACAGGGAGCGATCGACGACTTGAAAGAAGGTCAACCCTGTGTCTTGGCTACAGTAGTCCGGACCAAAGGCTCGACGCCACAGAAAGCCGGCGCGATGCTCCTTGTGCGGCAGGACGGCTCCGGACTGGGCACTCTTGGTGGCGGCTGCGTTGAGGGCGACATCTGGTTTGCGGCGAAAGAGATTCTACGCCAGAACGGTGGCCCTGAATTCAAAGACTACTACCTAAATGAAGATATCGCGGCCCGTGATGGTCTGGTCTGCGGTGGCACCATGTTCTTCTATCTGGAGCCGTTCCGGGAGCTAGAGGATTTCACCTCGATCGGTGAAGAGATCGTTGAAGCGTATGATGGCGGCCAGCCGGTCAGTCTGGCGACCTTGGTCAATTCCAGGGACGGTGGGCCCAAGGTGGGTTCGAAACTTTTATTGCGCTCAGACGGATCGATTAGTGGTTCTTTGGGCAGCCCAGATTTGGATACCCAAGCCATAGAAGTCGCAGAGAAAGTGGCGAACGTTGGTAGCAATGACTCATTTAGCCTCGCTGACGGCACAGAAGTGTTCGTCGAAGGCTTCACCACTCCCCCCACGTTAGTGATGGTAGGTGGAGGACACGTTGGCAAAGCCACTGCGGATCTGGCCCATTCTCTGGGATACCGTGTTTATCTGGTGGACGACCGGCCAGAGTTTTCCAACGAAGAGCGCTTTCCCTACGCGGAACAAAGAGTTGTATCCACCTACGACAAGTGGACCGACCATCTAGATTTGAACGTCAACACTTTCGTCGTGGTTGGCACCAGAGGGCATCGCTACGACGACATGGCCCTGGAGTCTGCCCTCACGACCCGCGCCCGTTACATTGGAGTACTGGGTAGCCGGCGTAAGACTATCATGATTTTTAGGCGCCTTCTGCAACAAGGTGTTTCTTTAGAGCGTATCAAAGAGGTCTATGCCCCCATTGGACTGAATATCGGAGCATTGGAACCTGAGGAATTGGCAGTTAGTATCATGTCGGAGATCATCATGGTGCGGCGTGGTGGCGACGGCGGCCAGATGCAGATGGGGGACTGGTACGTTGATCGCGCAGCCGAAATCGTTGAACGAACTCCAGAAACTTATTTAGAGGTCTGAAGCCCGTCGGTGGAAGGCGTCTTTGCAATATTGCTTGCGGCTGGCGAGTCCAGTCGTATGGGGCAACTGAAAGCCTTGCTTCCCTGGCGCGGCGTAACTCTTCTCGAACATCAGATTGGTTCGCTTATTGCTGCCGGCGTTTACCATGTAGTCGTTGTACTGGGTCATGACGCTAACCTCTTGAAGCCCATAGTAGAGTCCGCCGATGGCGCCCATTGGGTACTAAATGGTGACTACCGGGAAGGCAAGACAACTTCCATAAAATCAGGCATGAGTGATTTAATAGCCTCGCGCACAAAGCACGTGGTGTTGCTCAGCGTTGATCAACCGCGGCGACCGGACACTGTACGTACGCTTCTGGAACGGCATACTTCTTCCTTTAACAAGATGACCATTCCGACCTACCATGGCAAGGGTGGCCACCCAATCGTCATGTCCGAGTCGGTGTTGCCCGAGGTGATGAAGATTGAAGAAGAAACCCAAGGCCTTTTAGCAGTGGTCCGCCGGCACGCAGACGAAACAGACCGCTTCGAGATTGACGACCCCAGCTTGGTCTGGGATCTGAACACCCCGGAGCAATATGAACAAGCGTTGGATGCAGGCCTGTAGCCGACCTTCACAGTCACTCCGTGAGACAGTAGTCAAACGAAAAATGGAACGGAACAGCCGTTCCATTACACATCAGAGTAGAGTTGGACTCTTACGGTGTCTGCGACTCCGGCTTGGCGAAATTACCAGGAAGGGCCAATGAGGACAGAAATCCAAGGAAGAACAGGCCGGATGCGAAGTAGAAGGCTGCGTCCCAACCGATGTACTCTACTACCACGCCCGCTACGATTGACGCTATGGCTCCGAAGAAGGCATTACTGCCCCACATCAATCCGATGAATGTCCCTTCAAGACCTTTTCCGGCTGCGACGTCTACAGCCGCTGCCTGTGTGAGCGAGTTAACCGAGAACAGGAACAGTCCGAATAGGAGAACAGAGAGGGTCATTCCTGGACCGTCTCCGCCCAGTACCATGGTTGTTGGGAAGATTACGGCCGATGCCATTATGAAGACGATGATGGGCTTTCTTCCAATTCGATCTGATAACGCGCCGAATAATGGCCCGGCGATTATGCCTGGAGCCGCCAGCAGTGCAACGTGGAAGCCGACCCAAAAAGTGCTCAGCTCCAACTGGTCTGTCAAGTAGAGCGGGATGACCCAGAGCAATGACCGGTCACCCATGCCTCGCACCGCAGAAACTGTGAATATCCACCACATGCCGGTTCCCCGGAAGGACTCTCGCATATCGCGTATCTGGTTCCGGAATTTGGCCCCATAGTCAGTCCCTTCAACCTTTGGGCCTCCGACGTTCCTCAATAACAGGAATATGACAAATGCCAAGAATAGAAGGACAGGAGTGCCGCCGCCCACGATCCAGCGCCATCCTATAACGGCCAATAGGCCTCCGACTATCAACGGCCCCAACCAGTCGCCAATGTTTCCCGTGGAGCGATGCATGGATATAAACAAACCGCGTCGATTGGGGAACCGCTGAGCCAATAATCCTAAAGCCGGGGGGTGCCATAGGGCGGTCCCTGCAGATGCCAAGGCCAGAGCGGCCAAGATCAGTCCGAAGGTCGGCGCGATCGACACCAGGAAATAGCCAATAGCTATCAAGGCCATGCTGAAGGTAAGGATATGGGCACGGCGGTGTTGGAACATATCTACGAAAAAGCCGCCGGTCATGCTTGTGGCGCCTCCAGAGAGCTGCCGGACGGCATCTAATAGACCCGCCTGGATCGGCGCTAGCCCTAGGGCGATGTATATCTGGGGTATGAGCACCAAGAAGGCGCGGCCATACATGTGTTCAAGCGCATGAGCACCAATCACCGTTGTGGCCATCACCGAGTCTTTGGTACGGCTACCGTCGGCGTCGGCGATGGTTTGTGGGTCTATTGCTTCAGCCAATGATTCTCATTCTCCCTGGCAGATCCCCATGATTAGACACTTCTGCCGAAGCGTGCGTTGCGGAGTATACACCGGTCGCTAATCGGACAAAAGCGGTGGTTTTTCGCTTGGCCGGTTTGTCTATGAGCGAGCAGAGAGTGCAGACTTAGTAATCGTAGAACATCTGCTGCAGCTCGTGACGGTCTTTAGAGATCGTTAGGCCCAGCATCAACAAAATGCGGGCCTTCTGGGGTAGCAAATTGTCTGAAACTATGAATCCTTGCTCGTCCTTCTTCGGAGTTGTCACGACTCTGCCGGCGGTGGAGCGGGTGGCCAAAACCACAGGTATTCCGTTATCAACCACTTTGACGGCCGCATCGATGACGGCTGGCGGGAAAGTGCCACCGCCAAACCCGGCTAGGACCAATCCATCCGAGCCGTTGCTGCGCACCGCGTCAACCAGCAGCCCGTCGGCCCCTGCATAGGAGTAGACGATGTCCACTCGGGGCAGGTCGGTCATGCTGTCCACCATAAAGGGAGTATTTGATGTGTGGCGTCGTAAGGGAGCTCGGTAGAAAATGACTTTCCCATCAGAATCCGCGTACCCTAGAAACCCTAGTTCATTTGGCCGGAATGTCTCTACTCTAAATGTGCTGGCCTTGGTAACGTCACGGCCGCACTGGATTTCGTTGTTTAGCACCGTTAGCACTCCGAGGCCGGCAGAATCTGGACAGGCCGCAGTACGCACTGCGTCCAGAAGGTTTAAATCGGCGTCTGTGCTGAGAGCTGTTGGCGGACGCATCGCGCCGGTAATCACAACTGGCTTAGATGACTTAATTGTTAAGTGCAGGAAATAGGAGGTCTCCTCTAACGTGGCGGTCCCGTGGGTGATTGCGACTCCTGCTACGTCCGGCTCATCTCGAAATATCTGGTTGATGCGTCGGGCTAGACCCAGCCACTCCGCTGCCCCAATGGCTGTGCTGCCCACGCTTACCAGGTCTTCAGACCGGACATCGGCGATCTCCTGTATCTCAGGCACCCGGTCTAGAGATTGTTGTATGGTGATATGGTTCCCAATCTCCGGATAGAGGATGAAGTCCATGCGGTCTGGACCAACCCCTGCGATGCTGCCTCCGGTACCAATCACCCTGACGGTGGGTTTTGCGGTAACCATTCGTTGTCCTTCTCCTCATATACGTTATAGGCAATTGAATACGCCCTGGGCGCCGGCCACCTCCCAGCTCGTATAATTACGGGGACATCTTACCGGATTTCACACTACAGTCTCGAGTTTACCGGAATGTTTCAGGAATTCCGTGATTATGCGGGCGTTGATTTTATCTGACATTCACGCCAACTTGGAGGCCCTGGAGGCTGTCATCAATGACGCCCAAGACCGTGGAGGGTTTGATGTGATTTGGTGTCTGGGAGACACCGTTGGTTACGGCCCTGATCCCGGACCTTGCATCGACAGAATAAGGGAATTCGAGTTAGTGGCCATCGCCGGGAACCATGACCACGCCGCGGTGGGCCTAATTGACGCTTTCAACTTCCGTGATGACGCTAAAACCGTAATCGTTTGGACTTCAGGGCAACTC
>JAKUNK010000034.1:0-31431 GCA_022451945.1 Dehalococcoidia bacterium
GTCTGCGGTACCGAGCTTGACCAGCAGGGCTTGAATGCCCAGGTCCAAGCCTTAGAGGAGGCCGGCGCCGTAGTGTTCACATCAGGTTTCCAGGCCGCTAGATTCGCCGCAGGGTTAGTCGCTATGAAGGGCCAGTAGATGGAGCCGCAAAACGCCATTGACCGGTTGTTGTCCTCACCTATCCAAGCGATCAACGTTGGAGTGGAGGACTTCGCCGAGAACCTGGAGTCTCAAGAGGTCGAGGTCGTACACGTTAACTGGACCCCACCCGCCGGTGGCGACCCTGAGATAATCGCCATCCTGGATCAGATTTTGTGATCGACGCGACGATCTTGGACCAATAACCTGCATAGGGAAAGGCATAAATCTGATTCCCATCCTCTCTCAGCAAGCTTCGATCATCCGTCTTGGGTTTGATCCGGATTTTCGAAAAGAGTGAAAGGCCGTAGCATGTCCATTGCAGATTTGATCATCTGCATAATGTAGTCAACTCTCGGGCAACGAGGGTATAACCCGGCAAGCGAGCGCCTAGGTTGTCAAGATCTGAATCTCTACTTGACAAAGAGAAAGTGCGGGTTCAATGCCGATTTCGTGACCGAACTTGGTTTTCTGAAGGCCATCTCACTGACAAGCTATACGCGCATAGGAACAAAGGTTTGGGTCTTCCACCCTCCGCCACTACTTGGTGCTCTCAAGCGGCATATCCGCATTCTCACTTAGCGCCGTCTTGAACTCCTGCCACTCTTTGCCTTCCGAAGGCCCTTCCCAGCCATCAAAGTGCATCAGCCCTTCTAGTTCCATACGGTCGCGCCAGCCTGCTGTTTGTAGCACCGGGTCTGCTGGAAATTCGACAGGATAGCCCAGGCACAGGTACGCCACCGGGATCACATGGTGGGGTATACCCAATATCTGCCGTAATTGGGGCTGCTTCAAGATGCTGACCCATCCTACCCCAACTCCCTCGGCTCTGGCTGCCAACCACAGGTTCTGCACCGCGCAACAGGTGGAATACAGGTCGGTCTCCTGGATAGAATTGCGTCCTAAGACCACTTCGGCGCGTGTCGGGTCGCAGGTGACACAAACGTTGATTGGAGACTCCAATAAACCTTCTAGTTTTAATGACAGATAGTGGGACCGCCTTGGCTCGTCGAAGAAACAGGATGCCGCCTGGCGTTCCCGGTCGAACAGGCTCTTTACCTTCTGACGAATCACAACGTCCCGCACCATGATGAAATCCCACGGTTGCATGAACCCCACAGACGGCCCGTGATGGGCGGCCCGGATGATCCGCGCCAACACATCTGACGGGACGGGGTCGCTTTTAAAGGTCCGAATATCGCGCCGAGAATATATAGCGCGGTAAAGGCCCCGTTGTTCGTCTTCTGAGAATCCGCTCGCCTGTACTAACGAATCTGATGCCATGATTTCCTGCTCCCAATTAAAAAGCCTCCGTCTTTGGGACGGAGGCTTTGACGTGCGACTCTGCCCACTTGGTCCTCGAAGCGGTATAACCAGCGCGGCAGGTCTACTGACTTGTGGATCCACACTTTTCGGCGCCTTCCCGTACCGGTTCACCGGTACAGTGACTGGCTCTCGCCATGCCGAAGAGCTCCCCAGTTACAGTGGCGGGCCCGTGCCGGAGTCTCACCGGCTTTCCTATTCTTCCCGATCTGGTCTTTGGCCAAAGGCTAAGACCAGATCGGGACACCGCACGCTATTCTGTTTCCGCTGGCAAGATTATGTCATGACCGATGGAAAGTCAACGCCACCAGATCCGATTTCCAAGTCCTTGGTTTGCTCAGATCTTAGCCGTCTCAGGCCTGTACAACTGCCCCACAGGGACTATTTTAGTGGCCCATTGGAGCAGTTAAGTAGGTGGATTCGAGCCACATCACTAGATCTTAAGCCTTTAGAGATGCGTGACTTGGGAAGTTTGATATCTGAACAGTGACATGAAAGCCTGATTACCCACGATGACATTACTGTCTGAGGACTTCGAGCTACTTCGAGTTTAGCGTCACTACAAGACTGCTGGGTCTTTCAACCGTTTTACACATAAACGGTATCGTCGGTATCGTCGATAGAACGACAGATCGGCGTATAGTTTGGTAATAATCCAGTATGGGTTGAACTAACGGAGAGCGAGTATATGGGTTCAATACGACCCTCCGCTTGCAGAACCATGCTATTGGCTCGCTATACGTGTGGCGCTTATTTGGCCATTGGTTAACGCTCATTCCATGATTGACCTAGATGATGTAACTGCATACGAAGAATTGGACCCGTCCGGCCTACGGCGACGGCTCAGTACCCTGCCGGAGCAGTGCAGCCAGGCTTGGCTGGAAGCCAAAAATACCGTGGTGCCCGACAACTTGGATCGATGCACGGAAGTGATCGTCGCTGGGATGGGTGGCTCGGCCATAGCTGGAAATCTGGTCGCGGACCTGGCTGGCTCAGATTCAGGCACACCTGTCAGAGTCGTTCGGGATTTCCGCATTCCAGGCCTGCTGCCAGACCAGTCTTCGCAGCCAAGACAACTGGTCATCGTCTGCAGCTTCTCCGGCGAGACAGAAGAAACTCTCTCCATGCTTGACCACGCACAGTCGGCAGGCGCTTCGATCATAGCCATCACCGGGGGAGGCACTCTGGGCCAGCGGGCGGCAGGGGCAGGTATACCGGTCCTAACGATAGACGCGCCAGGCGAACCCCGTAGCGCGGTGGGGTACAACCTGATGCTGTTAATTTCCCTGTTAGACCGTATTGGAGTGATCAGCGTTTCCGATGGAGACGTATCTGAAGCGGTAACAGCCGCTGAATCCATGGCATCCCAGATCGGTATTCATGTTCGAACTGAGCAAAACCAGGCCAAGCTGTTGGCAAAGGATCTAATAGGCGGCCTGACAGTGGTGTACGGAAGCGGAAGCCTTTCCGGCGTTGCCCTGAGATGGAAATCGCAGATCAATGAGAACGGGAAATCGTGGGCCTTCGCTGAGTTGCTGCCGGAGCTTCTCCACAATTCCGTTGAGAGTTTTCCCGGAGGCTTAGAGGTCAGGCAGCGGACAACGGCCCTTCTACTAAAGCCAAATCGAGCAGCCTCAGAACTCGAGCGCCGGTACACGGTCTTGAGCGAGATGTTGGAACGTTCTGGTGTCAAGAGCCGAACGCTCACCGCAGTATCTGGTGGCACTCTGACCCAGTCGTTGGCGATGATTGTACTGGGTGACCACGTTAGCTACTACATGGGCCTGTTGAATGGTATAAACCCCTCTGAAGTTCCCACAATAGACCTTTTTAAGGAGCTGTTGTCGGATTCAGAAGCTGGTTGATAGCCCGTAGCCGGTGTTACGAGAGCCCAGGCGTGTTGACATCAGACGTCCCTTGCCGCAGAATCCACTGTAATCCCCAGTCATGGTTCAAAAGGAGTTAGACCAATGTTGAAGGTAGGTCATGTCGTGGTCCGGCCCGGTAGAAAGGCTGGCATGGATCCCGTAGAGATTCCGGTACCAGAGGAACTGGAAACCGTCCCTGGTATTCCGATGGTCAGCAAAGACATCGATTTCTACAGCCGAGAATATCCGCTGGTCCGCCAGCAGGTTGAACACGGCGCCGATACTGAATGGGCTCCCACTGTGGGCACAGCGGCCATGCAGAAATACCACCATGAGCACCAGGCTGTGATGGAGGAGTTCTATCCTCTGATGAACAGGACCGGCGATCTTGAGCCGACCGGAACGCCAAGTGGCGAAGATGTGACTCAATTGATCCGCGACAAAGCTGCGGAGATGGGTTTCTTGGATGTTGGATTCACAGACCATGATGTGCGGTTTATATACGAGGATCGCAAAGGGCATGTGAAATATCAAAACGCTATTTGTTTGGCGCTGGAACAAGATTTTGCAGAGACCCAGACTGCCCCTAGTATGGCCGCAGAGCACGGCCATTATGGGACATACGAAATCCAAGCTCCGATGGGGCTTCGGATGGTGGACTATATCCTGTCCTTAGGCTACGGGGCTCAGTTGCACGGACCCAGCAACCACAGTGCGGCGACCATCCCTATGTTCGTAGCTGCGGGATTGGGCCAGTTGGGAGCCAATGGCCAGCTGCTGCATCCCCACGCTGGCGCAAGGTGCCGTCTGCAGATCATTACTACAGACGCACCGGTNACTTTTGACAAACCCATAGACTANGGATTCCANGCTTTCTGTCAGGTCTGCCAGGTATGCGTCAACCGTTGCCCAGGGCGCGCTTTGATGCGCGAAAAGATCTGGTGGCGGGGTGTTGAGAAGAACAAGCTGATCTACAAGCGCTGCCGGCCTGTCATGTCTCGGTACGAAGGCTGCGCCATCTGCATGAAGGTCTGCCCAATCAACAAGTACGGGGCCAAGGCCGTCATGGAGCACTATGTGGAGACTGGCCAGGTTCTAGGCAAAGGTACCCACGACTTGGAAGGCTACACTCTTCATGAGGAGAGCACGGGCAAATACGTCACAGGGTACTTCGGCCCCGGAGAGTTGCCCACTTTCGACGCCAACTTCTTCAAGATTCCAAATGGGACTAGGGAAAATGCTGCCCTGGAAGAGCTGGTAGAGTACATAGGGACCCAGCCCGATGGAGTTGATAAGGCGTCCGATGAGAAGGCGCTGTTCGATTTCCGCGACCGGCTGCGGGTAATCCTGCATGGAGAAGTCAGCGACAGCACCATGTTCTAGGTCCCACAGATCGGATATGATTGGAACTCAAGGAGGGGCGAGACTCGGTCTCGCCCCTCCTTATTCATTCAAGGCGGACCATAGGCCGGTGGACATAGGCCCTGTCTGGAATGTATCTTTGCTCGCAATCTAGAAAGCACCATAGAGGAGCTGGGATGGCTGTGGAATGGAACGCACAGGGAGACCTATTCGAGGGCTGCAACTGTAACCTGCTCTGTCCTTGCCATGTGACATTTCGGCAGCCACCCACCTTAGGCTACTGCGACACGATCTGGGCTGTAGGCTTCGAGCAGGGGCGCTATGGAGACGTTGATCTGGCAGGATTGAACGCCGCTATATCCCTGCACTGTCCCGGGACTATGGTTGATGGTGACTGGATAACGGTGCTGTACGTGGACGATCGTTCTTCACCGGAGCAGCAAGAAGCGCTCCGGGTCATTTTCTCCGGAGAAGGGGGAGGGCCTTGGGAGACGATGGCGCAGTTCTACCGTAACGGAGAGTATCATGCAGTCACCAGGATGCCTTTGGAGATGACCCTCGACGGACGTACCAGAAGCATCAAGGCTGCAGACAAGCTGTTCTTGGAGATGCAGACCCTTCGCGGCGGAGAGGACCGTCAGAGCTTAGTGACCATAAACAACCTTCGGAACGTCATCCATGGCGATGAGCACGTTTTGGGTCTTGCCACCACCAAATTTGATGACGAGACTATGACGTGGGAATACCAGTCTAAACACGGGCTCTATAGCAAGTTCAGTTGGTCTGGGTCTTAGTCCTTTCCCGAGATCCGGTCTAGGTACACTTGCCCGTCTTTCATCACCAGGCTGATTCGCTGTTTGTTCTGCAAGACAGTGATGTCGGTCAACGGGTCTCCATCGACCACGATCAGGTCCGCGAGCTTGCCTGGTTCCACAGTCCCGATGCTTGCCTCCAGTCCGAGACAGCCGGCAGCCCAACCGGTGGCGGCCACCAGTGATTGCATCGGAGTCATGCCCGCTGCAACTAACAACTCCAATTCTTTGGCGTTATTTCCGTGCTCCCAACCACCGGCATCTGTCCCGGCGACCACTTTCACCCCTGCCGCCATGGCCTGTTGCACCGTTTCCACGTGCTGTTGTCTGAACTCGCGGGCCTCAATTTGGGCATGGGGATTTCCCTGGGCAGCATGGAATGTGAATACCGTGAATGTAGGCACCAAGTAGCTGCCGTTGTCAGCCATCATCTTCAAGAGATCAGGCTCTGATCCCATCAGACATCCATGCTCGACAGAATCCACCCCAGCTTCGATGGCGGTCCGAAGCCCCGCACCGCCTAAGGCGTGACAAGCGACCGCCTTGCCGTGGATATGGGCCTCGTCAACCAGCGCCTGAGTCTCTTCCGCTGTGTAGGAACGTGTGGTCCCGTTTTGGGTCTCCCTGCCGAAGCCGGTGTTAAAGAATTTGATGAAATCGGCGCCAACCCGGACGACCTCCCGGACCATGGCTCGAACTTCGTTTGGGCCGTCGGCGATGCCCTTCGGCAGATTAGGATCGGATGAAGTGGGTTGGTGGTGTCCCGAAGGGCTCGAGCGGTCCTGAGTGCCCTGGGTGGGCGAAAGAGGGCTAGTGGCTATCTGGAGTCGTGGACCTGGCACGATACCCTGATCTACCCCTTCTTTGTAACCGACGTCCAACCAGCCGCAGTCTCTGATGGCTGTGTAGCCCGAGAGCAGAGTCTCTTCCATAACATTGGCCACGCGCAACGTCCGGGTGCTGCGTGGCTCGGCCCGACCCCACCTGCCGATCAGATCGTAACCGAAGGACGTCAGATGGTCATGGCAATCGATCAGGCCGGGCAGTAGGGACCGGCCGGTTATATCGATTACTGGACAATCGGGCCGTAACGCAACCGACCCTTGTGCTCCGACGGCTTCGATACGACCTTGGTCGTTTACGAGTACGGTTGCGTTGGGTATGGGAGGCCTACCCGTGCCGTCGATCAGACGGCCGCCGTTGAGAGCTAACATCTCATGCCAATGATATCGGCCTCATATGCCTTGCCAAAAACGTCGGCCGTTCTCCCGCACGATCTTGCCGAAGCCTGGCCGTGCGAGGTGTACGGCAGCAACTGGGATACCCTCCCGTTCAAGCCGGTCCATCAGGTCTCGGCGCGTGATTCGTGTTTGAGCAGGGTCGATGTCGGCCCGGGATACCCAATCAGTATTCTCGATCTGGGCGGTGTTGTGCAGCACATCACCCAATACTAAGCCGTTCTCACCCTGTGATGAGATCATCAAGCTCATGTGTCCAGGGGTGTGGCCTGGAGTGGCCAGGGTCGATATCTCGCTGGTGAGTTGTTGGCCTGGCTCCATTAGGTTCAGTACCCCTAGGTCTTCCAATGGCCAGACGCACTCTGGGGCGTTGGGGAACCTATCTTGGACCAGAGCAGGATCGTGGCAGGCCGCCCAATCGATCGCACTCACGTAGTACTGGGCGTTAGGGAAAGTGGGAGTGTACTTGCCGTCCTGGGACAGCAGGTTCCAGCCAACGTGGTCTCGGTGGGCATGGGTCATCACAACCATATCGATGTCACCCGGCTGAAGGCCGTGGGCCTTCATGTCATCCAGCAGCTCACCCCAGGGAGTATCCGGTGTCTGCTTGGGCCCTAGCCCGGTATCGACTGCGATGGTGTGGCCGTCCGATTTGATCAGAAAGCAGGCCAGATTGAAGAGGACGCCGTGAGACGCTGAAAGATGGGCTTCCTGTCCTTTCCAGTCCTCCTCAGGAATGTCGGGAAAGAAGTTGCAGAGGTCGAACTCCAAGACTCCATCCGATAGAGAAGTAATTTCAACTGTGCCGATGGTCAGCTTGTCGTTTGCCATGTGGTGCTCCTAAGGAGAGGGTTAGGTTGGCCTGAAGGGCAGATTATAAGCGGGAGTACCTGGGGTGGCAATCCGGGTTCAGTAAGCTGCTCTTCGTTATGGTGGTCAGGGGATTTCGCTGTTACCGCCGGTGATCCGCCACTACCTGCCCTTCTTTAATTACCAGTTGGAGTTGCCTGAGGTTCTCGATGTCGGCCAGCGGGTTCTCGGTGACGACGATCAAGTCAGCCAGTTTGCCTGGCTCAACCGTGCCGAGTTCTGGGCCGACGCCGCACAACTCGGCGGCGTTCTTGGTGGCAGCCTGAAGCGCTTGGAAAGTCGTTGCCCCGCACTTCACCCAGAGGCCCAGCTCCAGCAGACAGGAGTCTCTCATCGGCGAGATGTCTGAACCCAACGCCATCTTAACCCCGGCTGAGAGCGCTTTCTGGAAAGAACTGCGATGTTCCTCTGCTGCCGCATCGGCCCTTACCACCAGGTCTGCCGCAAGCTGTTTTTTTGCGGCGTAAGCTTTCTCGTGTTCGGTCGTGGCCAGATTGGGAGATAGTTGGCTGATGCTCAGGGTAGGGACGTACCACGTTCCGCTGCTGACGAAGTCGGTGATGCAGTCCTCGTCTGTTATGTAGGCGTGCTCTACGCTGCGGGCTCCTAGCTGGATGGCCATCTTGACCGCATCCGGGTTGGTTGCATGAGCCATGACAGGGAAGTTGCGTTGATTGCACAGAGCGAACGCGGTCTCGATCTCCTCTGGCAGGAGGAACGACTCGGTGTGCCGGTCCCACCTGGGCCCCATGATGCCGCCCGATAGGTTCAGCTTGATATGGTCAACGTCGTGTTTCATCTGGTCTCGGATGGCTTCGGCGTAGCCATAGGGGCCGTCGCATTCCCTGGCGTGTCCCGAGGTCAGAAAGTGGCCGCCGGTGGTGGTCAGGAAATTCCCGCAGGCGAAGACCCTGGGCCCATCTGGCCCTGGCCCGGAGAACGCGCGACGCCAGGCAACGTCCATGAAATGACCTGCCCCGCCGCTACGGACCGCAGTGACTCCTGCCTCGAGCATGCCCCTCTGCAAATTCTGGCCGAAGGCGGCCGTCAGTTGAGCAATAGTTGTGCCTGCGGGGTTAGGGTATTCCGGATGGATGTGGACATCCCATAGCCCAGGCAACAGATATGAGTCTGTTAGGTCGATGACTCGGTCCTCTGAGGTTGTGGCCGGTGGGCCACCGTCGCGGATCTCTACTATCCGCCCATCTTCTACCACCACTGTGGCTTGGGTCTTGGGGTCGGGGGAAACACAGTCGATGACGTTGGCGTTGGTCAATATGAGACGCAATTGGTTTGCTCCTACTTGAATACGACACAGCGGGCTGGGTCGGCTTCGGCCAGCACGGGCGCTGGGTGGCCGGTGTGTATGTAGTCGGCCAGCAGTTTGCCGGACATAGGGCCGCGCCCAAACCCGGAAGACGCCAGCCCTGTCGCGATGAATAGGTTCTCGAACTGGGGTATTTTGCCGATGATTGGCTTCCCGTCCATGGAGAATGGCATGATGCCAGCCCAGGTGCGGCTGATGGCCAGTCTGCTCAACATTGGAAACACTTCAGTGGCCTGTCCACGGTTGACCTCTATGCCTGCTGCATCGGGAGTGTAGTCGTACCCCACCATCTGCCGGTCACCACCGAAGATGATTTCGCCGTTTCTGGTCTGGCCGCCGTAGAGGTGGCGGGTTATCCGGATATCGCCCCGGTGGGTGACTTCTGGAGGGAAATCGGCGTTGTGGGATTGCCGGCTCCAATCATAGGGTGATTCTATGGACCCGCTCAGATGAAAGATGCTGGGTGGTGCCGGGTCGGTCGCCCACATCTGGCCCTTGATAGGCACTATGGGGATATCGATGCCTAGCATGTCGCCTACAGGTCTGGACCAAGCCCCCACAGTCAAAGCCAAAGTTTTGGCGCGGAATTCGCCTTTCCTGGTCTGGATCTGCCATGAACCGTCTTGTTGCTGGTTGATCGCGGTTACATTATGGCCGGTCTTGATGTCTGCCCCAAAAGACACGGCGGCGTCACTGAAGGCAACGGTGGCCTTGGTAGGGTTGGCCCGGCCGCGTTTGGTGAGAAACATGAATCCCGCCAATGACTCAGATGCCTCCGGTTCGATTACGCGGGCCTCTCTGGCTGTCAACAGCTCGGCTTGATAACCGCTTATCTGGGCCTCAAAGACCCGATCTCGAGTGTAATCCCATTGTTCAGCAGTGTGGATCGCCTGGAGTCCACCAGGGGCATGGAACTCGATATCGTACCTCATATCCAACTGCAGTGACTTGAATATCTCGAAGCTGCCTGCCGTCAGGTATGACTGCAGATCAGGGTTATCCCCCCAGCCGAACCCGCCTAGGCCGCCGGCGTTGACCCCTGATGCTTCCCCGGCGATCTCGCCACGCTCTAGTACGGTGACCTGCTCTCCAAACTGGGCTAGATGGAAAGCGGTGGCTACGCCGCAGATGCCGCCGCCGATTATCAGGACGTCAGGTTCATTCGAATCGGCCAATTATTCTTCCTGTGTATTGGAATCTGAGCCAATGATAGGTGGGAGGGCACTAAGGGTCAATATAGATTGAATTGGTCAAAATGACGAAGAGTTAATAGAAACACAACCGCACTTTTGCGCATCTTGGGAAAACCCGCTGTCTTACTGAATAATAGTTTCCGGAGCAGGCCGGAATTACGAAAGGGGCGTTGCTAGTATCAGCAGCGCCCCTTTACAGTCAACTTATCCGTAACCCTAGGTTGCGGGCTCCAAGGTCAGCTCACTCAGGTCTTTAACCTCTATGTTGGAGACCAAGACTGTCAGGTCGTCCAGTCGCCGTACTTCAAACTCCATGAAGTCGTCGTCCACGACCATGTACTTGGAGACCACTTCCCAGATCTCCTTCTTCATATCTTCCAGTTTCTCTGGTGCCAACTCAAGTCGATCCTGAATCAGCACCAGCTTGAGCCGCTGTTTGGCAGTGTCTTTGGACAGCTCCTCGGTAGCCTGATCCAGATCTTTGCCGTTTAGATTTAAGAGCCAACGTAGTAGTTCACGCATGAGAGTAGGCCCTCCCGTTCATTCCGACCATCCCCTTGAATTTTGAGAATAGGCCGGTCTTAGGTTCTAGGTCCATCAATGGGATATCTTCGCCATCCACACGGGCGGCGATCCTAAGGAACGCGCTACCGGCTGACGACTTGGAATTGTGCACTACGGGCACTCCCCGGTTGGCCGCAACCACGGTGTGTTCGTCAGCTGGAACCAACCCAATGACTTCCACCGCTAACAGGCTCTCCACGTCTTTCTGGTCCATCATGTCGCCGCGTTTGACCATATCTGGAGCAATGCGGTTGATGATGAGCCGAGGACGGTGCAGTCCCGACGATTCCAGCAGACCGATGACCCGGTCGGCGTCCCTGATAGCCGAGACTTCCGGAGTAGTCACGATGATGGCTTCTTGGGCAGCTGCGGTGGCGTTCTTGAAGCCTTGCTCGATTCCTGCTGGACAATCGATGAGCACGTAGTCGAACTCTTTTTCCAGTTCAGCGCACATCTCACGTAGTTGTTCCGGCTCGATGCTGTTCTTGTCCCTGGTTTGAGCTGCGGGAATCAAGAACAACTCGTAATCGTGCTTGTCACCGATCATTGCCTGGTTCAGTTTGCAAGTGCCTTCAATCACGTTCACCAGGTCGTAGACGATGCGGTTCTCCAGACCCATGATGACATCCAAGTTGCGGAGGCCGATGTCGGTGTCGACCACCACCACCCTGTGACCTCGCATGGCCAGGCCTGTGCCGATGTTGGCGGTCGCGGTGGTCTTACCCACCCCGCCTTTACCAGACGTTATAACGATGGTCTTACCCGTCATAAGGTACTCCTTTGTTGTATCTCGCAAACCGGCCTGCGAAGGGTGCTACGTGGATAGAGCGGCTGCGCACGTAGGCGATCTTGGGGCCGGAGGTTAACGAATTTGATCTGTGCCGCGCTGATGTAGGCGGGACACCTTCATATTTGGCGATCTGGAATTTGGATGAAGAGAGGTCAAGGGCAACGACTACCGCTTTATTGTCGCCAGACGCTCCTGCATGGACCCACCCTTTGAGGGAGCCAACGACGACTATGTCACCGTCGGCCCGTATCTCTGATCCGGGGTTCACGTCGGCCAAAACCACCACATCGCCGTGATGGTGCAATGACTCGCCGGAGCGGAAGGTGGACTTGATGAAAAGCGCTTCAGTGATATTCCGGTTGCGCGCACCGTTCTTGTTGTGCCGGCTCTTGAGGCTCTCGATAATCGATTCCACCGCGGATGCGGACGTTTCGGTGGCTTCCGGGGCGGGTTCAGGGATAACAATCTCATTGTGGGCCGGATGGCTGTCGCCAGCACTGGCGTCTGGCTTAGCTGACTTTGGCGGTTTTGCTTCTACCTGAAGCATACCGTTGTCCATAGATTCGGGCGCGAACCAGAAACGAGTCACAGTCAGGCCAGATTCGGTCTCGATGATTGACTTGATCTGGGCCAGTTCGTTCCTGGCCAGCATCCGTTGGCCGACGTTCAGGGTTATATCGCCTTTTGACCACAGGCCGCTGCGGATAGCCAGGTATTCCTTCAACTCGGTTGTAACGACGTTGAAGGGAGCGTTTTCATCGATGACAAAGGCTACGTCCGCGCCTCTCGCCACGACCTGCACCACGTCTATCGCTACCAAAGGGCCCTTGTGAACTTGGGGTCATTTACAGATGACATCACGCCTACACACACTCCGAACATATGTCACCACGATTATTTCAGCCAGATCGGCTTCGGCACAATGATTTAATGGTCGAATTTTAAACAAAATTTTAGATTATGTCTAATATCGAGGCTATAGACTTGGACCAACAAGGTATATCAGCCGCAAGGAAGGGAATTGATCTCGCAGAAAGGAGATGATTTGTAAGACCGCCATTCTCAGTAGTATCGGTGGCCGGCGGAAATTCCGGGTATCTGTCAACTGATCAAGCTATGAAGCGTGTATACCAGTTGGCTCCGGCAGTAAAAGAAAAGTCTAACCTTTTGGGTCACACTTGGCGTATAGATGAACCGATTGGTGAGATTATTCAGCGGGTACGGGATAAGCAGTGGCAGGTGTCACGGCAACACGACCATACCCGAGATCGAAGGTCAAAACACCGTTGCAATGCTTAGTCGCGGGTGCCGAACAGGGCTACCGAGCAAGTGAACGAGCCAGGGCGGCCGCCAAGATTATGGGTAAGGCCCAAGGTTGGGTCTTTCAGTTGGCGTCCCTCGGCTTTACCTTGGAGTTGCTTGTAGACCTCGTAGATCATGCGGATGCCGCTGGCTCCGATCGGATGGCCGAAGCATTTCAAACCACCGTCGGTGTTTACCGGTAACTCTCCTTCCAGACTGAAGGTGCCGGCGGCCACATCGTCGCTGGCGCGACCCCGGGGGCTGAACCCCAAGTCTTCATATATGATCAGCTCCGTGATGGTGAAACAATCGTGCACCATGGCCAGATCGATCTCCTGGCGAGGGTCGGAGATACCGGCTTCCTGATAGGCAGCTTGGCTGGCCCGGACGCTCTCAGGGAAATGGGTGAAATCCCAGTCGTTGCGCATGATACCAAAGGCGCCTACCGAGAGGCCAAGCCCCTTCACCAATATGTAGTCATCCCTAAAAGTCTTGGCGATTTCAGGCGTCGTTATAATGGCCGCGGCCGCGCCGTCTGAAACTCCACAGCAGTCAAAGAGGCCGAGAGGCCAGGCCACCATGGGGGCATTGGCCACCTGTTCTGCGCTTACCTCCCGCTGGAAGTGGGCCTTGGGGCTCATGGTCCCATTGTGGTGGTTCTTAGCCGCGATCTGGGCCAGGGTCATTTTCCCTTCTTCATAGGGAATGTCGTATTGATGGAAATAGCGAGTTGCGGCCAGAGCGAATTGGGAGGGCGGCGGCACCGGCGGGTTCACGTCAGCGCCGGCGGGTTCCGCTACGGCTAAGCCAGAAAAACCCGAGTCCTTGAGTTTTTCTACGCCCACGGCTAGGACGATGTCATAGATGCCAGCGGCCACGGCGTAGCAGGCGTTGCGGAAGGCGTCTGTAGCGGTGGCGCAGGCATTCTCCACTCGAGTGATGGGGATATAATCCAGCTTTAATGCGGCGGCCAGAGGTTGTCCCGTTCGGAAGGAACCCACGGTGCCTAGCCAGGCGGCCTGGACGTCTTTCCCTTCGATGCCGGCGTCTTCAAATGCCTCGTATGCAGCTTCGATGATCAAATCCGACGAGCTTGAGTCCCAGCGCTCTCCGAATTTGCTGCAGCCCATGCCGATGACTGCCACCCGGTCTTTGATCCCGCTCATGACTTTCTCCTATTTCCTGTCGCCTGACGGCAATTATAGCGCGAGGGCGTTAAGTGACCTGCCGCACCGGCACCGCTTTCCAATAGTAATTGTGTATTCCGTTTACCACTCGGAGCTTCCGGAAGCTCATTTCTACTCGGAGGCCAATCTTGACCTCATCGACCTCACGATCGGTCATCATGCAAAGCACCCGACCACCGGCCTCGAAGTCCACTACGGCGATAGCTAACGGCGTATCCACTGTACCGGCAAGGTGGTCCAGCGAGTAGGTGAATACCGTGCCTAGCTTGTCGCTGAGCCGGATGGGGGCCGAGTCGTCCCTGGTCAGACACTCGACGCATACCCGTTGGGGAGGATATTGCACGTAGCCGCACTGGTTGCAGACGGCCCCGTGGAATTTGATGTTCTGGTCGCTTTCCCGCCACATCGCCGTGACCGAAGGCGACTGGGCTTGTGGGCGGCGCGAAGCGGAATCGGTGAGCCAGACATCGCGCCACTTGGCGTATGTCTCGTAGCTGTCTAACACCTGACCCGAGTCCAGATAGCCCGATACACCCAGGCCAGAGCCTGGTTCCGCGATATTCGATGTTGTGCGGAAGCCTAGGACGTCGCTGCCGTCACCGTAGGACACGGTGAGCAGCAACTGGTCTGGTGCACCGTCTTCTAAGGCACAGGCCAGTAGCATCAATGGGAAGGCGGTGCCGGTGTTGCCCATGCGGCCAAAGAGAGGGTCCTGTACCTGCTCCGCCTCGAATCCCAGTTGCCGTGCTAGTTGGCCATGCCGGCGGGCGTCGGGAGAGTACAAGGCCAGTTTGGCTACGTCCTTGACGGACAACCCTTCCTTGTTGAAGAAGCCGGAGACGCTCTCTGCCAATATCCTTTCCAGACCTTCTTCGATTGCGAATCGGTCTTCCCACGATCGGACGAATCGGTCTCCGGCGCTGCGCCATGTGTCGATCAAGCTCTCGGTGATGGTGTGGAACCCGGCCTGCTCGGCGATGATCCCTTCATTGGATATGACGAACGCCGCCGCCCCGTCCCCTGAGTTTCGTTCAGCCTCACCTTTGGGTGCACCTTGGCGGTTGTCGCTGGCCACCACCAGAACATGCTTGGCGGAACCCGCCACCACCGAGTCCAAGCCCGACTTCAGGGCGGTGGTACCTGCCCGGAGAACATCGGTAATATCGGCGGTAAATATGTCTCGGCGCAGGTCGAGTGCAGTGGCGATTATGGACGCACACTGTTTCTCGGCGTAGGGCGGCGTAGTAGAGGCGAACAGCAGCCCGTCGATCTCCTCTCGATCTCGGCCTTGGAGGCAGTCGATGCCTGCCGCCACAGCCATGCTGATGCTGTCTTCGTCGAAGTTGGCTATAGAGCGTTGACCTGGTGAGTCCCAGCCGCCGGTCTCCGGTCCCAACCGATATCTGGGGATATAGGCCCCGAAGGCCGATATTCCTGCCAAAGTCTACCTTCCATCCTGGACTGGGGCGGCCGAGCGAAGCTGCGCCAGTCGTATTTTCGCCATGCTAGCAGCTTGCTGAAATGAGTGTCAACGCGGCTGCTTAGGCCTAAGAAAATACGGCCTGGGCGAACTGAGCTGGAGTCTGGCCTGGGCATGGCTTATGTTACAATCGAGGCCTGCAATGTGAATGCTACAGAGTTTGATTCTTTCTTGGTGCAGAGGAATCGAACCGCTCTCTGCGGCGGGAGTGAACACTCTTGATCCGGATTCCAGCATATCGCCGTTTCATATCTAGGATTACATCGGCTGCCTCCCTTTCGGGAGTTGTTTTATTAGTGCTTGTCGCTTGTTCTAGTAGCAACGACAAGGGCGGAGACACAGCCGCAATCGAAGGCGTCCCCCTCGAGTTCCAGCGCGTTAGTGAGGTCTGGGAGCTGCTGACCAATGAGCAGATCGACGGATCAGACCTCGATGCGGTGACTATAAGCGAAGGAGCTATTCGGGGGATGCTTCTAGCACTAGGCGACCCCTACGCCGGCTTCCTAAATCGTGAGCAATTGTCTCTGGAGCAAGAGAACATCAAGGGCTTCTTTGGAGGTATTGGCGCTGAGGTAGGAGTCCGAAATGGAGCGATGACCATACTCGCACCTATGCCAGATACCCCTGCTGAGGCGGCAGGTGTCAAGGCCGGCGATGTGATTCTGGAGGTAAATGGAGAGAGTATACGAGGCCTCACGCTGCTTGAAGTTGTCCACCTGATCAGGGGTGAAAAAGGGACCAAGGTAACGTTGCTGCTGCGCCACCTGACCAATTCAGAGACCGTGCTAGTTGAGATTGAGCGTGACATCATTGACCTGGAAAGCGTGACTCTGCTCATGCAGGTGGGCCGCATCGGACACCTGAGGCTATCAGGGTTCACTGGGACTACCAATGATGAGTTAAAGGAAGCGTTAGAACGATTCGAACGTTCCAAGGGGCTCGGTATCGTGTTGGACCTGCGTAATAACCCAGGCGGATTGGTGTCGTCGGTCGTCGATGTCACGAGTCAATTCATTGAGAGCGGACTGGTGTTGTATCAGGAGGACGCCAAAGGGAACCGTCGGGATTGGAAGGTCAAATCAGGTGGCAAGGCGCTGGATATCCCCATGGTGGTGTTGGTGAACGGATTCAGTGCCAGCGCCAGTGAGGTCTTCACCGGGGCGATCATCGACAGTGGCCGGGCGACAGTGATCGGCACAAAGACCTTTGGCAAAGGTAGCGTCACCAACTTGTGGAGACTGGATGACGGCTCCGGTGTAAACTTCACCACTGCCCGTTGGTTCACCCCCGGTGGCACACTGATTGAAGGCCAAGGTTTGAGTCCCGATGTCGTGCTAGAACCGCTGGACATAGACGAGGACGAAGACCTGCATCTCGACCGGGCTATAGAGATCCTGGAGGAAGAACTTAGCGCGGGTGTCTCCACAGCCGAAAGAAAGTGAAAGAAAGTGGCGAAGAAAAAGGCGCTAAATCCAACCTTACCGGCAGGCAAGAAAGAGGGCAAGCAAAAACCCGCTGCTAAAGACTTTCGCCCGATCGCATCGAACCGCAGAGCCCATTTCAACTACGAGATACTGGACCGGTATGAAGCTGGACTTCTGCTTACAGGAACCGAGATTAAATCCATCAGAGCCGGAAAGATAGACTTAAGTGACGCTTATGCACGGGCCAACAATGGTGAGATGTGGCTTCACAACGCCTACATCGCCCCCTACGACCCAGCCAGCCAGTATAATCACGACCCCAAAAGAAATCGCAAACTGCTGTTACACCGAACGGAGATCTTGGAAATGTCGTCGAGTGCTGCAGAGCGGGGCCTGACTATCGTACCTCTGCGTGTTTACATCAAGCACCATGTAGCAAAAGTGGAACTGGGTATGGCCCGCGGCAAGCGGCAGTACGACAAGCGCCGGGCTATCATCGACCGCGATATGGACCGGGAAGCCCGCCGCGCCATGGGCACCAACCGGGAATAGCCCGACTTCCTGTCCCTCTACCGTTAGTTCGGTTATAATCCCACGTCGGCTGACTGCGGATAGCTGACAGTCCAACCCCAACGCCGAAAGGCGCATGATTTTGGAGGACCAACTTGATTCGGACCCTTGAAGGAGTGACCCCAAAGGTGGCAGACACCGCGTGGGTCAGTGAGTTTGCTTACGTTGTCGGCAACGTTGAGATAGGGGAATACGCCAGCATCTGGCCCGGCGTGACCGTCCGGGGCGATAGCCCTGATGCCATCGTGATTGGAGACTATGTGAACATCCAAGAGGGTTCAGTGATCCACGGCAATGGGCTGACCATCGAAGACCATGTCTCCGTCGGCCACTCTGTCGTAGTCCATTGCGACCGTGTGGGTCGGGGTTCGCTCCTGGGTAACAACTGTACTATCTTGAACCCGGTCACCCTGGGAGAGAACTGTCTAGTCGCTGCCAACTCAGTGGTGTTGGGCGGGACTCTAGTGCCCGACCGTTCATTCGTGACCGGAGCCCCAGGGCAGGTCAAACGCGAGGTCACAGACAAACAGATCACCCAGATGGCCCACACCAACGAAGAGCTGGTAAAACGAGCCAAGTCCTTCAAGGACAGTGGGCTTTAGGTCTCTCCAACCGATATTCCCAAATGCGGGAAAATACCTGCCTGAACATGACTGACGTGCACCCTTAGATAGGCTCTGGACGAGTGGTCTGATGAGTGGGTCCCTCCCCTCGCAAGGAGAGGGTTAGGGCAGGGCAACTTTTCTACGGGATTATGATTTCCCCTATAAGCCCCTAGGCTAATCGCTGTGCCACCGGAAGCACTTTATCGGCCAGATGCTCCATCACCTTGATGCAGTCGGGCAGGCTTTCCACCCGGAAATCATAGGTCAGTTGGTCGATACCGATCTCCTGGCAGGAATGGAGGTCGTCAATCACTTCCTGAGTTGAAGCTATCAGTGAGCCGCCGCTCCGCACGTAGCCAGCTTCACCCATACCTATGTCGGTGAAAAATAAGCTGCGCTTCAATGAGACCGTAACTTCCGACTGCTCTCTTCCCTCTTTCTCGATCCGCTCCCGTAGATAAGGGATATTCTCGGCCACGAACTCTGGCGTCTGCCGAGTTGTGTGCCAGCAAGCGCCATACTTGGCAGTCCGCCGCAGCGCCGCCTTGGTGTGACCGCCAACCCAGACTGGAATGCCTGGCTGCTGTATGGGTTTTGGCTCGAACTGTATCCCATCGATGCTGTAGAACTTGCCTTTATATTCTGGATTCTGTTGGTTCCAGAGGACCTGCATAATCTCCAGCCATTCATCGGTCATCGCTCCCCGTTGGTGGTAGTCGCGACCTAATATCTCAAACTCTTTCTCCAACCAGCCCACGCCCACGCCACAGATGATACGGCCGCCAGTCAGGACATCTAGCGAGGCGAACATCTTTGCCTGGACCACCGGGTTACGGTAGGGCAGGATAATCACTGTGCTGCCCAGTTTGATGCGGTCGGTGCACGCGGCCAGGAACCCCAAAAGGGTCATGGTCTCTAAGAATGGTTCATCCGAAGGGCGGGAGAACGACCCATCGGCGGTGTAGGGATACTGGTTGGTACCGCCGGTGGGCAATACGATATGGTCGCCGGCTAAGACAGATTCGAACCCGAGATGCTCCGCTGTTTCGACAAATCGCTTCAGACCGGGAATGTCTGGTGTCCGGGGAATAGAAAGTCCTATCTCCAATGTGGGTGCCTCCAGAGGTGGAATAGGCCGAAGATTTCAAACGGGCTCCAAACTGATTTTGTAGCTGCATTCGAGTATAAACCGGGATGTTCCTGCTCGGCAAAAATAGGGGCTATTTCCGTGGTGAGGTCAGCATGCTATAATCGCGGAAATCTCTGCCAGGTCTACAGAAAATGGCAGATTGGATTCTTTGTCGAACAGCAAGAATGGGAGGGACATCATGGAGAAAGGAAATACTACGATTGACGGCGGTTCGGTCGAGTTCGCGATGAGTTATCGCCAAGAGATAATGGACGACCAAGGCCTGTGCTTGCAGGTGTATTCCAAGATTGACGGTGATGATACTGAGATTCTGCGGTTCGATTGTTTTGACCAGGCACCGCACTATCATTATGGCCCTGAGAACCACAATATCCGTCTCTTCATGGACAAGACGACCTGCGGGACCCCGTTTGGTTGGACTATGGACAACCTTAAGAACAACCTGGCTACCATGGTCGAACGTTCTGGGTACGATGAGCTTGCAGCCAAGATAAAGGCCCATCCTGTTTCCGCTTCAGTTCTGGCAGAAGTAGAATCGAAGGGACGCAATTTGTTTGCCAACGAGCGCCGCACAGTAACCCATAAATTCGAGCGCATGTTAGACAGCGACATATTTACCGTCGGTAACATCAGGATCGGTCTTGAATACCGACTACTTCCTCAGATAAACAGCGAAGGTCTAGCGATCCACGTCCTGACCGACATCGCTGGGCAGAACGTGGAACTGCTTGCCTTTGACTGTTTTGACAATGGTCCCCATTATCACTATGGACCGAGGAATCAAGACATTCGGATCTACTGGGACACCACGACTTCGGGAGAAACCTTGAGGTGGACCGTAGACCAGTTCAAGGCCGGCAATATCCGGAAGATGATCGATCGAGCTGGGTACCCTACAGTTGCTAATGATGTTGATGAAAATCTTCTTCAGTCGATGATGCCGGAGATTGAACGACGTGCATTCGAGTTGGTCGCCGAGAACAAAGGTTCTCAGGGGGCCCCTAATGACCAGAGGAAGACCAAGGCGCAATTAATAGATGAATTGGAATCGCTGCGGGAACAAGTAGCAGCTCTCTAAGAATTCTGAGGCTTCCAACGACTTAATAACAAGGCGGTCCGGGATTATTTCCCGGACCGCCTTGTTATTTTCAGAGCTCTCTTGATTTGATTACTGAGGGCTTCTCCTTTACATCATCGTATATCCGCCGCTAACACTCAATGTTTGCCCGGTGATGAAGCTGGCAGCGTCGGAGGATAGGAAGACCACCGCGTTGGCTATCTCAGAAGCCTTGGCCATTCGGCGGAAAAGGTAGTTGCGCTCCACCCGCTCCTGAACGTCTTCGGTAAAGATGTCCCTCATCTGTGTCCACATGCTCGCCTCGCTGATGGACTCCTCGTCAGGCGGAACCACCAAACCTGGACAGACCACGTTCAAACGCAGCCCATAACGTCCAGTCTCCCTAGCTACGGATTTGCTCAGTGCGATCACCCCGGCTTTGCAGGCAGAGTACACCGCCTCCCGGTACTCGCCCATACGGCCGGCGTCTGAACTGATGCAGACGATCGCCCCAGACTCCCGCTCGATCATGCCAGGTAGTACGGCGTGGATGCAGTTTATGGCACCCCAGAGGTTGACCTGGACCTCCCGCTCCCACTCTTGTCTGGGTTTCTCCATGAACAGCCGGTCTATGGTCCAACCCACATTATTCACCAGCACGTCAACCGGCCCGAACTCGGCAATGGCCGCCGCCATCATGGTGGCGACGTTCTCATGGTCGGTGACGTCGGTGGGGATGACGTTTACCACCGCGCCGGAATCCATAGCGGTTACCTCAGCAGCAACGATCTCTCCTTGGCTTGGCACCAGTTCCGCGATGGAGATCTTCGACCCTTCTCTTCCGAATGCGTGGACGATAGCGCGGCCGATGTTGGTCCCGCCGCCAGTGACTATGACGTGTTTACCCTTTAAGCCCAGTTCCATTTGGGGTTCCTCCTGATGATTGGGCGTGTCTACAGGTCTGTTGATAGAGGCGCTGGCGGTCCAACTCGCGGAACGCCACCGAACCGGAGGCGCAGTAGTCCCTTCAGGTCTTCCTTGGCGGTGCTGATCACGTTCACCGTGCTGGTGGGGTCGTCGATCCACTTGACCGGTACCGAGGTGATGTTGAACCCACGCTTAGCGGCAATGACCAGCAGCTCCGTATCGAAGAACCAGTTGTTGTTCTTGATGTGCGGGACAATGACCTCGGCCGTTGCGTGGGTGAGGGCTTTGAAGCCGCATTGGGCATCCGGTAGCCCGGTGAAGAATATGGAGTTGATCAGTAAGTTATAGCTCCTGGAGATGAACTCCCGCTTGAAGCCCCGAGTGACCTGGGATTCCTTGCTCAGCCGGCTGCCAATAGCGATATGACTTCCTAACTCCAAAGCCCGAATCAACTGTGGAAAATGTGCTAAGTCAGTTGAGAGGTCGGCGTCCATGTAGCTGACGATATCAGCGCGGCTGTCCAGCCACGCCGTGCGTAGAGCTCGTCCCCGTCCTTTCTTAGGGATGCGCAGATAGGTCACGCCGCGGTGTTGGAGGCAAAGCATCTCTGAAACGGCCTGAGTGCGGTCGGTGGATGCGTTATCTGCGATGGTCACCTGCCATGGGTTGGGCAGGTTATCCTCAAGGAATCTGGTAAGAGCCTGGATGGTCTTAGGAAGTATCTTTTCCTCGTTGAAAACAGGGATGATTATGTCAACCGTCGGCGGCTCGCCTGGTTTCCTGGCTGGCTCACTGTCTGGATTGACGCTCATTCCTGTCCCCTACTGACTCGGCAGCATCCTTGAACACCAAAACTACGCAGGGCGAATACTCGATACCCGAGTTCTGGCGTCAGCTGTTCCAACAGTAATTGTTTAGTGCTTGAAGTGACGCACACCAGTGAACACCATTGCCAGTCCGGCTTTGTCGGCGGCGGCGATGACCTCGTCGTCGCGTATGGACCCGCCCGGCTGCACGATGGCTGTGATACCGGCCTCGGCCGCTAACTCGATATTGTCGGCGAACGGGAAAAAGGCGTCCGACGCAAGCACCGAACCCTTGGCCTTATCTCCGGACGCTCGCTGGGAAAGATGCACGCTTACCACCCGGTTGGGCTGCCCTGCGCCCATGCCTACCAAAGCCAAGTCCTTGGCGAAGACTATCGCGTTGGACTTGATGTGTTTGGCTGCTTTCCAGGCGAAGGCCAGGTCCTTCATCTCGGCGTCAGATGGCGTTCGCTGTGTCGCGACGGTCCAGGTGGTGGGGTCTTCCTCTATGGCATCGGCCGCCTGCACCAATACTCCGCCAGTGATGGGGCGGAGGTCGTAACCAGGGGTGTCAGGCTGCTTGTCGATAGCCAATATCCGGAGGTTTCGTTTTTTTTGCAGAATCTCAAGGGCCTGCGGTTCGTAGTCGGGGGCAATCACGACCTCGTAAAATACCGGCTCCATGGCATCAGCAGCCGCGGCAGTCACGGTCCGGTTGAAGGCTACTATACCGCCAAAAGCACTCACGGTGTCGCCTTCATAAGCGGCCAGGTAAGCTTCGGCTATGTTGTCCCGGCTGGCTAGTCCGCAGGAGTTCGCGTGCTTCACCACCGACACGGTGGCGTCGCTGAAATCAGATGCCGTGCGCCAGGCGGCGTCAGCGTCCATCAGGTTGTTGTAAGAAAGCTCTCGACCGTGTAGTTGTCGTGCTCCTGCCATACCTTCTGGAACATTGGACTCGGAGTACAGGGCACCTGTCTGATGAGGGTTCTCGCCGTATCGCAGCCCTGTCACTTTCTTCAGAGAGATGGTCAGCGAATCGGGCAGTTCTTCGGCTTCGGGTTTGTCGCCCAAGAGGTATCCGGTCACTGCTGCGTCATAGGTGGAAACATGGTGGAAAGCCTTGGCAGCGAGGCTCCGCCGGTCTTCAATAGTCAGTCCGCCATCGGCCAGTTTTTCTCCGATCCAGCCGTAGTCTGCTGGGTCTACCACTACTGCGACTGATGGGAAGTTCTTGGAGGCAGCCCTGAGCATGGTCGGCCCACCAATGTCGATGTTCTCTAGAGCGTCTGCAAGCGTGACATCGGGCTTGCTGATGGTTTCAACGAAGGGATAGAGATTGACCACTACCAAGTCGATCGAATCGATGCCTTGGTTCTCCAACTCACCCATGTGGTCAGGTGAGTCTCGTCTGGCCAGCAGCCCGGCATAGATGGTTGGATGAAGGGTCTTGACCCTTCCTTCCAGTATCTCTGGCGACCCGGTGTAATCAGCCACCTGTTGGACAGGGAGACCGCCGTTCGATAAAGAAGAGTGAGTGCCGCCGGTGCTGAGCAATTCGTACCCTGCCCCAGCAACCTGCTTGGAGAATTCCACGATACCGGTCTTGTCATAGACGCTGAGCAGTGCTTTCAACTTTCTCTCCGTCTTTCCGTAATGATTTTCCTAGCCGTTATACACCACTTGTTCCCCGTCGCCTCTGGGTATCATCTTGCCGATGACCATGGCGTCGGGTAGGGTTTCCAGGACCTTGGCGACATTGTTTTCGGGGCAGGCGGCGACCATCCCTAGTCCCATGTTGAATACCCGGTACATCTCTTCATCGCTGATCCTGCCCTCTTTTTGTATGAGTTGGAATATGGGGAGCACAGGCCAGGAACCAAGGTTGATCTCCGCCGCCAGATCGCTCGGGAAGATGGCGGGGAGCTTACCGGGGAGACCGCCGCCGGTGATGTGGGCCAAGCCGGTTATGAGACCCAAGACCGGTTCCATGAGCGGGTAATAACTACGATGGGGCACTAGTAATTCTTCGCCGAGTTGGTGGTTAAGTTCGTCGAAACGGCGATACAGTACGCTGGGGACTTCGTCCGAATCGAACACATGGCGCACCAGAGAGAACCCATTGGTGTGGAGACCGCTGGATGGAACGCCGACCAGAATGTTTCCAGCCTCGATGTTCTTGGATTCCAGCAGGTGGTCGCGCTCCACCGCACCGACGACGAACCCGGCCAGGTCCATCTCATCTCCAGCGTAGACTTGAGGCATCTGGGCGGTCTCGCCACTGATCAAAGCGCAACCAACCTCGCGGCAACCCCAGGCGATACCGCGCATGAGGTTATCTAGCCGCTGTATGTCCAAGTTGCTGAAAGCCACATAATCGAGGAAAAAGAGGGGTTTGGCGCCCCGGGTGATGATGTCGTTGACGTTGAGGGTGACCAGGTCTTGTCCGATGGATTCAAAGTGTCCCAGCTGGGCCGCAATCTTAATCTTGGTCCCGACACCGTCCGTGCTGGCGACCAACACGGGTTCTCGGTAGCCCATCAATTGGTATAAACCGGCAAAGCTCCCGGAGCTGTCCAACACCTCGGGGCCATGAGTGCTTGCCGCGAACCCCTTGATCCGCTCCTTCAGCCCGTCCATCCGGTCCAGGTCAACGCCGGATTCCCGGTATGCTTCACTTGCCAATTTGAGGCTCCTCCCGTTCACTTCCGCCCGTCTGCAGCCAGGGCCGAGTGCCGCTGTAAAAGGTTAATCCAAGGGAGAGATGATGGCAAGGGGAAATAAAAAGCGGAACTGTGGGGACATCGGTCGTTAGTCAGCCGCAGTGATCCCCTGTTCTAAAGCGAGTTTGGTGAGCTCTAACTGAACGGGGACCGGGTAAGCTCCGGTGAAGCAGGCGTCGCAGAAACCGCCGTTGGTACCGCCGACAACCTTCATGAGGCCCTCTACGCTGAGGTAGCCTAGGCTGTTGGCGCCGACGATCTCGCGAATCTGATCCAAGCTATTGTTGGCGGCCAGCAGCTCTTCTCGGGATGCCATGTCCACACCCATGAAGCACGGATGCTTTATGGGTGGTGCGCAGACCCGCATGTGTACCTCTTTGGCACCCCCCTTTCGGAGCAGGTTGACCACATGGGGCGTCGTGGTGCCGCGGACGATACTGTCGTCCACCACTACCAAACGCTTGCCCTCAATCACATCTACCAGGGTATTGAACTTCTGGCGTACTCCCAGATCCCGAAGCCGCTGTTCCGGTTCGATGAACGTCCGGCCAACGTAGCGGTTCTTAATCAGGCCTTCGCTGTAGGGTATGCCAGATTCCTGAGCGTAGCCCACTGCGGCAGCGGTCGATGAGTCAGGGATACCAATCACCAGGTCGGCTTCGACCGGATGTTCGCGGGCCAACTGCGCACCCAATTCCTGGCGGGCAGAGTGTACTAGCTGTCCGTCCATGACGCTGTCGGGCCGGGCAAAGTAGATCAGTTCGAATACGCAGAGGGAGCGGCGTCCGGTCCCACCTGGCCAGGTGGCGGTGTGCAGACCGTTCCCGTCAACGATCACGACTTCGCCCGGCTCGACTTCTCTCATATACTCAGCGCCAAGATGGTCTAGGGCACAGGACTCAGATGCAACGATCCAACCGCCGTTCAGCTTGCCCAAACACAGGGGGCGGATGCCCAAGGGGTCCCGCGCGGCAATCATCGAATCTTTGGTCTGTATGACTATGGAATAGGCCCCTTCCAACTGGCGCATGCACTGGAAGACACGCTCTTCCCAGGTTGTTCCGATGGCGTGGGCCAGCATCTGGGCGATCACTTCAGTGTCGGTGGTGGAGGCGAAGGTGCAGTTCCATTCATCTTGGAGCTGCTTCTTCAATTGGACGGCATTTATAATGTTGCCGTTGTTCGCCACGGCTAATTGACCGTGCTCACCGTCTACCAGCAGAGGTTGGGCGTTGCAAAGTTCGCTGCTGCCGCTGGTGGAGTACCGAGTGTGCCCGATGGCCATGTCGCCGGCCAGAGGATAGAAATCGGGTTCCCGGAATATCTGGGTGACGAGGCCCATATCGGTATGAACCACCACGTTTTCGCCGTTGGCGGCGGCAATCCCGGCGCTCTCCTGCCCGCGGTGTTGGAGGGCAAATAGGCCAAAGAACGCGAGTCTGCTCGCTTCTCCCTCTGGGGTAAATAGACCTATCACCCCGCACTCTTCGTTGGGGTGATCAAATGGGACGCGGCCGAAGGGAATATCCAGCTCGCTACTCACGACGTTATTCTATGTAATCCATTCTGCAGTGGTCAACAACAAGAATCGAATTTTTAACGACTTTCCCACTTTAAGGTCACCCCTGTTACAAACGCTGCCGTTACTTCCTCGATAGAATCAGGGTTATGGCTCTGTTACCAGTGATACGTGTGATGGGCTGTAAGAACCGAACCATAGGTTCCTGAGTACCGGTCTATCAGTCTCGCTTTGGGAGGATGGTTACCTTCCGCCCTTCGCCCTCGCCGGTGCTCTCGGTAGACACGCCAGGGTGGTCTGTCAGGCTGGTGTGAATGATGCGCCTGTCAGCCGGAGGCATGGGCTCCAAGGTGATGCTCCGGTTGGTTTGTGCGACCCTTTCTGCCACTTTGGTTGCCATGTCTTTCAGCTGATTTTCCCGCCGCTGTCGGTAATTCTCAACGTCTAGAACTACGCGGACGCCCTCGAACTGCCTTCGGACAATCAAGTTGACCAGGAACTGCAGCGCCTGCAAGGTCTGGCCACGGCGTCCGATCAACAGGCCGGAGTCCTCTCCGGATAAATCTATGATAGGCCCACCGGACTCCGGGTCGTTGGCTGAGCGTAAGGTGCGACTCACGTTGACCCCAGCCGCTTCCAAGATACGTCCTACGGCGGCGGACGCGCCACCGGCGGCGGTGGTGTCTCCGTTTTCAGTGGCGGTTGGCACTCCGGCGTCATTTCGGCCAACGGATATTCTTTTAACTCGGACTCTAGCGGGTACTGAGCCTATGCCCAGAAAGCCGGTCTTGCCCCTACTTAGTATTTCTACCTCGGCCTCGTCGCGGTCGGCGTCGAGTTCTTTCAGTCCCAGCTCGATTGCTTCTTCGACGGTTGGCGCGCTCATTACTATCTCTGTTATCTCTTCCATCTTCTTCAGACTCCTCCTCTAGGACTTCTCTAGATGGTCTGCTTGCCGCTGGTGCTTCCTGTGGCGCGGCTTTGGGAAATAGCGGGAATAGGGGCCCCCAGCCACCGTTTACGAAATACTGGATCGCGATGCCCAGGATGTTGGAAGCTGTCCAATAAAGGGCTAGGCCACTGGGCAATGTGAACGAGAAAAAGGCAATCATCAGCGGCATCAGCCACAGCATCATAGCCTGATTGCCCGCCTGCCTGGGATCCGCGTTCGGCTGCATGGTCATCTTCTGCTGGATCCAGGTGGTAGCGAAGACCAGCACCGGCATTATTAGGTTGGTAGGATCTGACTGGGCGAGGTCCAGCCAGAGGAAGTTGGAGTTCAACGGTGCGGCCGAGTAGATTGGCGCCACGGGAATCCAGGTGTAAAGCTTTTCCGAAAGGCCTACCAGGTCGTCGGGCTTTGAGAACACAGTCTGAATCAATACCCTGAAGAGGCCAATCAGGATGGGCATCTGCACGACCATAGGGCCCAGGCAGCCAATAGGGCTTACGCCCGCCTCGCGGTAAAGGCGCATGGTTTCTTGAGAGATTCGAGACCGATCTCTGGCGTACCGGTCCTGAATCTCTTTTAGCTTTGGTTGAAGGGCGCTCATAGCCCGCATCTGCCTGAGTTGCTTCAACGTCAGCGGCATCGTGACCAAACGTGTAATCGCGGTCAACGCGATGATAGCCAAACCCATGTTGCTGAACAACATGGTGTATAGCACCACCAGTAAGTTGAGCATGGGCCGAATTATGAATTCGGTCCAGAGGAATGAAATGGCCTCCAAAGAGTCCTACCTCACTGCCGCGGTTGTTCGGCTGATTATTCGGGTTAGTTGACGCATCCGCCCTCGCCTCGCGTGTCCAGACACCATACGTTCCGTTGTCCACCTTTGAAATCTATGCGCCTGACTGTATTATCCTGGGAGCCCACATAGACCGAGTCGCCAACCGCGAAGAGAGGTGCTTTTATCTCAGCGTCCCCAATCTTCTGGTTGAACAGCACTCGCTGCAAGCCCAGATTCTCGGTGCTTGTGTTCAGCAGCAATAGGTTTCCATCTCTCGCCGCCACCACCAGGCCGTTCGGCACCAACACCGGCGTCGAAACGATAGCCGAACCTACGTAGTGCTTCCAAAGCAAGTTCCCGCTCCTGTCCAACGCGTAGATGTTTCCGTCCATGTTGGGGGCGAATATGGTTCGGCCATCAGTTATCGCCCCGGCCCAGAACCAGTTGTTGCCTTCTATGGACCATTGCTCAGCGCCGTCGTCCACGGACAATGCGTAGAGGTTCTTGTCAAAAGACCCGGCGATGACCTTACCGTCGAAGACAAGGGGTTTTCCCGCTACCACTCCGTCCGTCTCAAATTGCCAACGCTCCTTGCCGTCATCTAGGGTCACAGCGTAGACCTTGTGGTCTTGTGAGCCGAAGTATGCGATGCCGTCTTGCACTGCAGGGGTCGACCAAATAGGACCACCGGTTAGGAATGGGTTCCAGAATTCGTTGCCGGTTTTTGCGGTGTACGCGTAGAGTTTGCCGTCTTCCGACGGTGACAGGATGATGTCGTTGGTGGGGTCGTAGGCTGGTCCGGCCACTAGTGGCTTGGGTTCTTCAAAGAAATTTTCGGGTCTCTTCCATCCCTCACCCGCCAGTTGTCCTGTCTCACGGTCAAGGGCGTAGAGGAATCCATCGATACCGTTCACGTAGACGAGATTGCCGTGAACTACTGGCGCATTGTAAAGGCCCGACAGGTCATCTTGGCCCAGGTTCGAGGGGAATGACCACTTGTCCTGAAGGCTGCCGGAACCGTTGTCCACAAGAGCGATTACTTCACCATCTTTCGTCCCGATGTAGACGACCCCGTCCACGCTGATGGTTGGATTCCAACCGTTGCTCTCGCCACCGACGTTGTGGGTGCAGGCCGCCAGGATGGGTAGCATGAGAATGGCGAATAGAATCAGCAGGCGGCGGCCCGGCAAGCCCTTAAAGCTGATAGAGCGGGCAGATCGAAGGTCGGTTCTCGGTTTACGGTTGAAGATGCTCACGGTACGGGGTCATATCCTTGTCCGCCTAGAGGGCGGCATCGGCCCAGTCGTTTAACGCTTAGCCAAACGCCTCTGAATACTCCGTATCTCCCTACGGCTTCCTGGGAGTAATGGGAGCAACTGGGGTAATACCTACAGGATGTTGGCAACAGAGGTGCCAAGGTCTTTTGGTAGACCGAGATCATAGATAAGACGGCGTACTTCAAATAAATTTTCCCGTCGGCCGGTTAATCGAAGGGTGCGCTTGAAGATCGGTCCACGATTGGCCCTGGACCGGTGGGCTGTGGAGGCTCGTCCACCAGATTGGCGCGCTGCAACAGATTATCTATTGCGTCCTTTAGGTCCTGGTACTTGGCGCTGCCGGCGCCTCGCCGGACTATGAATATTGCGTCCCAGCCGGATTTCACTGGGTTCAGCCGGACTGCTTCCCGCAACCGTCGCTTTACCTTGTTCCTCACAGCCGCGTTGCCGATCCGTTTGCTCACTAGGAAACCGAACCGGCTACAGTTGCTGCCGTTGGCCAAGTATCTAATAACCAACAATCGGTTGGCTGCGCTGCTGCCCCCGATGTGAATCTGGGAGAACCGTTTGCTGCCCGTGAGCCGTTGCCTGCGCTGCATTACCGGACTGAGCTAGTGGATAGGTTAATGGGTGAACTGCTGAGTGGCGCTCTTGAAGACCATCAAACAGATAATCAAATACCTGGCGCCGGTATCAGACGGATAGATTATGACGGCCCTTGAAGCGCCGCCGCTTTAGAATCGCTCTGCCATCGGAAGTGCTAGAACGACTCCTGAAGCCGTGTACGCGCATCCTGCGTCGTTTTTTGGGTTGATAGGTACGTTTAGGCACAACTACACATCCTTACACCCAGAGATTATAGGCGTGCCTAAATTTGGCGTCAAGGAGACAATCACCAAACCAATCCGAACCTGCCTCATCTCAGCGTATATTGGGCATAGGCCTCCAACTGGGCGAGGAAAGCCACCTGTTAATCGGCAGGCCACATATCGGTGAACCTTTCCAGTCCGAACTCGAGGCGGATCTGATCGCTCCAGTGACAGGCGGAAGATTGCTCAGTCTTGATTTGTTCAGACGTATTATGAGGTGAGGGTTATAACTGATGCGGTTGCCCCTTCCGAGACGGACATAAGCCTGCCTCGCAATGTCCTAAATGGCATCCGGGTTGATTCGAGGTTCGAATTTTGGGGGCAACCCAAGTTCCATCGATACGAGGTCTCGGCTGGTGTCCAGGAACCCGCTGATCTTGATGGTTGGAGCTTCTGTCAGGTATTCGATATTGTCGCCATCAATCCTGAATGGCCGGTCGTGCCCGGGATAGATTACGCTAGCCGTCTGGGAGATTTTCTTAAGGCTGGCCTGAGCTTGTTCAACGCTCCAGAAAACGAACGCTGGTAGGCCGCGGTTTAAGGCACCTGCATCGGATATCGCATCTCCACCGAGGCAGACCAACCCGCCCGAAGTTTCTACGACAACACTCTGATGCCCAGCGGTATGGCCGGGAGTATCAAACGTTCCTAGCCCTTTCTCCAATTCAGTTTCCCCTGACACTTCAATCACCGTGTGTGGCGATAGCGTGTCAGCGAAGTATTTGGCGGTTGCGTAGTCGTTTGCCCTAGGGTTCCGGCTATATTCCAGTTCCTGTTTGGAAATCACGATCTCCGCGTTTGGGAATAGATCGGTGTTCTGGGAGTGGTCCCAATGGGCATGGGTTAGGATTACTCTTCCGATCTCTTCGGGAGAAATCCCGTGATTCTTCAGAGTCTCAACGAGTAGGGTCCGTCGGCCGAAGTGCCCAACGTCCACCACCGTGAGCTTTTCGCTGCGGACTAGGGTTACGGTGCAGAGTCCCAAAGTCGCCTGGTCGGTATTGATGCTGAAGCCGGGTAAAAGAATCTCTATCTCTGGCATTTTTTCATCCTTATTTATGGGTAATGGCTTACTGCAAGGTATAGACGCCTATCCAACTACTGAGGATTTAGCCCAGCTTGTAACACACTCAATAAATAGTTGGCAAATCAGGTGAGCGAGTTTTCCCGACGCTGGTGCAAGCCGTGATATAGGCGTAAAATGACCTGCGTGCCGAAGTGGCGAAATGGTAGACGCGCCGGTCTCAAAAACCGGTAGGGGTGACCCTGTGTCAGTTCGACTCTGACCTTCGGCACCACGTTTTCAGGCACGAAAAAGCC
>JAKUNK010000035.1:0-28072 GCA_022451945.1 Dehalococcoidia bacterium
TAATCTATAAAATAGCTGACCCCCAGAATAATTTGCACAAAACTACAAACCAGAATAATTGCTGGCACAGCGCTTTCTGTTTTCATGGCTCCTCCTAATGTAACCTTTACTACACATTACTTCTTACATAAGGAGAAGTCAAGGTTACATTAGAGGCTCATACCAAGAGGGTCGCACACAAAGGGTCGCCGTATTTGCCTTCACCTGAAACTGCGTCGGCCACTACAATCTGCATCACTGAATCTGTCATAGGGTCAACAGATTTACTATATGCTCACGTCTCAGCCCGTTCCAGTTGGGACGACCCCGATGAACAACCAACCGCAAACAAGGCTAATACAAGTGCGACTATCGGAACGAGTAAGCGTAGTCGTTTCAAATCTCCCCTCAATCATCAAACCCTGAAATCCCAGCAATCACCGTCCAAAGTTCCAGACTAAGTTCGGTGTTCCCGAAGAAGAACCCGACGGACCAAAGGCTAGTCCATATCCCGATATCCTACTTTTTTACCTTCCAGTATCAGCGTTTCCGGAAACGAAACATGGGTCCAGAAATTAGCTGAGGTAGCCTAGTGGCCGGGGATAGGATCCAACCGCCCATTGGGCTACGCCGGTCCAGTTGACATGATGCGCCATAACCTTTCTGGGCATCTAACCCGGTAGACGCCTCTTTCCCCCGCCGTTAACATACCTCCATCATGGTCAGCGAGAGATTCCAAAGGCGTATTGACCGCATTCTGGACCAGATAGAGGACGCGGCAGACCAACACGACTGGACCGCAGTTCGGCAAGGCTCGCTGGACCTCCTAGTTTTTGACCCGGAGAACGAAGACGCCAAGAATTTTCTAGCAGCCGCCCAGCGCGCCTTGGACTTAGAGATTTGAATAGATGAGCGACACCCGAGGAAGGTTCTGGACCATCTGCCCGTTTTTTCGATATGGCCCTGTGTCAGTTCGACTCTGACTTTCGGCACCACGTATTTAGGCGAGAAGAAGGCCCGTAGACCGAAATCTACGGGCCTTCTTCTTTGCCGATTTGCAAAACACAGACCAATTTACAGGCCAATTCCCTTGGAAAGTAGTTCCAACTAGCCTACCCACCTATGATTGCAAAGTAAGTGTTAGATGTGTTGTTCGTCCTGTGGGGCAAGATAGCCTTGTATGTTTCACTGTTGCGCCAAGCCAGTGCTGACTCTTTATCTGGAAACTCAAATATCGCGTGAACATCGGCTTGCCTATCAGTTACTTGGTTCTCAAGGAAGTGGACTTCCGTATCAGGCCCAGAAATCAGTGCTTTTCCGCCAAACTCTGCAAGGAGCGCAGGTATCTTTGAAGCGAAGCCAGATATAAATTCTTCTCGATTAATAACTTCCAAATGAATCATCACGTAAGCGTTAGGCATAGTATCCTCCAATGCCGAATAGATTGGAGGATACTAGCGCAAAGAAGCCTAATCGTCGAACCCTGATATACCCGACATAAATGGGCCTAGACACATCACCGAAATGGCGAATCATACGGCCGTACGTAGACTCTCGTCACGCTTATTTCAGCTTGACACCCCTATAGGGCGATGCTAGAATCAGGCACGATTTGAGGGTGAGATTCTATGTAATCCGCTGCTCACTCTCAATCTTTCTATCGCCGGGTAAACCCGCCATCGGTTCTCCGGAGATTTCGCCGGTAGCCTTGACCGCATACCCTGAAGGAAGGTGGATCCATGCCCCCAGAGATCATCAAAGGACTCAAGGATGTCTATTTCGACACGACCGAGTCCAGTTTCATAGATGGCGAAGTAGGTAAGCTGCTCTACCGCGGCTACAACATCCATGACTTGGCCGAGAAATCAACCTTCGAAGAAGTGGTATATCTGCTGCTTTACGGCAAACTCCCCAACACGAAGGAGTTGGCAGACTTCGACGCTGAGCTGCGAGCCAACCGAATCATACCGGACGGCATCATCCAAGTGCTGGACGTAGTCAAGGCCAGCCATCCCATGGACGCCCTCCGGACAGGCATCTCCGCCCTAAGCGCCTTCGACCCCGAAGTGAATGACAACTCAGTGGAAGCCACCATCAGGAAGGGCATTCGCCTCACCGCCATGGGACCGACCATAGTTGCAGCCCACCATCGCCTGAGGCATGGCTTGGAGCCGGTGGCGCCCAACCCAGACCTTAACCATGCCGGCAACTTCCTCTACATGCTATTTGACGAACTTCCCGACCAAGAGACCACCAATCTTTTGGACGTGGACTTCATCCTACACGCCGAGCACGGTCCCAACGCGTCGGCCTTCGCTGCCAGGGTGACCGCCTCAACCATCTCGGATCTTCATTCCGCCGTCACCACCGGTGTTGGCACCCTCAAGGGCCCTGCACATGGCGGGGCCGCCGAAGAGGTCATGAAGATGGCCTTGGACATTGGCAACCCGGAAAATGCGGCCGAGTACGCAAGCAACCTCCTGGACAACGGTCAGCGCATCATGGGGTTCGGACACCGAGTCTACCGCGCGGAAGACCCTCGGGCTAGACACTTACGCGACCGCTCCAAGGTCCTTGGCGAAAAAAGCGGTCACCCGGAGTGGTTCCAGATTTTACAGCATCTGGAAGAGAACACCATGCAGCCCTATCGGTCTAAAGGAATCTGCGTCAACGTAGACTTCTTCGCTGGTTCCATCTACTACCTCCTGGGTATCCCAGACGACCTGTTCATCTCCATATTCGCACTGGGACGCATTCCTGGTTGGACGCTACAATGCGTTGAGCAGTACCAAGACAATATCCTGCTCCGACCGTTGACAGAGTACATCGGAGAGATGGACCTGGAATACACGTCCATTGACGAGCGGTCCTAGGCCGGCACATTTAGGCCACTACAGAACATTAGGGGCCGTTGCGCCCCTAATTGTTGCGTCACGTCACCCTCAAATTAAGCTTGCGTCCTATGAGTGCAGAATCTGAAGTCAGACGGCGCATCAGAGAACGAGGTAAGATAACTTTTGCCGAGTTCATAGAAATTGCCCTTTATTGGCCTCAGGGCGGCTATTACTCGGGCCAGGAACCGGTAGGAGCCCAAGGCGACTATTACACCAGTCCGGCGGTCCATCCAGCTTTCGGATCTCTCCTTGCAGTTCAGCTATTCCAGATGTGGCGTGAGATAGGCCGGCCCGAAATTTTTACAGTGCTGGAACTCGGAGCAGGAAACGGGCTACTCTGCCGAGATATCACCACTTACGCCAAGGACATGCCGAAGGGGTTCGCCTCTGCCTTACGTTACATATGCCTGGATCGCCGCAGACCGAATACCCTGGAGGCTGGAATCCCGAGCGCCTATCGAGTACTAGCCGACGGAGTGCCTTTTAAGGGGCTGGAAGGATGCATCTTATCAAACGAATACCTTGATGCCTTCCCAGTACATCAGATTGTGATGACAAGGGACGGCCTGAAAGAGGTCTACGTGTGCCTGGAAGACAATCATTTGGTGGAGATTACCGGCGAACTTTCAGAGCCTGATTTAGCTGGACGGTTCACGGACCTAGGTATGGCTATGGTCGAGGGACAAATAGCAGAGGTTAACCTCGTCCTAGACGAGTGGGCTCAAAGCCTGTCGTCGGCGTTAGAACGGGGCTTCGTATTGACCATCGACTATGGCCGCACAGCCTATGAGCTATATGACTTCGATGCCCGAGCTAGAGGGACTTTGGTTACATATCACCAGCACGTTCAAACAGATGCTCCACTGACCATGATTGGGAATCAGGACATCACTGCCCAAGTAGACTTCACATCGGTTAGCAAAGCCGGAGAGAAAGTTGGTCTGGATACGCTTGGGTTGATCACTCAGAACAAGTTCTTGTCCAATCTCAGCCTGGACATGCTACAACAACGATTAGCCAGTCAAAAGCTCTCTCCTCGACAAATGCTGGCCAACCGGGCGGGGATTCTAGACTTGGCCCGACCTGGTGGATTGGGCGACTTCAAGATACTCTCCCAAGGGAAAAATACCGGCTCTCCAAAGCTGTGGGGAATGGAACGATTGGAAGAGGCGGCTTCGTTCGTTGAGAATCTTCCGGTCCCATTGCTGACCGACCAGCATTTGTCATTACCAGACGGTAGGTCCCTGGAAGGTGAACCTGAATTCGAAGTTTTCTGGGCGTCCCCGGAACCTGGGATTCTAGGCGAGGGCAAAAGTCCAATTACCGAGTAGGTTCCTACTCGTCTTATTCTACCTCGTCAGCCGAATCGTCTGCCAAAGGCTCGACTTCTTTTTTAACATGGCCAGACGGTCTGGGTTCACAGCGCACCGCTGTCGTCAGGAAGCCGCTGTGGGCAATCATCCTATGGTCAGGACGCACGCTCCGTTCCGTTACATGCCATGTCCGAAGCATGGTTTCCAACGACTCAATCATCTGGAACCGACCGTCCTCTTCCAGAGCCAGGACGAGTCGTTGCACTTGGATGATGGTGGGCACGAAACTGAGCAATATCCCGCCCATCACCAACGCATCGCCGATGCCGGAAACTGCTTGCCAAGGCTCAGGGACATCCAAGACTACCCGATCAATATCGCGTTCTCCAATGCCTTGGTAGATGTCACCGACCTTTATCTCCAGATTGGAGATGTCCGGGGTCACGCGCTCGATATTCCGGATGGCCTTGGGCAGAACCGATTCATCTATCTCGTAGTTGATGACCTTGCCGGTGCTACCGACCGCGCGAAGCAATGCCGAGGTCAATGCACCAGAACCAAGGCCGCCCTCGATGACCTTGGCACCAGGAAATATGTCCGCGAAGTTGACGATGTTTCCCAGATCTTTGGGATAGATGATCTGAGGGCCGCGGGGCATCTGCCGGACGAAATCGCCCATGGTCGGACGAACTGCAAGCAAGACGTGACCTTTATCAGTCCGGTACCAGCCGCCGATACTGCTCCCTATCATGTCATTGTGAGTCAGCCGCCCCAGATGGCAGTGGTAAGTCTCATCGTCCGTTAGAGTAATCATGTAGCGCCTTTCTTTGCGGTCAATAAGCAGAGCGAGGTCGCCTGGTTGAAAAAGATTTTTGTCGGTCTGAGTTTGGTTCAATTATGAAATCTGCCTTGGTAGGTATAGTGGCAGATATTGTACGCCATTACTCCCGTGCTGGCGGCCCTTCCAAAAATGACTCAAGCGGGTGGCCTGATAGTATTTTGCATCAGCGGCACATGGGCTAAAGTAACGGTATAGATGGAAACAGACCAATTCACATTAGACGAGGCTAACTCCTTAATACCATGGCTGGTTGAGACTTTCCGGAAGCTGGAGCTGCTGCGACAAGAATATACCGCCATTCAAGAACGATTCGCCGACCTTGAGAGAGCTTCGGGCAACCTCGCTGATGGCGATAAGCTGAAGGTAAGCGCAGAGCACCTAGCCCGCCAGATCGAGGAGGGTGTCGAAGAGATACTAGACAAGGGAATCCTCATTCGAGACGTGTCCCGCGGCCTGGTGGATTTCCCATCACACCGGAACGGTCGAGAGGTATATCTGTGCTGGATCGGCGGCGAAGAGCGAATCGACTACTGGCATGAAACCGACAGAGGGTTTTCCCACAGGGAGCCCCTGTAAGGTAGACGCGAGTTCAAACCTTAGATTGGCGAAGAGCCGTCTTTCGACAATCTAAGTATGGGCACAAGACGAACTCCTATCCCAAAACCCGCTAGATAAATTTAGCCCGTTCTGTAGCTTCAGCGGCGTGATCTATATAGACGGTGATGATTTCGGTGAAGAAATCAACGGCCGCGGTTCCCTGCTCCCGTTGCCCTACCCCCGAAGCATTGAGACCGCCGAAGGGTAGATGCACTTCCCCACCGAGGGTGGGCGCATTCACATGGACCATGCCAGTCTCCACGGTGTTTATGTATTCATAGGCCTTAGTGATGTCTTTGGTGTAAACCGAGGAAGACAGTCCGAACTCCACCGAGTTGGATATGTCGATGGCCTCTTTAAGGTCTTTGGCCTTGAAAACCGTCAACACTGGTCCAAATATCTCCTCTTTGGCGATGCGCATTTCTGGTGACACGCCAGCGAAGATGGTGGGTTCCACGTAGTAACCTTCATCGAAGTCGCCTCCACTCAAAGCACGTCCGCCAAATACCAGGTCCGCGCCTTCTTCGGTGCCTATGCCGATATATTCCATGACTTTGTCTTTTTGGTTCTGGCTGGACAGGGGGGCAACGTCGTTTGAAGGGTCTATCCCGTCGCCCACGGTCAGCTTGCTGGTCCGGTCTATAAGCTCGGCCATGAACTGGTCATAGACCTGGTCTTCCACGATAACTCGGCTGGTGGCTGTGCACCGTTGCCCGGTGGAGCCGAAGGCCCCAGACACGATACCGCCCATAGCTTTGTCCATATCTGCGTCTGCCAGGACGATAACGGCGTTCTTACCACCCATCTCGGCTTGAACCTTCTTTAGTCTCTTGGCGCTGTTGAAGTAAAGCTCAGTGCCAATCTCTGTGGAACCGGTGAACGAGATCCCTTTTACATCGGGGCTCTCCACCAAGGCGTTGCCCACCTGGCCGCCCGGCCCGGTGACCAGGTTCAGCACACCATCAGGCAAACCGGCCTCTTCAAATATCTCAAGCAATTTAACCGCGCTGAGTGGCGTGGCAGAAGCCGGTTTGAAGACCAGGGCGTTACCGCAAATAAGCGCGGGAGCAATCTTCCAGGCGGGAATTGCCAATGGGAAGTTCCAAGGTGTGATTATTCCAACCACACCCAATGGGCGACGGACGGTGTAAGCCACAGTATTCGGCAGTTCAGAAGGGGTTGTGTAGCCAAACATGCGGCGGCCCTCACCCGCAGCGTACTCCATGATGTTCATGGCCCGTTTAACCTCACCATGTGCGTCGGCGATAGGTTTGCCCTCTTCAATGGTGATGGTTTGGGCCATCTCGTCAGCACGGCGGCCCAAGATCTCCAAGGCCTTGTAGATGACATTAGAGCGAGCGGGTGCAGGAGTGTTAGCCCAAACAACTAGGCCGTCTTTGGCGGCGGCGACGGCCTTCAGTGCGTCCTCGGCGCCGGAGGTCTGAAACTCGCCAACCACTTGGCCGGTTCGGGCAGGGTTGTGGACCTGGTAAGTACGACCGGTCACCGAGTCGACCCACTGACCGCCTATAAAGTTCTGATGTGTAGTGATCTGCGTCGCCGACATGGCTATCTTCCTCCGGCCGTTCATTAGATAGGCTTGGTTCCCGTGAGTTAGTCGCCGCCCGAATACTCCAAGCCTACACCGATCACTTCGATCTGCATCGACCGTACGTCCGGGGCAGCATCGTCAAAACGCACTCCTAAAGTGACGTTAATCCCCTTATTAATCTCGGGATTGCCTGGAACATCGAACCTGTGCTCCAAGTGATCACCGCGCAAATCCATGTCCATATGCTCGGCGATACGTGACTCTCCGTCATACACGATAACTTCGTGGACCGTGGCGTGGTCTCGAGTGCGGAAGCTGACGTAAGCGCCCTCGATGCGCATATTTACGCCGTCAACAACGGCCGGAGTAGGCAATGGAAAGTGGAGCCAGGTATTTTGTCCCCTGGCACCCTCGATTCTGACGAAGGGACCGGTGGCCCGAACCGAGGTCAATCGATTGGGATATTCGACCTGCATATTGACGCCGTGCATCCAAAGAGTGCGCTGCGGCATGGACTAGCTCCCTTGTAGTCTCAGATAATCATAGGCCGGTCCTCAGGATGTGCTTACCACCCCTGACCAGGCCAAGCTGGCAAGGATTATAGCCTCAATCTCGGTGCGGGTACAGCCGCGATCTGGCCTACCCCGCTACCAACATCTCGTCGGTATTGATCAAAGGGGAGATCAATTTGGGGGTGCCATCTGTGATTAAGACCATGTCTTGCAGATGCCAGTGGCCGATGTGAGGTTCCAAAGCGACCACCATTCCCGTCTCCAAGGTGTGCCTGCCAGCAGGAACCATGTACGGCTCCTGCTGGTGCCACCAAGCGCCAACACCATGGCCAGCGATGTTGATCTTCCCCTCGATTCCAGCATCATTGAAGGCCTTGCTAGCAAAGTGATAGATGTCCGATGCTCTGGTTCCCGGACGGCAATTATCGATGGTTGCACGGTAGATGTCCCTGTGAATGTTGTAGGTACCAACCAGCTCTCTACTGGGTTCGCCGACCACCACCGTTCGGGACTGGTGGCCCGGGTAACCATCGAGATAGGAAACGTAGTCATTTCTGATAATGTCACCGGCCTCAAAGGCCATATCGCCTTCTCCACCATAAGCCACATCGTTGCGGCTGGTGTTGAGGATGCCGTGGGCCCAACCGGCGCCCCGTCGTATGCAGCTCTCTATGATACGTGAATGAACCTCTCGTTCGGTATCGCCAGGCCGGACGGTAGGAAAGACCTCTAGGTAGGCCTCATCCAAGAGGTTCGCACCCTTCTCCAGCATTTCTACCTCCGCTGAAGTTTTGATCCAACGGACACGGTCCATCATTTCGCTGCAATCCATCAGATTTGCCTTGGGGAGCTGTGAAACCATCTCCTCCCATTGCAGTGCGCTCAGGTAGTCTTTCTCTAAGCCGATCTTTTCGTTCCCAAGGCCGATATCCTTGAGGATATCAGCCGTGCGCACGTACGGTGACTCGGCGTAGCCGTCGTATACCTGAACGTTCTCTATCCAGCCGTCCCGGCGAGCCAGGGGCGCGGCTATATCGTTGGCCACTAAGACTGGGTCGCCATGGCGAGGCCAGACCACCAATACACCTCTGGGTGAATCTGGGAAATCTAGGTGGCGGGCCAGGGTTCCAGGATAGGCAAAGCCCGCCAGGTAAGTAAAGTTTTTGCCCGATCGTGCCACTACGGCAGAACACTCGTTTTCGTCCATCAATTGATTCAGCCGTTCAATATTGGCGATGATCTGATCTGCCATTCCAAGCCTCTCGCGTTCGATTGGAAGGAGTCTAGACCAATCGACCTAAAGCGGCAACGGCCCAGTTGACGGCTCAACACCGTCTCCCTAGAATCCCGCCAGGAACAGTTCAGAGGCAAAGGAAGACCTAACCCTTGGAATGGATTTCACTGGCCCTACTCAGCGCCGCATTGTTCGGCATCGTTACCACACTGGAAAAACGGCTCATCGACCACCACCTGCCCAACCTGGGCGTGTATTACGCGTCCATCGCCTACTCGCTGCTGATACCGGCCGCGATTGTCTTTTTTGTCACCGGCGGCGTTCCTGATGAAGCAACAAACCTAAACATGGGGTGGGCGGCGCTTTCAGGTGGAACCTGGGGTGTCGGGCTAGCGATGGTTTTCTGGGGGTACCAACTGGAAGAGGCGTCACGTGCGTCGGCCGTCGTACACACCTTCCCAGTGTTCGTGGCAATATTGGCGGTGTTCACGCTGGGTGAAAGCCTGATTTCCGGCCAGTGGGCGGCCATCATCGTCATAGTGGCCGGAGCTTTTGTGATCTCGATCAGGCGCTCGGGTGGGCCAGGCGCTTTTAGTTTCTCCCGCGCTTTCCCCATCTTGATTATCGCCAGCTTGCTTACGGCGTTGTCTCACATATTCGCTAAGGCGGCTCTGGACGACGGGCTGACCGTCTGGATGACCTACGCCATCCGGGCAACAGCGATGGCCGTAGCCTTTGGTGCCCTGGCCAAGCCAAAAGGGTTTCTTGAAATGCTGGTGGTGCTGCGTAATTGGCGCACTTTGACCTTGATGCTGGCCGCAGATTTCTTAATGGCGCCGGTAGCTTCAATCTCGCTAACAAGGGCGACAGACCTGGGGGCGATATCTTTGGTGGCGGCTTTGGCCGCCACTCGACCATTCTTCGTGTTCTTGGTAAGCAGTTTATTCAGCATCGAAAAGATAAAACTGCTGAATGAGCCGTTGGAGCGGGACACCCTAGTGTTGAAGGTGATAGCTCTAGCGATGATCGTGGGCGGAATCTCCACGCTCTCGCTGCTGTAAGAGCGGACAGTGCCACCTGAAGTTGCTTATAGGCGGCTGAATAAGCGGTCAAATGTTCTGTTGGAGGTCGCGAAGCATCTAATCCCGCGTCACAGAGTGGCCAGAAGATTAACAAGCCTGCCTCCGATGAGATGCAGGATTATTATCCAGAGCACTAACCCCCTAGTCTTGGCCACACTACTCTCTGGTTACGCGAATTTCCACATGTTACTAACCAGTAACGTAGACCTTTCTTTACAGAGAAAAATTTACATTAAGCCTAATTCGCATCAGTTCAAATTTGAGAGCAATAGCCAACAGAATGAAAATCTTCAAATCCGGAATCTATTCAATACAATGCGTCCGGTATGCTTCGTAAAGGCGAGATATACCTTCTTTCAACTCCTCGACCTCAAACAACGTATAGGCGAGCCTGATTTGTCTCGAAAATTTCCCAGATTCAGAAAATGCGTTGCCCGGTCTATAAGAAACACCGGCTTTTTCAGCTGAGTCCAACAGGCGATCCGAATCGAACCCTTCCGGGAAAGTTAGCCAAAAATAATAGCCACCAGCTGGATGGATATATTCGATCTCCCTTCCGAAGTAAAGTTGTAGGGCTTGGTGCATCGCCTCGGACCTAACTGAGTATTCTTGCCTCAGCACCGACACGTGCGTATCAAGTAACCCTAGGTCAATCACCTCTCTAATCAGAGCGGACGAGTAATGATTGAACCCTCCTCCGCTAAATGTAATAGCTGCGTCTGAGAATTTTTTTATTATTTCAGGTGCAGCGTGAATCCAACCAGCCCTGAGTCCCGGAGCCAATATTTTTGAGAATGAGCCGAATGATATAACCCGGTTTCCTTGATCGAATGCTAAAAGCGGCTTCGGAGGTAAGTCCTCAAAGTAAATTAACTGGTACACCTCGTCGGCGAGTATGTGGAAATCAAACTTATTTGCTAAAGAGATTAGCTGTGTCCGTCTATCATTGGATAAACATAAGCCAGTTGGGTTCTGGAAAGTTGGAATGATATATACAAGATTAGGTCTCAACCCATCCAATAGTAAGTTCTCTAACTCAGAAACTCGCATTCCTTGCGCGTCTATCGGCACTCCTACTACGTTCAAGTTACGGTCACGAAAAATCTTTTCAATCACAAAGTAAGTCGGCTCTTCTACTACCACTGTGGATCCTGCTGGTGCATAAAGAGTGCAAGCCAGATCAAGCCCTTGGGAGGCGCCAGCAGTGAGAAATAAGTGGCGAGGGTCAACCGGTATATCGTATGCCGGTTGCCTGGTCAAAAACCCAGCCAAACTTTCTAGGAAAGGGCCAAAGCCTTGAGTTGCACCGTACTGAAGAGATGCAGTGTCATCTGAGGCCAACAATATCTCAGATGCCGTCCTAATGGCTTCAATTGGATGAAGCCGTGATGACGGATGTCCCCAACCCAAATCAATAACGCCATCTTTTATAGAAACTAGAACTGAAGGCAGATTGAATCTCATTTTCCCCATCAAAGCGGTGTCAAAATGTTGGAAAATCAAGCACCAGGCAGTTCACCGACAACTGTAGAACCCTATCCTTATTGGAAATCTCTCTGATTTTTACGGCATACAATCATTCCAACTCTGATTCGCACAGTACGTAGGTTTTGCTCCCTAGATTCGGAGGCCCGAAGCCTAACTCGGGTAGCCTGTATCGAGAGCCGTTGATGGCCTTTTTACTTTTGTATCACACTCTTACGAGCATTCATCGTCTGGACACGGAACTACCAACGTTCTTTACTTAGGTCTAAAAAATGAACTATCTCGAATCCCGTGTACAGTGGTCCCTGCCGCAGAACTCGTAGAGATTATGTTGAACTAGAAGAGGCCGTTTTCCCAGCAAAAGCGGGACAACCGTTTATGAGGAGGTCGTCGTAAGTGCGATGGAGAAGGGATCGACTTAAGAAATTTGGAGCGGAAGACGAGATTTGAACTCGCGACCCCCTCCTTGGCAAGGAGGTGCTCTACCACTGAGCCACTTCCGCTCTATGTTGCCCGGCCGATCTGCCGGTTGCCCGGTTTGCGGCTGGTTCCCCGATATTCGAAACCAAGGCTGTTAATGGTGCCGAGGGACAGACTCGAACTGTCGACACCGGCATTTTCAGTGCCGTGCTCTACCACCTGAGCTACCTCGGCAGTAGAATCCATTATCAAATCTGGGCCTATGCACTGTCAAGAAGAATTTATCCCTTGTACCTAACTCGCATCTCCATTCCGGGCGGTTTCCAACCTGTTTTCAATAGCCAGAGGGTGAAATGCGCACGCCTAACGTTAGCTTGAGGCGGCCTAGAAGCCCGATTGATAATCAACATATCGTAGGCGTATAATGCAGTCACAAATAGGGCTAATTTCCCTCGAATTCCTAGGAGATTCGCATAAATCTAGCAGTATATACCCAGATACTCGGAGGGCGGCAAAAATGGTCGAGATACTAACAGGCACTTATACGGTTAAGGCCGGTCACGCTCAAATGCTTAAAGGCGGGGTCATCATGGACGTGGTGAACGCCGAGCAGGCAAAGATAGCTGCAGAGGCCGGTGCAGTGGCCGTAATGGCCTTGGAACGCGTACCCGCCGATATCCGCGCCGATGGCGGCGTAGCCCGCATGACCGACCCGCAGATAATCTGCGACATCATGGACGCTGTAAGCATACCGGTCATGGCCAAGGTCCGTATTGGCCATTTTGTTGAAGCTCAGATACTGGAATCCCTGGGCATCGACTACATCGATGAGTCCGAGGTTTTAACTCCTGCCGACGAGACTCACCACGTTTGGAAGCACGATTTTAAAGTGCCCTTCGTCTGCGGTTGCCGCAACCTAGGAGAGGCTCTACGTCGAATATCCGAGGGCGCTGCCATGATTCGCACAAAGGGCGAGGCAGGTACCGGGGACGTCGTCGAAGCAGTCCGCCACATGCGCACAGTTCAGGACGCCATTCGCAAGCTGGAGAACATGCCCGAAGACGAGTTGGTGGTTGAGGCCAGAGACATGCGAGTCAGCCTGGAACTCCTGACGAAGACCAAGGAAATGGGCCGCATGCCTGTGGTCAACTTCGCCGCAGGTGGCGTGGCCACTCCCGCCGACGCCGCGCTCATGATGCAACTGGGAGCTGATGGCGTCTTTGTTGGGTCCGGTATATTCAAGTCTGGAGACCCTGCCAGCCGGGCACACGCCATCGTCCAATCGGTAACCCACTACCAGGACGCTAAGATCCTCGCTGAGGTCTCCAAGAACCTGGGTGAGCCCATGGTCGGAATCAGCGCCAAGACGATTCCTGATGAGGAATTGCTGGCCACTCGGAGTGAGTAGACCCCTAAAACGGTTGAAGGAATAAGATTCGGCCCCGTCGTGGGCCGGACAGGAAATCTTAGAGGAACGATTAGCAGGCCGAGTTGGAAGTAGGCGTACTAGCGATACAAGGCGACTTTGCCGAACACATAGCCGTTCTCGGCAAGCTTGGCGTTACAGCACGCGAAATCAGGCTACCCGAACAGCTAGATTCACTGGACGGGCTAATCATCCCAGGAGGCGAAAGCACAACCCTAAGCCGCCTGATGACCATCTACAACCTGAGAGAGCCAATCGCTCAAATGGCCGCGCAAGGCCATGCCGTCTGGGGCACTTGCGCAGGCATGATTATGCTATCTCGGGAGATTACCGAACAAGACCCCGTTCCTCTTGACGTCATGGACATTGGCGTGCAGCGTAATGCCTTCGGACGCCAGGTCGACAGCTTCGAGCAGGACCTAAATGTGAATGCTCTCGGCGGAGCTCCTTACCATGCTATCTTCATACGCGCGCCCGTCATCATCCGCGTTGGGCAGGGAGTAAAAGTCCTATCCGCTCTGGAAGACGAACGACCCGTGGCTGTGCAGCAGGGTAACTTGATGGCCACGTCCTTCCATCCCGAACTAACCAACGACTACCGTTTTCACAGCTATTTCTTAGACCTGGCAAACGGGAACGACTCCTCATGATTACCGCATTCCGGATAAGTGACGCCCTGCGGTGCATGCTAGTCGACGCTCCAGGTGACACTAATATGGCGGCACCAACCGAATTGATTGTGCGCTGCCGTCCTTTGCGAAACTCCGCGTTCTGGGCACAATCACTTGGCCGAGGAACTAATCGAGTGACAGTTGGAGATTGGGATGGCATCAGCCTGTCCAGCCTGGCGTCAGCCCGAGTTCGCAGCGGAATTCGCTCCTGGGAAATCGACCGGCTCCACCTTAAGGACTCTGAGCAAGGATTCGAACTTCTAGAGCAGGCCGTTTATTCCGCCGGTTGCCGTGGTGCAGAAAGAGTGTTTTTGCGAGTGCCCTGCGACAGCGAATTGGTAGACACAGCCAGAATGGTCGGATTCTTTCCATATTTCAAAGAGGCCCACCTCGCAGGCGCTGGAGCGCCTTCCAATACCTGCCTTACTGGATTTTCAGTTGAGCACCGGACACCGACGGACCTTCAAGGGTTGTTCCAGCTATATAACGCGGCCACTCCACAGGAAGTACGCCGTGGGATTGGCATGACCATAGATGAGTGGATGGATTCCCAAGAACCCGTACAAACTGGAAGGAAGGAGTTAGTCCTGAAATTAGATGGAAAGATAGTTGGCTGGCGGATGTGCGAATCTTTCAGCAAGGCCACCGCCGGACAAACGCTAGGGCATCCCGACTACCCAGATTCAACCCGGTATCTGGTGGACATCTCCTGTAACACTCAGAACTGGATAGTACCGGACTACCAACAAAATGTGGCGGGACTATTGAAGAGGCAAGGCCTACAAGAAGTTGGGCGTTATACTATGTTAATCAAGACGGTCTCGGTGCCGGTTAGAAGTCGCGAATTTTCCTACGTGGAGGCGTGATATTGGCAACGGTGCAGGAAGAGATTCATGGAGAAGGGCGTGACCATGAGCAGGCGGAGCTAGACTTGGTCTTAAATGTGCTTCCCCCTGGCGTTGCAAATGTCTTACGGACCCGCGACGATCTGGATCAATTACTGGAAGTGGTGCTAGATCTGGGACGTTTGCCTGAGGCCCGTTTCGTATCGGGAGACTCCGACTTAGACCGATCGCCTGTAACCACAGGTGACTTGGAAAATGTCATCGAACGAGTCGGTGATTTCGGCGAGGACAACCGTGCCGGAATCGAGCGCACACTTCACCGGATATCAGCTATCCGCAACCGCCGAGGACAGGTTATCGGCATCACTTGTCGGGTTGGCCGTGCTGTCTTCGGGACCATCAAGATAATCGAGGACCTGGCCTTCTCCGGAAAAAACATCCTGCTCTTAGGCCGGCCTGGAGTTGGCAAGACAACCATGCTGCGGGAGATGGCCCGGGTGTTATCCCAAGAGGCCAAGAAACGAGTGATAATCGTCGATACCTCCAACGAGATCGCAGGGGATGGTGACGTCCCTCACTCGGCCATCGGACGCTCCAGGCGCATGCAAGTCCCGTCTCCGTCACGGCAGCACGGCGTGATGATTGAGGCTGTCGAGAACCATATGCCGGAAACCATAGTCATCGACGAGATGGGCACCGAACAGGAGGCCTCCGCCGCTCGCACCATCGCCGAACGGGGCGTGCAGTTGATTGCTACTGCTCACGGCAACACTCTGGACAACTTGATTATGAACCCCACGCTCTCAGATTTGGTCGGGGGTATCCAAACTGTGACACTGGGTGACCAAGAAGCACGCTATCGCGGAACCCAGAAGAGCGTACTGGAACGGAAAGGGCCGCCGACCTTCGATGTTGTAGTTGAGATTCAGGGATGGGACCGGCTGGCCGTCCATAACGATGTGGCTCAGGTTGTTGACCAATGGCTGCGGGGCTTCCCCATAGCACCTGAAATTCGCTCATTGAGTGAAGATGGAGAAGTGCTTCGAACCCAAGAAGAAACCAGGGTCAGTGAGGCCCAACCCGGTTCCTGGCAACCCGACAACCGTCGAGGGAACCGTCAAGGAACCCGAGCGCCACAGGAGCAACATTCCCGAGGCCCGACGATGGCCCAGGTTACCATGGGCACGACTACTCCGCTCAGGGAGCCCGAGTCTGTCATTAAAGAGTCTGAAGTTAGAGTGTTTCTGTTTGGTGTAGGCCGGGACAAACTAGAAGTTGCCGCTACCGAATCGGGTATTCCGGTGCAAATCGTCAACGAACTGCGTAGGGCCGACTTAGTGCTTACCACCAAGACCCACTACCGCCGGGGCTCCCAGTTGGTGCGCATAGCTGAATCCAGTGGCACTCCGGTCTGTGTTCTTCGTAAGAACACCATGCCGCAACTTGAGGAATTCCTAGGTACGGTGATCAAAGAGTGGCACGGCGGCGGTAACGGCCAGGTCGATGGATTCATACCCGACTTAGGTAATGACGATAACGGTCCACCCTTCACCGGTGGTAACAGCTCTCCCGCCATGGAAAAGGCGATGGGCGAGGCTGAACAGGCCGCCAATCGGGTCTTGTCGGGCGAGCAGACCGTCCATTTGGCCCCTCAGCGATCTTATATCAGGCGGCTGCAACACCTGCTCGGTCAGCGGTATAACGTGGCGTCAGTCAGCCAAGGCCGGGAGCCAGAGCGAGCCGTTCTCTTTTACAGAGTCTAACGCAGCACCGGACACAGAAGTAATATGGCCTGCTTTATCGTATTCGAAGGTGGCGACGGTTCAGGCAAAAGCACACAGGCCCATGTGTTGTCGCGCCGTCTGCGCCGTAGCAATATCAAAGTACTCCGCACCCACGAACCAGGCGGCACATCCCTAGGCCAAGCTCTGCGGCGGCTGCTAAAATCAGGCGAGCCCATGCTCCCCATAAGTGAATTGATGCTCTTCGAAGCCGCCCGCGCCCAACTAGTAGATAAAGTGATTCGGCCTTTCTTGGACGACGGCGGGGTGGTCATAGCCGACCGGTTTACAAGCTCTACCATGACCTATCAAGGATATGGCCGAGGTCTAGACCACGAATTAATCGAACGTCTGAACCGTGAGGCTACTGGAGGCCTGGAGCCCGACTTGACTGTGCTTCTGGACTTGCCAGTAGAAACAGCCTTAGCCCGTAAGAATAGCAGCGCAGATAATTTCGATGACGCCCCCGTGGAGTTTCACCGCAAGATTCGCCAGGGATATGTCGCATTGGCCGCAGCCGACCCTGACGGATGGCTGGTGCTGGACGGCCAGCGCGCGCCGAAGGAACTAAGCCAGGAAATCTGGAACAAGGTACAGACCATTCTCTGAGGCTTATCCTACAGAACCGTGACCCTTTCAATAGCGACTCGGAAGCGTGCGGCCATCCTGACCAAAGCGGAAGATCTGGCAAGACCGGGTTTCGAAGATTTTTAGTCAGACTACAGTGCTCCTTAGAATGACATCCTTTAAAGTAAGCCTAATTCCCGTAGCAAGAAAAAAGCCCTCCCGATCGGGAGAGCTTTTTGTGTCCGCTGCTCTTGAAAGGAAGCCTAGTCGTCAGCAGGAGCTGGCTCGAGGTTTTCGAGCTTGGCATCGATAACCTTGCGCATTTCCCTAACCCGTGCCAGGTCGGGGTAGATATTGCCTTCGCCTTTCTTGTCGAATATCCGCTCGCCATTGAAGAATACTTCCATGATGCCTTGGCCGCGGGGAGAAATAGCGATGGCAGCATCTGGGCCATAGTGCCGGAAAAATTCATTCGCCATCCACGTGGCGACAGCGTGGTGCTGTCAACTTACGCAGTAGGTAATCTCTATCTGGAACTTCCCTTCCATTTGGTTCCTCCGAATAGTCCTTGATTTGGCTAACACTAGTTTAGCGCATAACGTCGCCAAGTCAACCCAAATCAGATACAAACCCGCTATAGTCCACGAATTCCTCGGGCGTGACCAGGCTGATATGTCGCTACAAGCGGGCAATCACCTCTTGGCCAAAGCGTCGAATAATGTTGTCTGAATCGGAGCTTATAGCCAAGATAATTAAGTTATCCACCCCGGCATCCTGGATGACACGCACCTTCTCTAAGCACTCGTCTGGCGTGCCTGCCACGGCGAAGCGGTCGGCGAGGAAATCGGTTAGGCCCAATTCATCGCTGAGAGCCGCATTACGGGTTTCGCCCAACTGCTCATGCTCCGCAGGAACATACTCGCCTTGGAGTGCCATAACAGCCTCCTCAAGCTCTTCAGGCACATTCTTACCCTCTAGAGTGAACCGAAATGCATGATGACCCGACGCAGCCAGAGCCATCTTGATTTCGTCGATGGCCTCTTCATGATCATCGGATATATTGCACTTGGCGAAAGCCCAAATCTCGGCTGAGCCTTCCGGCCGACCGCCAGATTCCTCTCCTTCCCTGATCCTGGCGACAGTATCGGCCAAGACGTCCTTCGTTAGTCCTGAGTGAACGATAACGGCATCGGCGATCTCTCCGGCCATAACCAGGGTTTCGGGCCCTTCAGCCGACATCACGATGGGTACTGGATTCTCCGACCATTGGACATGAATGGGACGTCCTCTGTAGTCGTAAGGCTGACCTAAAAGTATGGTGCGTACCGCCTGAATATATTCCCGCATATCGGCCATTTTTGCCGGACGCAAGCCCAGGTTCAGGACGGCGCTATCGCCGCTGCCAACGCCCAAGAAAGCGCGCCCACTTGATATCTCGTTCAGGGTGGCGATGGCCGAAGCAGTCACAGCGGGGTGACGCGTCAGGGCATTTGTAACCGTTGGGCCGATCCGGACTTTGCTGGTCGCATTAGCTACTACACTTAGGCTCAGGTACAGCTCACGCCAGAGCGATTGTGAGTCCGGTATCCCAATGTAATCGAACCCCTGATCCTCTGCCAGCTTGGCGCTGACCGCTGTTTCGTCCAAGTTATGTGGAACGATGCCGACTCCAAATTTCATACCCGTTCCTTGCTAGAGACATTGCTACCGGCCAATTCGGATCTGCCGGGATGGCCAGATTTCTTAAAATTGGTGAAAGTGTACCTGATGATGCAGAGTCTGAGCATGACTCCAAGGGCTCCCGGGCCGCGCAGACCGGAGTTAAAGTGGTCCGTTACCGGCACCGGTATATTGGCCATCTGCCAAAGTTCACCTCTCCGCCAAACCATGATTAACCAGGGAGCGGGTCTACTGGTAAACCTTGCGGGGTCCCACAGTTTTGACGTAACCCTCGAAGTTGCGCCTAGTTTCCGGCACAGAATCGCCGCCGAACTTCTCCATGAAAGCATCAGCAACAACCAGGGCAACCATCGCTTCTCCGACTACGCAGGCCGGAGGCGCCTGACAGACGTCGGAACGCTCAAAATGAGAGAGCACCTCTTCGCCCGTGTCTAAGTCCACCGATGGCAGAGGAGTGACCATGGTGGGAATGGGTTTTATGCCGAACCGCGCGACTAATGGCATCCCATTGGTCATGCCGCCTTCCGTCCCGCCTAGCTTATTAGTGTTCCGCTGCCAGGGCCGGTCCATGTCAGTCACCGGCTGTATGACGTCTTGCACCTGTGAGCCACGTTGACTGGATACTTCCCAGCCTGGGCCAATGGATACTGCTTTCACCGCGTTGATGGACATCAGCGCCTGGGCTACCAGAGCGTCTATCTTCCGGTCCCAACTTACGTGGGATCCCAAGCCAATAGGTACGTTCTCCACGATGATCTCGCAGGTGCCGCCGACGGTATCACCTGCCTCTTTAGTGGCGTCTATCTCGGCGGCCATCTTCAGCGCAGCATCAGGGTCGGCGCAGCGCACAGGGGATTCCTCCACAGATTCCCAGTCAATACTTTCTGGAATCTTGGCGTTGATAGAACCGATGGATATCACGTGGCTATGTACCCGGATGCCGAATTCTTCCAGCAGCTTAATCGCGATGGCTCCAGCGGCCACCCGCCCTGCAGTCTCGCGGGCGCTGGAGCGCTCTAGCACATTGCGCACGTCGTCAAAGCCGTATTTCATAGCCCCAGGCAGGTCTGCATGGCCTGGCCTGATGCGCGTGATACGCCGCGTGCGGGGGCTCTGGGGCGGGCTTGTCAGTGGATCGACTGCCATCGCCTCTCCCCAGTTCGCCCAGTCTTTGTTCTCTAAGGTCATGCCGATAGGGCTGCCGAGGGTCTGGCCGTGGCGTACTCCGGAGATGATTTTAGCCCGGTCTTGCTCAATAAGCATTCGCCCGCCCCTGCCGTAGCCTTTCTGCCGTCGGGCCAGATGCACGCCAATATAATCTTCGCTGATAGGCAGTCCTGCGGGGACGCCTTCCAATATTATGACTAAGCCCTGTCCGTGGGACTCACCTGCGGTGAAAAATCTTACCATGGAATTCCTGTGGAGGCGTTCTGCCTAGGCGCCCCGGGAAACCATTTCACGGGTCGCTGCTTCCAGCATCACGTCTACAGGAGGGTCCTGGCCTGTCCACATCTTGAAGGACAGGGCCCCTTGGTAGATCAGCATGTGAAGCCCACCTAGAGCAATAGCCCCTGCTTCGGCAGTTTCTTTGAGTATGGGAGTCAGAATCGGAGTATACACCACGTCATTTACGATGGCCGTAGCCGGAATCTGGGCTGCAGATAAAGGAGAGCCATGCTCGGCCGGCCCGTGGGACATACCCATGCTTGTACAGTTTACGATCAGGTCTGCGGACGCAGCGGATTCAGTCAAGGCATCTCCCGAAAGAGAAATGGCTTCCGAACCAACTCCGTTGTCCTGGGACAGTTGTGCCAGGTTTTCCGCCCGCTCCAATGTCCGATTTGCGATAACCAGCGAATCTACTCCACCCCTAATCAGAGCCAGCAGAATGCCTCGGGCAGCGCCTCCGGCGCCCAATATCAAGGCACGAGTGCCTTTGGGGTCGTAGCCGGTCTCAACCAATAAAGCCTGCAGGAACCCAGGACCATCGGTGTTGTGCCCGCTCAGTCGCCCATCGTGGTTGACGATGGTGTTCACAGCGCCCGCTGAGGTCGCCCATTCGTCAACTTCATCCAAGAATGGGATCACCGCTTGCTTATGAGGTAAGGTGATATTGATGCCCAACGTGTCTGGAGCGCGCAGACTGTTAACGAAATCCCTCACGCTTTCAGGCGTGACTTCCCATTTCTCATAGGTAGCGTCGATGCCTATGTGATCCAACGCCGCCTGCTGGAAGATTGGCGATATGGAATGGCCAATGGGATGGCCGATTATTCCTAGGCGTTTAGTCATGAGGAAGTTGATAGTCCTAACCGGCCAACTGTTCCAAAATCTCATTCAGGTGTTGCTGGCGTTCTTTCAGGTCCTGAAGACGGGCATGTTCGGTCTCCACGACCTCAGGCTTGGCTTTCTCCAAGAAATTGGAATTGGAAACTAGTTTTTCCACCCGGTCCATGTTCTTGAGGCAGTCGTCTAGTTCTGAGCGCAGACGCGCTTCTTCAACGGACAGGTCAACGACGCCTTCCAACGGCAGGTGAATAATCAACGGGTTTACCACTAGAGTGACACCCCTGGGTAGGTCCGCGTCTTTGGAATCGCCATTAACAATGTGTAGCGGCTCAACCTTTGAAAGGGCGCGAATGACCTCTGCCTCTTCTTCGATGGGGCCTTGCATACCGTTGACCTCGATCTGAGCTTCGAGGCGTTGCCCAGCTGGGATACGCAGTTGGGATCGGGTGTTCCGAACGGCCCGGATGGCCAACATGACCAAGCCAATCTCTACCTCAGCTGAGGCGTCATGTCGGGGAGCATCGGCGCTGGGGTATTCTGCAACCATGATCGATTCGACGTTGGCGCCTTCCTGAGGAAGTTTGGAGCACAGATTCTGCCAGACCTCTTCGGTAATGAAGGGCATAAAGGGATGCAGCAGCCTCAGCGTGCGTTCGAGAACGTGGGCCAAGGTAGGAAGCGGCGACGGGCCATCGGCAGACCGGAGCCGGAGCTTGGCCATTTCGATGTACCAATCGCAGTAATCGTTCCAGAAGAAGTCATAGAGCTTTTGCTGAGCGTCACCTAGCTCGAAATCGCGCAGAGATTCGTTGACCTCGGTTGTTACCCGATCAAGTCGGCTGACGATCCAACGATCCTCACGATGTTCGATTTTGGGCAGGTCGTGCCAGCCTTCAAGGCCGGATTCGCCTTCCAGACCGGAGATAACGAACCTGGAGGCATTCCAGACCTTGTTGGCAAAGTTGCGTGCTGCTTCCAAACGGTTCTCGCCAAAACGCAGGTCGTTGCCTGGCGCGGTACCGGTGGTGAGAGCAAAGCGCAGGGCGTCCGTGCCGTATTGGTCAATAAGCTCCAAAGGGTCCATGGTATTGCCCCGTGTCTTGCTCATCTTAGCGCCGGTGGCATCCCGTATCAAACCATGAAGGAACACGGTGCGGAATGGGACTTGGTTGGTGTTCTCGATGCCCATCATAATCATCCGGGCAACCCAAAAGAACAGGATGTCGTAACCCGTTTCCAACACGGCCGTTGGATAGAAATAGTTCAAATCGTCAGTTTCTTCAGGCCACCCCAAAGTCGAATGAGGCCAGAGCCCAGAACTGAACCAGGTGTCCAGAACGTCGGCGTCCTGTTCGATCTCTTTGCTACCGCAACTCTCGCACTCATCAGGATCATCAACAGTCACCGTCATGTACTGACAAGATGCGCAATACCAGACTGGTATGCGGTGCCCCCACCAGAGCTGGCGGCTAATGCACCAGTCACGGATATTCTCCAGCCAATTGAGATAGACACGTCGGAACCGCTCGGGAACGATCCTGATATCTCCGTCCGCCACGGCAGCATGGGCCTTGCCGGCAATGCTATCTGGTTGGTCCGGACCACCGAGGTTGACGAACCACTGGAGGCTGACCAGAGGCTCGACCACAGAGCTGCAACGTTGACAATGTCCAACTGAGTGACGGTGGTCCTCTACTTTCTCTAAGAAACCCAGTTGGTCAAGCTCTTCAACTACTTTCTGGCGTGCTTCGGTGCGTTCGACTCCCTCATACTTCCCGCCGGCGGCAGTAAGGTTACCGTCTAACCCAATAACATTGAAGACTTCCAGGCCGTGACGCTCGCCAATCTCGAAATCTATGGGGTCATGAGCAGGAGTGACCTTCAACGCCCCTGTTCCGAACTCCCGGTCAATCGCCTCGTCACCAACAACCGGGATAGGTCGTTCCATGATGGGTAGTACGGCATTCTTGCCAATGATGTTGGCGTACCTATCGTCCTCCGGGTGAACAGCTACTCCGGTATCGCCCAGCATGGTCTCAGGCCTGGTCGTAGCCACGGTTATGAAAGACCCAGGGGCGTCTTCTAAAGGATAGCGAAGGTGATATAGGTGACCGTCAACGTCCTGGTAATCAACTTCCAGGTCACTTAAGGCCGTAGCGCAGCGAGTGCACCAATTGATGATTCGCTCGTGGCGGTATATGCGGTCTTTCTTATATAGGTTAACGAAGGTGGTGCGCACTGCCTTGGAGGGGCCTGGATCCAAGGTGAAACGATGGCGTTCCCAATCGGCGGATATACCTAACCGGCGGGATTGTTCGTGGATGATGCCACCAAATTTGCGGACGTGCTCCCAGACCGTCTCGACGAAGGTGTCTCGGCCCAGATCGTGGCGGCTGGTTCCGTCAGAGGCTAGTCGGCGCTCCACCGCCCACTGGGTGGCGATACCCGCGTGATCAGTGCCCGGCAGCCAAAGAGTCGGTACTCCGCTCATCCGTCGCCAGCGAACCAGGGCATCTTCTATCGCCTTTTCTAGGGCATGGCCCAAATGCAGCTCCCCCGTGACGTTGGGCGGGGGCATGATGATCACGTAGGGCTCTTTACCCTTCTCAATCTTGGCGTTGAAGTAGCCTTTGGATTGCCACTCTTTGTAGATACGTTGTTCAACGTCGGCGGCGTTGTAGGCGCTAGGCATCTGGGCGGAAGTCATTGCCGGGATGTTTCTCCGTGAAATTTGATGGCCGAGGGGAGTTTGCCTCAAACGAACTCTAGCAAATATATCATTCGCCGTTGTTGACCGTCCATTGAAGCGAGCTGTAATGAATCGAAACTGACCCGTGCTCCTCCATTCCTAAAAAGCAAAAATCACCTTTTATAGCGATTTACTGGGGTTTGAGGGTGAACGTGGATATGCATAGAATTTTAGGACCTTATTGTTTTGGGGAATCGGTATGATGATATCCACGTTGCAACAGGTCCAGCTGTCTAATGGCTTTTGTGGTGTCACTGGCAACCCGAGCCGGATCCCAGAGGTTGATGCGGCGTTTGTGGAGCCAGTAGGTGAACTCTTTGAGGTCGGAGAGGGTCAGGTTACGGCGGCGGTCCATCTTGGTTTCTTTCTGAAATGTCTTAAGAAGTTCGGGACGAGACTTCTGGTAAAGATGAACGTAAGCTTCATCTATCAGTTCGTCATTATCAGAATAGCTGCGGGACATATGCAGTTTTCGGACCTCCTCTTCGGCGACCAACTGCAACGTCTCCTCCAAGACGACGCCATAACGGAAGTTCATATAAGCACGGAACTTGCTGGGACCTAAGTAATCGCGGAACTGCTCTTCATCGACGGCGCCGGGTATCTGACCGCTGAATAGGAAGCGTTCTTTCTCTTCCGCTGGAATGGCTCCATCAACGTCTGCACAGAGCCGTTCCGCCAGCAATAGCCAGTCAAATGCTTCGCCTTGGAGCAAGTACCGGTATTCCCGGCCATCAAGAGTTTCCTCGGCTATCGTCCAGCGTCCAATGGCTTCGAGTATCGCTCTCTGCCAGGGAGCTCCGGCGGCAAGAGCAGTTCGTAGATGCAAAAGAGCTTCCGGTATCGCCTGGACGATAGCTGTATCTTTAAACGACTCTATGACCGGCGGCGAGTCGTCTGCCTGCTCCCCATTTACCTGCTGAGTCATGCAGAGGCCATGTCATTTCGTCGACGGTCAAAGACGGCGATGCGCTGGGGTTTGGGGGTCTGGACAAACTCCAAGAAGTCCTGTCTGGACATGGTGTTCAAGATGTCTTCCGGCCGGCACCAGGCCCGGCGGGCCACCGCCACGCCAAAGCGGCGCTTGTCCAGATGGGTGTGGTGGTGGGAGTCCGTATTAATCACCAGCGGCACTCCCAATTCTCTGGCTCGGTAGGCGTGGGTATCTCGCAGGTCCATTCGCTCCGGAGAGGCGTTTATCTCCAGTGCTGTTCCCGTATCACGAGCGGTTTGAAGCACGGCCTCCAAATCAAACTCCACTGGCTCCCGCTGGCCCAGTAACCGGGTGGTGAGATGTCCGATGATGGTGACTGCCGGATGCTCCATAGCCTTGATCATCCGGGCGGTCATGGTTGCTTGGTCTTGACCCATTGCCGAGTGGACCGAAGCCACCACCACATCTAATCGGGCCAGAATCTCGTCGGGATAGTCCAACTCTCCAGAGGCCCGGATATCGCATTCCGAACCACAGAGGATGGTGATGTCGTACTTATCTTGCATGGTTCTCAGCAATCTGATCTGTGACTCCAGCCGTTCGCTGGTGAGGCCGTTTGCCACACCCAAGCCGGCCGAGTGGTCGGTGAGGGCCATATATCCGTAGCCCTGAGCTGTTGCAGCTTCGACCATCATTTCCATGGGGTCGTTACCGTCGCTCCATTCGCTGTGAAGATGCAGATCGCCGTTCAGGTCCGATTCCTCGACCAACCGGGGCAGACGAGATTCGAGACCAGCATCTACTTCATATAACCCGGTGCGGAGTTCAGGAGCCATCCAGGGTAAGCCGAGCCGTGCGTAGAAACTCTCTTCGTCGCGGAACTCTTCAATCTGTCCTGTTTCAATATTAGTTATGCCGTACTCGTTCAGCGAAAGGCCTTGGCGATTAGCGTAGTCGCGAAGTCGGACGTTGTGCTGTTGACTACCAGTAAAATACTGGAGCAAGGCCCCAAACGACCCGGGCTCGCCCATACGCAGGTCTATCTGCATCCCAGAGTCAACAATCACGCTCGTCTTCTTAGGGCCATGGACAAGCACGTCTTTGACCATAGGTAGTCTGACGAGAACGTCGCCGACCGATTCCGGGTCAGGCGCAGTGCCGATTAAGTCTATATCGCCAATCGTCTCTTCCCAGCGCCTTAGACTACCGGCCGGAAATAGAAGACCGATGTCCGGACATTGTTCCCGCAGTGCCGCTATAATCTCTTCAGCCACTGGCAACGCCTGGCCGATGGGCGTGCGGCTGCCCATGGCCTGGAAGGCTTGGATGTGTCTCAGGATACCATCAGCGGCTTTCTGTCCCATCCGTGGCAGCGACGCTAGGCGTCCGTCTGCAGCGGCCTCGGCAACCCCTTCCACCGTACTGATGCACAGTTCTTGACCGATGGCCATCGCTGTCTTAGGGCCTATGCCTGGAATGTTCTTCAGGTCAAGCACACCTGGCGGCAACTCTCCCAGTAGTTTTTGGAAGGCAGCTACCTTGCCCGTGCCAATAAACTCGGCTATCTTTTCGCTAATCGCTTTGCCGATACCTGGAATTTTGGTGATGTCTTCGCCACTATCTATGGATTCAGCCAGGGGTACGGGCAGGTGCTCGATGGTACGAGCGGCCCGCTGGTAGGCGCGAATCTTGAATACGGTGTCCCCCTTCATCTCCAGAAGGGAGCCCATGTTCTCCAAAAGTTCAGCTATCTGTTGGTTGGTGAGAGACATAGGTGATCAATCAGTGGAGTCGCCTTGAATGCCATAGACCACCTGACTCATGAAGAAAGGCCAGTTGGATCTGTTGCAATGGTGGGACCTGGGCTTTCGGTACAGTGACGATAACCAGGTTCTCCTTGAAGCCGCACCTTGGTATTGCGGACAGTGGCAGAGCTTATCTATTGACCGAGGCTACGAGCAATCTCATCCGACGCTACCGGAGTATCGGATTTGAGGTATTCGTCGAGTAGGACGTTAAGTACTGTTGCTGGTCGATCGCTGAGCATCGGTCCCGTCAGCACTGCTTATACCCTTCGATTTGAGGCTAGGGAGGCTATTTTCGGAAGTTAACATAGCTTTCTGGGCAGTGTCAAACGTTGACCCGTCGCACCTATCCAATTATACTCAGCCAGAGCTTAACCGGACATATTCCGGGGTTTAATTAGTTTGAACAGGTGGGTGGGGATAGACGTGGTTGCTCAGACTGGAACTCGGTCCATAATCGATGTTGTAATCCCGGTAGACGGCTACTATTCCCGCATCTCTCGGGATGTAACCCTGATAATCCTCTTCACCCTGATAACCGCTGCTGCTGCCCGCATCTCAGTACATCTGCCATTTACCCCTGTGCCCATCACTGGCCAAACATTGGCCGTGCTCTTGGCAGGAGCGACTCTGGGCAGCCGCCGCGGCGCCGCCGCAATGGTCCTCTATGCGGTCGGCGGCAGCCAATTTAACATCTTCGCCGGTGGCAGCGATGCCGTTTTCCATTGGCAGGCAGGGTCGAGCGGCTACATCCTCGGAATCACTTCCGGATCGTCAGGCTTCTTGTGGAATCTAGCCTCCGGAGGTTACATAGTTGGCTTCATACCAGCTGCTTTCGTGGTCGGTTTTCTCTGCGAGCGTGGTTGGGATACCAAGTCCTGGATAATGGTTGCTATGTTGGCCGGCAATGTGGTCTTGTACGTACCAGGACTGATTCAACTCTCTTTCTTCGTTCCCGATAACAAAGTGATGGAATACGGGCTTTACCCCTTCATCGCAGGAGACATGATCAAGCTGTACATCGCAGCCATATCCATGCCGGCCGCTTGGGGCCTCTTTAATCTGACACAAGAACGAGATGATGATACATGGATATAACCTGGCTGGGACATTCCTGCTTCCGCCTGCACGACGCTGATATGGTAGTGGTAACTGACCCTTATCCGACGTCAGTCGGACTGAGGATTGATAACCGCCCGGCGTCAGTGGTGACTGTGAGCAATACCCATCCCAATCACAACAACGCCGAGAGCATCGAAGGCGATCCAAAAGTGTTCAGCAATCCTGGTGAGTACGAGTACAACGGGGTAACTGTACGGGGCGTAATGACGCCTTTGGCAGATGGACAACCTCAAGAGGAAAGAAACGTCGCGTTTTCCGTCGAAATCGGCGCCATCAACGTCTGCCATCTGGGCG
>JAKUNK010000036.1:0-26546 GCA_022451945.1 Dehalococcoidia bacterium
GGTGCGCAACCTCGGAGAACGTCGCGCTATTCATTCTGAAGTCACGACACCAGGCAGTCAAGGCCGAAGAGTGCTCTCAACTCTGGATGCTATAATCCCACGAAGATGAACAAGCTACGCATTTCGTTCCTCCATCTAGCCCCAATAACCAACGATATCGACCACAACCGAAAGTTGGTTGAGCGGGGCGTCAAGACCGCTGCCGAGCAGGGGGCGCAGTGGGTGGTCACGCCGGAGTTGTGCATCCCAGGCTACCTGTTCATGAAGACCATCGGGACCGACTGGATCCTGCCTCAGCCAGACCTCTGGATGGATAGCTTCCTCGGGCTGGTCAAACAGCATGGTCTAACGGTCTTCTTGTCCCATCCTGAGCGCGACCCGGCCACCGACAAGATGTATAACACGGTGTTCGTGATTAACTCCAACGGCCAAATCATCGGCAAGCACCGCAAGGTAAAGGCTCTTGGTGGGGCTGAGTCGTGGTCCACCAGCGGCTGGAAGATTGACCCGATCGAATGCGACGGCATAAAGACCGGCATCCTGATCTGCGCCGACGCGTACAAGAACGAGGTCGCGCAAGTCTTCAAGGACAAGGGCGCTCAGCTGCTGGTCTCTCCCGTTTCCTGGGGCCCCGGCCACTGCGGACCTGACGGCGAGTGGGAAGCGCGCTCGGCCGACACAGGACTGCCCATGATGGTCTGCAACCGCTCCGGCCATGAAGAAGGCGAACTCGACTACAGTCTGGCGGAAAGCGTGGTCGCTCAGGACGGAAAACGTCTTCTGGAGGCTACATCCGACCGGTCGGTGGTGCTGTCCTTCGATTGGGACGTAGACCAGATGTCCCTAATTTCCGACAACTTCGAAAGGGTGTACCTCTAGCCTCCGTAAACGGTCTCTCCACCTACGATGGTTCGTTCCACTTCGATGTCTTTGATTCCCATCGGGTCGATTCGTGTGGGGTCACTGCCTAATACCACAAGGTCAGCCAGCTTTCCTATTTCGATAGAACCCTTGATGTTCTCCTCGAATGAAGCGTAGGCGCCATTCAACGTATACAGCCGCAGAGCTTCCTCGATGGACACCCTCTGGTTGATGCCCCACTCTTTGCCCGTGCTGTCGGTACGGGTCACACAACTCTGGATCCCCAAGAGCGGCTCGAAGGGGCCAGGCGGGTAGTCGGTGGCCCCGGTGGAGACCACCCCAGAGTCGATGAACGACCGCTGGGCGAACATCCATTCAAGCCGCTGCTCACCGTAGTAACGCATCTTCTCGCCGTGATGATAGACGTAGGTGCAAAACGGTGTCGCGACCACTCCCATAGCCTTCATCCGGGCCAACAGCTCTGGGTTGACCAGAGTGCAATGCTCGATTCTGTGCCGGGTGTCGGACCGCGGGTGGGCTTTCTGGGCTTTCTCGTAGGCGGACAGCACCATGTCAATGGTCAGGTCACCGTTTGCGTGGATGCAAACCTGGAACCCGGCCCGATGCATGTCCATCACTTGCTGTTCGATCTCGTCCTGCTCCATGGCCAGGATACCGTGGTCGCACATGGAACCTTCGTAGGGTTGGGACAAGTATGCGGTCCGAGTGGCGATGGCGCCATCAGCAACCATCTTGATACCACCGATACGGAGCATGTCATCACCCAGACCAGACTTGATACCAGCATCGCGTAGCGCTGGAAACTGGGGATACCACATCAGTGCGTAAACCCGGAGGCTCAACTCTCCTGCAGCCTTGCCATCCTGATAGGTCTGAAATTCCTCTGCCGTCACTCTCGCATCGTGGACACTGGTGAGGCCTACCCGGTTGAGCATGTTGCAGATCGTCCTGAGTCCCTCGCGTCGTGTTTCCTCCGTCTCAATGGGTATGAGGTTGAACCGGACATGGTCGATGGCCCGCTCGAAGACCATACCGTTCAGGCGGCCAGTGTCTGGGTCTCGGCCCAGCTTTCCCCCTGGCGGGTCAGGGGTCTCGTCGTTATATCCGGCGGCTTCCAGGCCGGCAGTGTTCATGTAGAACACATGGCCCGCGCGATGGGCTACCAGAATGGGGAGGTCTTTGGTTACTGCGTCCAAGTCATCCCGATAGAGGTGGCGTCCTTCATTAGATGGGGTCCTATCGGTTTTTGTGTCGTCGAACTTGAACCCCTGCACCCATCCCCCAACTGGCGTTTTGTCCGCCCGCTCCCTCAAACCTGCTTGCACTTGCTTAAGAGTAGGAACGTCGCAGTCGGCGGCCATCACATGGCGCACGCCGCTGTTCAGCACGTGGATGTGACCGTCTATGAACCCAGGCAGCACCGTTTTGCCTCCCAGGTCCACAATCTTGGTGCTCGGGCCGATCAATCCCTCGATATCGTCGTTACTCCCGACCCCTATGAACCTTCCGTGGGCAATGGCCAGAGACTCGGCCCTGGGCTGGCTAGTGTCCACGGTCATGATGTTGGCATTCTTGACAACAGTTTCAGCTCTGCCGTTGGTATTGGCCATGTCGGACTCCTGAAGTCACAGATCGTATCTGGGCGCTCCTGTATGATATGCCAATTCCCTGCTGAAGAGGAGTCTCGCGATGACCATTCCAAGCCCCGGACCCAACATGGAGGTAGATATCGTTTGCGTGGGATCAGGTATGGGAGCAAGCTGTGCGGCTCTGGCAGCCCAAGCGCAAGGTCTCGAGTCCGTCATCCTAGAGAAGTCGGACAGGTTCGGCGGAGGGACTGCGTATTCCTATGGAATTGTTTGGGTTGGCGGAAATCACCTAGCCGAAGCCATGGGAATCCAAGACTCCAAAGAAGAGGCTTACGAGTATCTTCATCATCTGGCCGCCGGGCATGAGATTGAGACTAACCTGCGGGCTTACATCGACAAATCGCCCGAGGCCCTAAGATTCTTCTGCGATGATGTTGGAATTCCATTCTACGTGGTTCCCGGCTTTCCTGATTATTTCCAAGGGATGGCCCGTGGTTCTATGAGCGAAGGCCGAAATTTGCAAGTCAGGCCATTCGAGTCAAAATCCCTAGGGGAATGGCATGGGCTTCTAAGGTCTGCCCCTGCCGTTACACATCGGACCACCCTTGATGAAGTGACCAGCTGGGGCGGTCGGGCCCAGCCGCAGAACTGGGACCGTGCGTTGATACGGGAACGTACGCAAAATGACATTCGGACCTTTGGCGCTGGGCTGAGCGGTCACTTGATGAGTGCAGTGCTAAGCCGGGAAATCCCATTTCATCTTGAGACACCAGTGCAGTCACTTTCCATAGAAGCCGGACGAGTCGCCGGAGTTACCGTTCTGCGAGACGGCATTGAGTTCAACATCAAGGCCCGTAAAGGAGTCATCCTCGCCACTGGTCCCAATCTCAGGAACGAATCTCTGACCAAGCGGTTCAGTGAACTACATGCAACAGAGTCACTGCTCCCGCACAGTGTGGATGGTGATGCAATCACGATTGCCGGAGAGATCGGCGCGGCAGTCAGCTCCAAACCGGCGTTCCAGCAGGACCTTCTCTACACCATCCCAGGGGAAGACCACTATGGAACGCCTTTGTACCGAGGTGTCACCAACAACGAATCTGGGTTTCCTCACAGCATACTGGTAAACCTAGATGGCAAACGTTTCGCCGACGAGTCCGTTGGTCAACAGGTCGGCGCGACACTACGCAACTTCGACGTCCGGCAGCACCGCTACACTAATGTGCCTTGTTTCATGGTCTTCGATCAGACCTACTTGGACAAATATGGACTAGGCAGCATTCAACCGCGCCAGAAAGCGCCCGATTGGCTGATTCAAAATCAAACCATCAAGGGACTGGCCCAGGTATTGGGCGTCAACAGAGAGGGTCTGACGAAGACTATCCAGCGCTTCAACCGGTTCGCGGCAACAGGAAAAGATTTAGACTTTGGCCGGGGCGAGTTCCCATTCGCCAATTCAGTGAGCGGCGACCTTACTCGTGAGCCCAACCCCAATTTGGGGCCGCTCAACAAGCCGCCGTATTACGGCCTACCGTTGGAGCTTGCGGCCACAAATTTGAGCGGTCTCATGACCAACGAGTCCGCCCAGGTGATACACCTGCGAGGCCACGCTATCCCCGGACTCTACGCGTGTGGCAGCACCAGCGCCCACTATTATGGGATAGGTTACCAAGCGGGCTGTGAGCTTGGCGGCGCGATGACCTTCGGATACCTGGCGGCCAGGCACGCGGCAGGAGCGTAGTCAATGGAGAATAAACCGGTGACCAAATCGAGCACCATGTGCGTCATTCGATCGTCCTATTTCCTAAACAACCCAACGGATCGGCACACGAACTAATAATTTATACCTCGCCTTTAGGGCAATCCTGGATGCGGGCAGATCAAAATCAAGGCTTCCCATTCAGGCCGGTTGGTCCTGCGTTCAAGTCAAATACCGCTGGAGTATCAACATCGCAGCCGTCTCATCTACCGATGCTCGGTCTCTGGAGGGCTGGACTCCAGATTCACGCAGCAGCCCTTCAGCTTCGACGCTTGTGAACCGCTCGTCCATCTGGTAGATAGCTATGTCCGTTTCTTTCTTCAGGGCGCGGATGAAGCCTTGGGCTAGTTTGGCGGAGGCGCCGGTTCCGCCATCGACCATATAAGGGATGCCAACGACTATTCCTTCTGCCCGATGGTCTTTGGCAAAAGAGATGACCTGCCTAACGTCTTGAACCAATTTGCTTCGGACGATGTGACCAGCTGGCAAGGCCATACCCTTGGAGCCGCTAACCGCGAGGCCGATACGGACTTCGCCAAGGTCTAGCGCTATCAGCTTCTGCTCTAGGGACATGTCCGTATTAGGAGAGACATTGGCGCACCAAGGCCGGCACGCCGCCTAGAGCTTCATCGATTTTCTCAGGTTGTTTGCCGCCGGCCTGGGCCATCTCGGGCCGCCCGCCACCACCACCACCCATGACCTTGGCGGTGTCCCGAGCGATGTTACCGGCATGGAGTCCGCGTTCCACCAGGTCTGGGGTGACCATGGTGACGAGTATGGGATTGCCGTCGACAACCGCCGCCAAAGCCACAACGACACTTCCCAGTTTGTCCTTGAGGAAATCTCCTATCTCGCGCATACCGTCGGCGCCGGCGGCTGATGTCCGCCCAGCCACTAACTTGACACCATCGATGTCTTGAATCTTGTCCAACAGAGCTTCGGCCTCGCCACGCAGTGAGGTCTTCTGGAATCCTTCCAACTGCTTCTTAAGGTCTTCGTTCTCCTGCATGAAGCTGTCCAGCCGGGATTCAAGATCGAAAACCGATGTCTGCAGCTTCTGAGACATGGATTCCAGACGGTCTGTCTGCTGGACGAACAGTTCTTCCGCGGCACGTCCGGTCACGGCCTCGATACGACGCATCCCGCCGCCGATGCTGGATTCTCCTAGCACCACCAAGGTGCCAACCTGGCCGGTGTTGGAAACGTGGGTGCCACCACAAACTTCGACGCTGAATGCGTCTTCTGTTGAAGTGGGTTCTGGTGCCATGCTCACCACCCTGACAACATCGCCGTAGCGGTCACCAAAGAAGGCCAAAGCGCCTTCCCGTACCGCCTCGCTGTAGCTGGTCTCATGGGAGGTGACGGCGAGGTTTCCCCGGACTTTTTCATTGGCTAGGGACTGGACCGACAAAAGCTCGACCCGTGTGAGAGCGCTGACGTGGCTGAAGTCGAAGCGCAGCCGATCCGGCGCCACGAGCGAACCAGCTTGTCTAACGTGGGCGCCCAGCACCGAGCGCAAGGCAGCGTGAAGGATGTGGGTGCCGCTGTGGTTTCGGGATGAGTCCAAACGCCTGGTCAATGCTACAGTGGCTGTGACCGCCTCGCCAACCGATATTTCACCCTTCTGGATTGTCCCGCGCTGGACAATCAGTCCGGCTACTGGGCTCTGGGTATCTTCCACCGCGACTACGCCGTTCGGGCCACTGATGGTGCCATGGTCACCCAACTGTCCACCGCCCTCCGCATAGAAAGGGGACCGGCTGATGATCACTTCCACCTGCTGTCCCTGCACGGCATGGTCAACAGAAAGCCCGCCAGACAGGATAGCCGCGATTTTCGAGTCCTGTTCAGTCAGGCTATAGCCAACGAATTCGCTGGACCCGACTCCTAGTTCGGCGTAAGAAACCTGCATATCCATGCCGCCGGAGAAGGAACCCGAAGACCGGGATTGTTCCCGTTGGACCGCCATCTCCCGCTCGAAGCCGTCCATGTCCACTTGCAACCCGTGCTCTTTTGCAATCTCAGCGGTTAGCTCCGGAGGGAAACCGTAGGTGTCGTAGAGGACGAAGGTCTCTACATCGGATAGGGTCCCAACAAACTCTCTCTGCTCTTTCAAGCCTTTCGGTAGTCCAGTTTTGAGAGCTTCACCGACGATTTCCAACGTTCCATGAGATGCAGCAGTGGCAATCTCTTCTAGTGTAAGAGCCGAGTCAATAGCGGCAACATCCAGGTTGCCCAACCTAGAATCGGCAAGGAGCAGTTTGCGTACTGGGATGAACCCTTCTTCCAAAAGCGGGAGGCCGGTTTGGATCGCCTCGGCGAACCTCTCTTCCTCAAGGCTTATCACCCGCTGGATAAACTCGTGGTTTTCTGACAGTTCTTTATAGACGCCGCTGAATTGAGGGATCGTCTCTTCCACTACTTTGGTCAGGAACGGCTGGTTCAGACCCAGCTGGCGTCCATACCGGATGGCCCTGCGGATAACACGGCGCAGCACATAGCCTCGGCCTTCGTTGCCAGGTACTACACCGTCGCCGATCAGGAAAGCTGCGGCTCGAGCGTGCTCAACCACCACCCGCATGGCGTAATCGGTGTCGGTATCCGAGCCGTAGGTTTTACCGGTCAGTTGACTGACACGATTAATTATGGGAGCGAACAGGTCGGTCTCGTATATGTTCTGTTTGCCCTGTAGGATGACCATCGCCCGCTCCAGACCCATGCCGGTGTCGACGGATGGGGCAGGCAACGGCGTCCGGATGCCTTCGCTGTCCTGGTAGAACTGCATGAACACCAGGTTCCACAGCTCTACAAACCGTTCGCAATCGCAGTTGGGGTGGCAGCCGTCAATCGGCAAGGTGTCGTCAGTTTCCAATTCTTTTCGGAATTGGGCGGTCAGGTCTTCTGGCAGTTTCATTCGGCCGGAGTGGCAGCCCTTGTCGGCGCCGCCGTCGTAATGGACCTCAGAACAAGGGCCGGTCGGTCCTTCATTTCCGGCGGGTCCCCACCAGTTGTCTTTGTTCCCATACCGGTATATACGCTCGACTGGGACTCCTACCTGGTCACGCCAGATAGCGAAGGCTTCTTCATCGTCCAGGTGGATAGTGACGAAGAGTCTTTCCGGCTCGAGCTCGAACAACTCAGTCACCAATTCCCAACAGAAGCCGACTGCGCCTTCTTTGAAATAATCCCCAATGCTGAAGTTCCCCAGCATTTCAAAGAAAGTAAGGTGTTTGTGGTCGCCCACCTCATCTATGTCGGTGGTCCTGAAACTCTTTTGGCTGCTGGTGAGGCGCTTGGAGGGCGGCGTCTGCTCACCCATGAAGAAGGGCTTGAACGGGACCATACCGGCGCTGGTGAAAAGCAAGGTCGGGTCGCCAGCGGGTATCAACGAAGCTGAGGGCATGTGCTGGTGGCCCTTGCTCTCAAAAAACTTAATGAAAGAGTCTCTTATCTGGTCGCCGTTCATTGTTTTCCCTTGGGGTTTCCTTCCGGTATTTCTTCAGTTATTGTCGGCGAGATTTTCTGGAGTTCCAAACCCCTGGTCCGTCGAAATGTTGCTTAGAACGTTACGAAATTCGCCTTTTTAAGGGGCCAGATTGAATTGTATTTGACCAGGCATGGGCAGTCAACGGCTATCGCCGCTACCGGTACCGGGCTTGAGAGGTTTGAAAGGCTACCCAATATTGGTTTTAGGTCAGCATTTACTCGCTTGACCAAAGCGGTTGACCTCCGTAACATTTATTCGACGGACGCGAATTATGTCATGTCGAACGTGTCGACTGTCTGTGCAGTAGGAGGTGTCGATGGACTCCAGCATTATCGGTAAGATAGAGAAAGCCAAACAGTACGCAGAAGAGAAAGACCGAGTAAACATCACGAGTTTCGCCGCCATATTCAAGGGGAATCATAACCAGTACGCCGTACGGTTTGAAGACGGTGCGTGGCGCTGCGAATGTCACTTTTTCGCTACCAGGGAAGTCTGCAGCCACACCATGGCGCTACAACGTATTCTTGACCAGATGATAATAGAGCAACCAGAGCCGGCACCCACAACGTAAACAAGCTGGCCAACGAAACAGAAAATGACCTCCTCAGAGTGAGGAGGTCATTTTTTTAATTTGCAAACGCTTGGCACCCCGGTTTATCGCTGTTAATATTTGCCCGGCTCCGGAATATGTGAGGATCCTCAGACCTCTATGGTCAGCCGCAACATTTGCATCAACTTCCAGTAAATAACACTCCCTTGAAGGAGAGCCGGTTCGGAATTCCTCCGGCTCTGCGTTATCCGGCTTACCGGGACTACTGGATGGGCCTACTGGCCTCGGTTAGTGGGTTCCAGATGTTCCGCGTCTGCCAGGGTTGGTTGATCTACGAGATCACCGGATCCCCTTGGTCCTTGGGCCTGGTCGGAGCCGCTAACGCCATCCCGGCCATCTTCTTCAATCTATTCGGCGGAGTATTCGCAGACCGCTGGGACAAGCGCCGTCTCATCATATCCACTCAACTCACGACCGGCGGCCTGATATTCATATTGGCAACGTTGACCATGTTGGGTTGGGTTGAGAGTTGGCACGTCTTGGCGGTGGCCTTTTTAGCCGGCGGAGTAGAGGCCTTCGATAATCCAGCCCGCCAGGCCCTCTACCCTCATCTCATCGACCGCAGGGTGATGATGAGCGCCGTGGCCATGAATTCATCCATCTGGCAGGGCACCCGGATCGTCGCGCCTGGCATCGCCGGAATTCTCATAGACCTCATCAACACTGAGACGGCCATGTATATCTCCGGGATGGGATTCGTAGTACTAGTGGCTGTGATGGCGCGCCTCAATGTGCCGCCAATCCCTAGAGGTGGGGTCGGCAGCCCTGTTCAAGACGTTAAAGACGGCCTCAAGTTCATCAAGGTCAATTCCATATTCTCCTTCTTGATTGGCATGACCTTCTTCAACAGTTTCTTCGGCATGGCCTACGTAATGTTGATGCCCATCTTCGCGGTAGACATCCTAGAGGTTGGAGCCAAGGGCCAGGGGATGCTCTTGGGCATGACAGGGGCTGGCGCTCTGGTTAACACTCTTTGGATGGGTACCAGAGGCGACGTGCCAAACCGGGGACTGGCAATCATCGGCGGAGCGGTGCTTTTCGGACTGTCCGTGGCAGCGTTCGCATTGACCGCGGAGTATGTGGGTTCCATATCTCTGGCAATGGCTTTGATGTTCTTCATGGGAATCTTCAATTCCGTGTACATGATCTCCATCCAAAGCTCGCTACAGATAATGGTCCCAGACCGTATGCGAGGGCGTGTAATGGGGTTCTATGGAATGACCTGGAGCATAATGCCATTGGGCGGGTTGCAAGCCAGCGCGTTAACCAGCGTTTTCACAGCGCCGATAGCCATCGCGGCCGGTGGAATAGCAGTGGCCGCCTTCGCGCTGGGCCCAGCTATGGTCAATTCCAAAGTCCGAAATCTGGGCAGCCACCTTACCCCCATATTCGATAAACCGGAGGATGCTCCAACCGCCCCAATTGAAGCCGTTGACACCAAGAAGTAGGCGAACTACACTCATTCGTGACCTGATTGTATAGTTCTAATTTCGATAGACTTTGGTATATTTTTGTAGGTTTCTGAAGGCTATATGATGGTCTTCCAGCCTAAAGATTCCTGTCCTTCTATGATAATCACAGCGCACCACGAATCCGCACAGTGAATGGTCCAAACCCGGATTATGACCTCAGAAAGATTCCTGGAGAGAACTTGGAATTCCTAGTCGTCGGACTGAACCACCGGACCGCTCCTGTTGAAGTCCGGGAAGGTCTCTCGTTGAACAAAGAGCAGCTCCCTGACGCGCTCAGGGCGATGAGCAGTTACGGTATGGGTGGAGTTATCCTGTCTACCTGCAACCGCTCCGAGTTCTACACTCTGGATATCCCCGAAGATGGCTCTGAAGCTGGGGCCGACCAGGTGAAGAAGTTCCTTGTTGAACGATTCGGCATCTCTCTCCTAGATGTGGACAGGTACCTCTATGTCTACCGGGGCTACGAATGCATCCACCACCTTTTCCGCGTCGCCTCAAGTCTCGACTCCATGATTCTAGGCGAGGAACAGATAATCGGCCAGGTGCGCGACGCCTACGAGTCCGCCACCACCGCAGGGACCGCCCAAGGGCCGATGGCCCAGCTTTTCCAACAGGCCTTGAGAGTGGGACGCCGTGTTAGGCGCGAGACCGGCATCAGCAGAAACGCCCTGTCTGTGAGTCGAGCATGTGTTGAGTTGGCCAAGTCTGCACTGGGCGACCTCTCCGACCGCCGAGTGCTGGTCGTCGGCGCCGGTGAAGCCGGAGAACTGGCCGCCGAAGTGTTGAGTATTTCGGGAGTCAGTGACATCACCGTAACGAACCGCACCTTCCAAAGAGCTGAAGAACTGGCCGTTAATCTCTCGGCCCAGGCCCTTCCCTTCGACGAAATGGCCAAAGCGCTTCAAGAGTCGGACATCGTCATCGGATGCACCGGGTCGCCAGGATACGTGCTAAACGCCGACTTGATCGGTGACACCATGGCTGCCCGCCCGGACCGACCACTGTTCCTCATCGACATAGCCGTGCCCAGGGACATCGACCCCGCGTCAGCCCAGGTGAAAAACGTATTCTTGAACGATGTGGACGACTTGGAGTCTGCTACCCAGGCGGCACGCGAGAAGAAAGCTCAAGAAGCTGAATGGGCCGAGGAATTGGCGACAGACGAATCCCTGCAATTTCGCCAGTGGTGTCTAGACTTAGAGGCCCTGCCAACCGTGATTGAATTGCGCAATCGGGCCGACCAAATCCGTTCGTTGGAACTTCACAAGACCGTGCGGAAGCTAAACGGCCAACTGGATGAAGCCGCGCTGGAATCGCTGGACGCGATGACCAAAGCCATAGTGAATAAGATTCTCCACGACCCGACCGTGTTCCTTAAAGAGCGCAAAGGTCCGGAGGAATTACAGGTCGCGCGAGACATCTTCCGACTCAGCGAAAATGGTCTTCAAACCCCCGATTAACCTCTGATTACTCCCTAGTAAGGGCTCCTTATCGCTCCTCCCACTGCCCACGCACCGCGAAACCGGCTATAATAACTCACCAGTAATATTGGGACCGTAATGTCATTAGTCGAGAAATACGCACTACTCCCAGACGAGATTGACCGCCAGAGCATCGAAGTCGTTGAAGCCAGCCTACCTGACTTGGAAGGCCTCACGCCAGAAGAACGCTACGTGGTGTTTCGTATCGTGCGGGCAGAAGGAGACCCTGAGATATCCAATAGCATCGGGTTCAGCCCCGACGCTGTGTACAAGGGCATCGCTGCCATCAAAGCCAAAGCGGCAGTGGTCACCGACGTCCGCATGGTCGAGGTGGGCATCTCCAAGGCCTTACTCGGCAAATGCGGCCTCACCACCTACTGCCAGATTGACACGCCAAACACGGCGGAGCGGGCCAAAGCGGATGGCACCACCAGATCGGTGGCGGCAATCCGCGAGCTAACTCCCCACCTGGACGGCGCCATCGCGGTGGTTGGCAACGCCCCAACCGCCCTACTCGCCCTGTTGGACATGATTAAAGATGGTGAAGTCTCGCCGTCCCTGGTAATTGGCATGCCGGTTGGATTCATCGCCTGCGCTGAATCCAAGGCCGAATTGGCCAAGGTAGACGTCCCATATATATCCATCTGGGAGAAGCGCGGCGGCAGTTCGGCGGCGGCGGCCACGGTGAACGCACTCTTGGGACTGGCACTCCAAGAGGTAACGCTGTGAACGACAAAGCTACCGGGACGGACAGCTGGGGAGTGATTCTCCTCGGCCACGGCAGCCAGCGAGGCACCAGCAAAGCTGAATGTTCCTGCAGTTGGCTTCAGAAAGATACTCCTGAGTGGTGTCAGGACTGCCCCAGCACGCCTACTGGGCTTAGGCAGGCTGCGGACCGTCTGCAAGGGATGTTGCAGATTGACCAATCACGGGTGGTCCTGTCTTGCCTGGAATTCATAGAGCCTTTCCCTCTTGAAGCGGCCAAGATACTGGATGAGCGCGGTTTCCATAAAGTGGTGGTGGCCCCCTTCCTGCTCGGAAACGGCAAACACGCCACGCTGGAGATGAACGAGATAATCGAAGAGGTCCAGGGCCAACTGCCGGGTGTGCAGCTGTATCTCGCGGCGGGTCTGGGCACAGATCCCAACCTGGCAGAATTGGTGGTCCAGAGGGTTCGTGAATTGGAAGGATCACAGGAGACTGCCAGGACTAGATCCGGCCCCAAGGGCATCTTGGTAGTCAAAGCCGGAACCAAGACCGAATACGACGACTGCATCTGGTTGGAAGAATTAGGCCAACTGGTGGAGGCCAGTCTCGGCGCCGACTATGCCGTGGCAGTGGCCCAGTCCCACTACGGCGACCCTACCATGGACGCCGCCGCCGCCAAACTGGCAGAGGCCCGTGGAGTGTCCTCCATCATGTGCGTCCCTTACCTGTTCTTCCCCGGCATTATCCTCCAGAGGAATGTTATCGGTGGCATGGAACAAATCAGAGACCGCTACCCCGGTGTCATTATGTCCGTTACCCCGCCCCTGGGCGTTGACGATAAGATCGTGGCTATCACAGCCGACCGTGTGCGCCAGGTTTTAAGCCAGGCGGTCAAATGAACCCCGGTGACTCAGTACCTGAGAGCGATTACAGTAGACCGACTGTCCGCGGTAAAGGCATGCGGACCGGATATACCACTGGCGCTTGCGCCGCCGCCGCAACCAAGGCAGCAGTTACAGCACTCCTCACTGGACACCCTGTCCACCAAGTGACCATCCATCTACCCATGGGCAAGGACGCTGATTTCAGATTGAACCGCTGTGAATGGACTGATGAGACCTCCGTTAGTGGAAAAGTCCTCTGCTCGGTCATAAAAGACGGCGGAGACGACCCGGACGCAACCCACGGTGCTGAGATCTGCGCCACCATTTCTATTGAAGGTGCAGCCACTTCCGACGAAGGTGTGACCATCCAAGGAGGAGTGGGCGTCGGCACTGTGACCTTCCCTGGCACTGGAATCCCAGTTGGAGAGCCAGCTGTTACCCGCGTTCCGAGGCGCATGATCATTGAATCGGCCCTAGAAGCGAGTAAGACTTACGGTTTAGAATCCGGCAAAGAGATCGTCGTCGAACTCTCTGTTCCCACCGGGGAAGAGGTGGCGCTTAAGACCACCAACGCACGGCTGGGAGTCATCGGCGGCATCTCCATCCTGGGCAGCACTGGCGTGGTCCAACCCTATTCGACGGCAGCCTGGCGAGCCAGCGTCAATCTGGCCATCGACGTGGCTGCAACCAACGACATCGAGCACATGGTTCTCGCTACTGGGCTACAAAGCGAGGCCTTTACCAAGAACCATCTTGACCTACCTGACATGGCCTACGTCGGGGTAGGCATCTTCAGCGGCGCCGCTCTTAAACGGTGCGTCTCAAGGGGTATCAAACGCGCCGCCCACGTCGGCATGATTGGCAAGTTCTCCAAGATGGCCGAGGGATATTTCGTCACCCATGTGGCAGGAAACAAAGTAGACACCACATTCCTGGCCGGCCTGGCAGGACAGTGTGGGGCGTCCAATAGCCTGCAGAAAGAAATGGCGGCCACGACCTCGGGCCGTCACTTCGGCGAGATCGCCCTTGCCAACAATCAGCTTGAACTGTTCACCGTGATGAGCCAGATGGTCTGTGACGAAAGCCACAAACTATTAGGTGAAGACGCAAACAAGCTGATAGTCGACGCCATGTGCTTCGACTTCGACGGCACACTCCTGGGGTACGCCTCTACCTCGCCTGACGGCATCCCCATGGTCTCCCCTTCCGGAGCGTCTTCAGATGGTTAAGGACCTCCCCGAAATACATCGGTCACTAGGCCTGCCAGACGATGCCTTTGAGCAACGTCGCCCTATCAAGGGACAAATCACCAAGCGGGAAGTACGCGCCGTGAGCCTCTACTCCCTACGGCTGCACCAAGATAGCGTAGTATGGGATATAGGCGCCGGCACCGGGTCGGTCTCTGTAGAAGCCGCGCTGATCGCCAACCGTGGTCGGGTCTACGCAGTCGAGCGCGATACCGATTCCCAGCACCTGCTGGAAGCCAACGTGGCACAGTGGGGCTCAGACAACATCGACATCGTTTCCGGGGAAGCGCCAGGAGTGCTAGAAGGTCTGCCCAGTCCAGACTCAGTCTTCGTTGGTGGCAGCGGCGGCAATCTGCCACAGATAATCGAATACGCTAACTCCCGCCTCAAACCTGGTGGCACGATCGTCGTCAACCTGGCAGTGCTGGAACGTACCAATGAGGTCTACCAGTTACTGAAAAACCTTGGACTTAAAGCTGAACTTACGCAGGTGACTTCGTCCCGTGGCAAAGAGATGCCCGACGGGGCGGTTCGACTCGAGTCTCTCAACCCTGTGTTCATCGTCTCCGGCCGGCGCGGAAACTAGGCGTCCGACGTGACTGATAACCCCAGAAAATTCGGATGTTTATTCGGCATCGGCGTTGGCCCTGGCGACCCCGAACTGATAACCCTGAAGGCCCTTAAAGCATTGCAGAGCGCTCCTGTGATCTGTGTGCCCCAAGCTGCAAACCGCCGGGAAAGCTATGCCCTAAATATAGTAAAAGAATATGTGAAGCCTGAGCAGGAGATCCTCCGAGCGCCGTTCCCAACGGACGACGCTGTTGGCGCAGCCCAGGTCTGGCAGGAAGCCTCAGAATTGGTGGCCGAGAAACTGCGAGGTGGACAGGACGTGGCTTTCCTGACCGAGGGCGACCCCATGCTTTTCAGCACTTTTTCCTATGTGTTAACCGGAGTCCAAGAACTATGTCCGGACGCCCCTGTGACAATCATCCCAGGCGTATCATCAGTGATGGCAGCCGCGGCCAGTTCCGGGGTCCCCCTTGTAACCCACGGCCAGAAGTTGGCCATCCTACCAGCGGCCTATGGACTGGAAGAACTCTCCGAAACGACCTCCAATTTTGATACGGTAGTATTGATGAAAGTCAGCCCAGTGATCGTGAAAGCTCTGGCCGACCTGGAAAAGCTGGGGCTGACCGGAGACAGCACCTACGTACGCCGGGTCAGCACGGATTGTGAAAAAGTGATTCGGGACGTAACTGCGATCAAAGACGAAGACATGGATTATTTCTCTCTCTTGATCGTTAAAGGAAATACCTCAGAAAATCCCAAGGCTGAATATTAGAATCAAAGAGTACACCGCCTTGGCAGGATTGAAGGAATCGAAAATATGACCATCACGTCAAACGGCAAAGTCTATATAGTCGGTGGCGGCCCAGGAGACCCAGAACTACTGACATTGAAAGCGAAACGAATCATTGAGTCCGCGGATGTCATCATCTTCGCCGACTCCCTAGTGCCCCCAGAAGTAGTAGGATTCGCCAAAGAAGGGGCCAAGGTCGTCGGCAGCAAAGAGATGAACCTGGACGAGATTATGGATCTTGAGTTAGGCGCCGTACGCGAGGGCAAGACCGTCGCCCGGGTGCAGAGCGGCGACCCATCTATCTACGGGGCCATCCTAGAGCAGATGCGTGTCCTGGAACAAGAGGGCGTCGAATACGAGATCATCCCTGGCGTAAGCGCAGCCTTTGCCGCGGCCGCCGTGCTGAAGTCAGAACTGACGGTCCCTGAAAAATCTCAGACCATCATCATGACCCGCATGGAAGGCCGCGTCGCCATGCCGGAGGGAGAACAACTCAAAGACCTGGCAGCCCACGGATGCACCATGGTCATCTTCTTGAGTATCACCCGCATGACCAAAGTAGTGCGAGAGTTGACTTCATCCGGGTACACCGAAGACACTCCCGTGGCTGTGGTCTACCGAGTGGGATGGCCCGACCAACTCATCATTCGAGGCACCTTAAAAGACATCGCCGACAAGGTCCGCGCAGCCAAGATCACGTTGCAGGCGTTAATCATCGTAGGAGATGCCGTAGACCCTGGCTTGGACGCCGCAGGTGCGGTATCCCACCTTTATTCCGCTGATTATACCCACCGTTACCGCCGAGGCACGGAGATTCAGGCCAATGGCAACGGAAAGGGATAACATTTCAGAAACGACAGCCATCATCGCTCTGACCCGCAACGGGGCCGTTATGGCTCGGAAGTTGGCTGGGTCCCTAGAACGAGAATCAACTCTCTTCATAGATCATCGTTTCCGTCAGGAATGCGACTCAGGCGAGGCCTTCGGCCTTCCCTTGAGGCCAGTGGTTGAGCAGGCATTCTCCAAGTATTCCAGCATCGTAGTTTTCCTTTCAGTTGGAGCCACTATCCGCCTATTGGCACCCCTGTTAGAAAGCAAACAGGTCGACCCGGCGGTGGTCTGTATCGATGACGCAGGTAGATTCTGTGTGAGCCTGATCTCGGGCCATGTGGGTGGAGGCGACCGATTAGCGGAAGAAGTGGCAAGCTACCTCGGTGCGAGAGCGGTAATAACATCGGCCTCCCACACTTCGGGAACACTGGCGGTGGACCTTTTGGGCCGTGAATTTGGTTGGCGACCAGAAGCCGATTCAATTACTATCACTCGCGCTAGCTCTGCCGTGATCAACGGCCAACCGGTCGGAATATGGCAGGGGGCAGGCGAGCCCAATTGGTGGCCTGAAGATAAGCCGCTGCCGGACAACATCACGGTGTATCAAACCTTGGAAGACCTAGCAGCTTCGGCCTGTGCGGCTGCCTTAGTCGTCACGGACAAGGTCGATCCGTTGGACACGTTACTGGCGGACAAAATCGCCGTCGTATACCGACCCCGGAGCTTAATGATTGGCATGGGTTGTCGACGGGGTGTACCGGTTGAAGAACTCGAATCTCTGCTCATCCAGACCTTCCAAGAGAGCAACCTTTCTCTGCAGTCTGTCGGCGGAATCGGAACGGCAGAGATCAAACGTGGGGAGCCCGGACTGGAGCAATTGGCAGAACGTCACGGCGTTGACCTTTCGTTCCTTCAAGCGGACGAGCTAAACGATGTGTTTGAAACCAATCCGAATGCAATCACCTCCAAATCGGAACAGGCCTATGGACTTGTCGGAGTTTGGGGAGTAGCAGAGCCTTCCGCTTTATTGACCGCTGGAGCCAGCGAATTACTGGTGACCAGGAAAAATACCGAGCGGGCAACCGTCGCAGTCGCGCGCAAGAATTTCGACGCGAAATAACATGATACAACTCCATAGGGAGAGCTAGTTAATGAGCACGCCTCAGGGAAACCCAGGAAAGATACATCTCGTTGGTATAGGCCCAGGTGATGCCAAGTACTTGCCCTTGGCTGCCTCAGAGGCCCTAGCCGAGAGCGACGTCATAGTTGGGTTCAGGGCATACATCCAACAGATAGAGGGCCTAATAACCAGTAAAGAAGTAGTCTCAATGGAGTTGGGCCAAGAATTGGAGCGCGCGGCGGCCGCGGTGGATTCAGCCTATGCGGGAAAAACAGTTGCTGTAGTGTCATCCGGTGACGCTGGCATATACGGCATGTCCGGGCCAGTATTCCGGGTGCTCACCGACCGAGGCTGGGACGGCCAGAGCCCGTCAGTACTGACGGTACCTGGCGTTTCTGCCATGCAGGCGGCCGCGGCGGTCATCGGATCGCCCCTCATGCAGGACTTCTGCGCCATCAGCCTTAGCGATCTGCTCACACCGTGGGAAAAGATCCGTAGCCGATTAGAGGCAGCCGGGCAGGGTGACTTCGTGGTTGCCTTATACAACCCTCGCAGCAAACGGCGGCAAAGCCAGCTTCTCGAAGCCAGAGAGATCCTGCTCAAGCACAGACCCGGCAAAACCCCTGTAGGTTTGGTCGGCGACGCGTTCCGGCCCGGTCAAAGGGTTAAAATCACCAGCCTGGATGAACTTGAGAAAGATGCCGAATTTGTAGATATGGTAACTATAGTTATTATTGGAAACTCCACTACATACCTGCATAACGGCAAGGTTATAACCCCAAGAGGCTACGAAGAGAAGACAGGTACGGGGCGATTCCCGTAGGCATCGTTTTCTTCGGTCAGACCTCCCGACTGGCACTCCACAGTTACATACCTCGCCTTCAGCAACCTCATCGGCTTTCTTGGAGGCATCTGTTTCTACTCATCTTGCCCGTATATTGCTCAGTCGCCCCGTCCGGTTGGTCTTATCTGTTGACCTGGGCCCTTTCATGTAGACCGTGTACAATCCGGCCATCCACGAGCGGACCCTAAAGAGGAGCGCAAACACACCATGAAACGCAGTGAATCCCGTATATTGACCACGCACACAGGGAGTCTACCGCGCTCACCCGAACTGCAGGAGCTACTGCGCTCCAGACTTGACCCAAAAGAAGGTGAGGTCGAGGAATACAGCGCAGGCGTCGATGAAGGTGTAGCCGATGTCGTGTTCAGGCAAGCTGAGATAGGCATTGATATCATCAATGACGGTGAACAAGGACGCGTCCAGTACGCCACCTACGTGAAAGACCGCCTGACCGGCTTTGATGGAGAGCAGGTCCTCCGGGCCCGGCCAAGAAAGGACATGCTAGATTTCCCGGAATTCGCCTCCCAAAGTGGAGTATCTTCATCGGCCACCATACCCTGGCCGGCCTGCACGGGGCCCATAGGATGGAAAGACAGAGATGCTGTCCGAAGGGACATCCAGCGCCTAAAGGTAGCCTCTTCCAGCGTCGATTCAGAAGAAGTGTTCATGACCGCGGCTTCACCTGGAGTGATCGCCAACTTTCTGCACAATGAACATTACCCCTCAGATGAGGCCTATCTGTATGCATTGGCCGAGGTGATGAAGGAAGAGTACAAAACCATAGTGGATTCCGGCCTGCTCTTGCAGGTCGACTGTCCCGACCTAGCCATGACGAGGATCACCGAGTTCTCGCATCTGAGTGACGAAGAGTTCATCAAGATAGTTGAGATGCATGTTGAAGTGCTGCAATACGCTCTGGCCGGCCTCCCAGTAGACCGAATGCGGATGCACTTGTGCTGGGGTAACACCGAAGGGCCACACCACTATGACGTACCTCTGAAAGAGATCGTGACCATCGTCCTCAAAGTGCCGGTAACCGCGGTCTCATTCGAGGGTGCCAATCCTCGCCATGCCCACGAGTGGAAGGTCTGGCAGGACGTCAAACTTCCCGACGGCAAAGTGATAATCCCAGGGGTGCTTGATACCACCACCAACTTCATCGAACATCCAGAGTTGATCGCCGAGCGTATAGTCCGCTACGCGAGTGTGGTCGGCAAAGAAAACATGATGGTAGGCAGCGACTGTGGCTTTGGGACATCCGCCTGGGGAAGGAGAGTAGAATCCCGGATAGCCTGGGCCAAACTGGCGGCCATGGTTGAAGGAGCCCGATTGGCCAGCCAGGAGCTTTGGTAAAGGCGCATTAGCGGAGAAAGTCAGTCTTGCTGCAACACCTTGAAGTTAAAGGTGATGCTGCGAGTGATAGTTCCATCGAAGTCCCGCTCTGAGCCGTATTCCTCGGTGGACAGCCTCAACTCCATCCCCAACCCGCGCATGTCGTTAGCCAATGCTTCTACTCGCCTGCGGACCTCATTTATATCTTTGTCGAGCTCTGACTGGTCGTCTGTCGCCATGAGTCTGTCTGACACCTAAGCAGGACACTGCTCTCATCACCCAGCGTCCAAAATCTGTAGTGGGGTTTTTAGTAATAGACCGCGTTTCCGGAGCCGCCACCGGCCATGATTACCTCTCCGGTCACAGCCCATGACTTGTCTGACGCCAGGTACGCGGTCAGAAAGCCAATCTCCGAAGCGTCGACCATCCGGTTGATGTGATTTCCGCGCAGAGAACCGTCGGCGAAGTCCTGGGCCTCCGCCTCTGCTGGGCTGACACCTAACGCCTTGCCACGTGCCTCCAGCAGACTGGGGGTGCGCTCGGTCCGGGTTGTGCCCGGGTGTATGCAATTCACCGTGATGCCGAACTTGCCCACCTGGGTCGCAAGTGTCTTGGTCATATGGACCAGCGACACATTGCGCGCGCCGCCGCTTAGGTTGCCAGCGTTCCGGGCGTTACCGCCACTTATGTTGATGATTCGGCCCCAGGGCTGCTCTTTGAGGAAGGGAAGGGCTGCGCGGGCACAGCGGAGCGCTCCGACATACTTGACATCAAAGTCGCCTATCAGTGCATCTTCGTCAACGGTGTCGATGGGCCCAACTGCGTTAGGAGACCCTCCGGGCAGTGAAGCGCTGTTGACCAGTATGTCCAGTCCACCCAACTGTTTGGCCGCGTCTGCCATCACCCGGTCCACATCCTCGCGGGAGGTGACGTCTAAGACCATGGGAATGGCCTTGCGGCCAGTGACGTCCTCGATCTCTTTCGCCGCTTCTTCCAGTGCGGACTGCGTTCGGGATGCGATGACCACATCACAACCCTCACGAGCCAACTCCAAGGCGATGGCCTTGCCGATGCCACGGCTGCCGCCGCCCACGAATGCTTTCTTGTCCTTCAATCCTAGATCCATGTTTCAGTCTCCTTTCAAACCGCTGAATGACCCACCACCTTAGCCCAGATACTGGCCGCATTCTACACAACGCCAGTAACAGCGGCAATCGTGACTCGCCCACTCGCAGTCAGGGCATCTTAAGGGTTGTTTCCTCGACATGCCCTGCGCTGCCGGGCCTAGCCTTAATCAAAGCCAGTACCGAAAGCACGGGCAGGGTCATCATCACCACTATGCCCAGAGTATAGGTACCCGTCAGGTCGTGAAAGATCGCCAAGGGCAGGGGGCCAATCGCCGATGCACAGAAGTTGATGGTCATGGCCGATCCTTGCACTCGTCCCAGGCCGTGACGCCCATAATAGTGTGCCCAGATGACGCCCTGCACGATGTGGTGCGCACCACCCGCAACCCCCATGACCAATACGTACACAACGGCCATCGCCACCGAATCCACGGCCACTACCAGCACCAATGCCACCAGAAGTGACACCATGGATAAGGCATAAAGGGCCTTAGGACCGATGCGGTCCACCACGAATCCCGCCGCAAGAGAGCTGACCGCCGACGACCCAGAGAAGATCACAAATACCCCAGCAGCCAGGGTGGCGCTCAATCCCTTCTCTTCGAAGATTGACGTCTGGTGAAAGACCAGTGCGGTGGACACTATACCCGGCGTCCCCAGAGACAACGCCAACAGCCAAAAATTCACGGAACTGAAGACACGCACGTTCCGGCGTAAACCCTCTGCCGCTTGCCTGGTCTCAGATATGGGAGGCTCGTCCTTGCCATCGGGAAACATACCCATGTCTTCGGGCCGGTTCCTGACGACCAATATGGTCACTGGAACTATAAGGAGAACGGCCACCGTCCCAATCACACCGTAGGCCTCGCGCCAACCGAAGTTGTCGATCAATAATCTGGCGAAGGGCGGGAATATGGCGCTGGACAACACCGCTCCCAAGCCCATCATAGCGACGGCCCGCCCCCGGCTGGACACGAACCAGGTGTTCACCAAGAGGATAGAGTTGATGCCCAAAGAACCTTGGCCTAGGGCTCGCAGGCTTGCGAAGGCCACATAGAACAGCACTATGTTGGTTGCGGTCGCCATTCCGAAACACGCCGCACCAAATCCCAATCCGATAGCCACCAGCATGGCCCTCGGCCCATAGCGGTCGGCGAGCCGGCTCACAAACGCCACTAGTACGGCGCTCATTCCGGTGCTGGCCATGTACAAGGCTGATATGCCAGGCCGGGACAGACCTGTGTCCTCGATAATCGAGTCGATGAAGATCGAGAAGACATAGGACTGGCCTGGACCGCTGCTAAAGACCACCAACCCTGCAGCGATGACGATATACCAGCCATAGAATATGGGGCGGCCGGAATCAGTCTGGTTTTCGGTTGGGGTTTTGATGGTCGGGTCCTTGAACACCGGTTCGTGAGTGATAGCGCTTAATACTACGCCAGTTGGGCCTTGTCTGTTCCCCGTTACGTCAACCTGAGATATAGTGTCTTCAGGATTGATCGTGCACAACAGTGACTACCGACTGGAGGAAAATGCCCGCCAAGAAAGGGACCGGACTCTTGATGGTCTGGTGCGATGTCCCCGCAGCCCAGGAGGATGAATTCAACCGTTGGTATAACGGAGAGCATATCGAAGATATACTGGGTATACCTGGAGTTCTGGATGCCGCCCGTTACGAGGCAGTCCATAATGGCCCCAAGCATCTGGCCTGCTACGAGTTAGAAAGCCCTGCTGCCGTCCTGGGGGACGGCTTCACTAAACGGACAAAGTCCAAGTGGAGCGAAACCATGGGACCGACTCTCATCGGCGAGAATTTCTTCAACCCTCTCTACGAGATGATCTACCCCTATTCCCTGACCGATGAGATTTCCAACAGCGGAATGGCCCCGGCCTTGCACGTCGGGCGCATGAACATACCGGAGGAACGAGCAGCCGAGTGGAACCATTGGTACGACACTGTTTTCGTTCCCAATTTCGAGAAAGTGCCAGGGATAATCCGAGGCCGACGCTACAAGACGGTTCGGGACGAAGACCCGATGTACTCGGTGGTCTATGAATTAGAGGACGAGATGGCCTCGCGATCGCCTGCGTGGAAAGCCCAGATAGCTGCCGATCCTAGGAACCCTGAGATGATGGGGCTCATCACACACGGGTACGGTTCTCCCAGCATCTACAAAAAGACCTTCGAACTCTAAACAGCTATACGCCAAGGACAAGAAAAAGAATGTCTAATCACGTGGTAAATGTCGGCAACGTCGAATTGATCTCCCTGAACGACAACCTGCCCGTCAGATCGCCTTTCGTCGCATTCCCGCACACCACCATCGAGGAGTGGAACGAATACCCAGAACTGATGCACGACCATGAGAACGGTAAGCACCGCTGGGGCGCATTGGCCATCCGTTCCTCAGGGAAGTTGATAGTGGTAGATACTGGGATGCAGGGCGAGGGTTGCTACCTGTTGGACGACATGAGGAACAAAGGCATCGACCCCGAGGCGGTTAATCTAGTGGTCTTCACCCACGTCCACCCAGACCACGTCGGCTGGAACTACACCGACGGCAAGCCCAACTTTCCCAACGCTCGCTTCCTGGTACCCCAGAAAGATTGGGACTACTGGACCCAGCCCGATATCATCAACACTGTCGAATACGTTGTTCCGCAGGTCCTACCGCTGAAAGAAGAAGGAGTGATGGACCTAATCGACGGGGAATACGAGATAACCCCGGAGCTGACAACTTATCCGACGCCAGGCCACACTCCCGGCCACAACTCCATCCGCGTGACTTCCGACGGTGAACACGCCTTCATCCTCGGCGATGTGGCTCACAGCCCCATCCAAGCCCATCACACCGATTGGTGCCCGGAGTTCGATATCATCCCGGACATGGCCCGCGCCACCCGACATTTGATCATGGACATGTTGGAAGCTGAAGGGACGCTTGTCTCGGCTGGCCACTTCCCAGACCCTGGCTTCGGCCGGTTCGTCCGCGGGGAAGAACGTCGGTATTGGCAAGGGATCTAAATCCAAACCATGCTGTCATCCGAGATTCCAGACGACTCGCCTGCCTCGCTGCTGTTCCCACAGTTCAAGTCCGAGCTTTATTTGGGAGCAGCCTCGGAGGTTGAAGGACTAAACGAGGACCAGTTGAATTTCGAGTCAGACCGTTGGGGTTGGAGCGGGTGGAGCATCCGCCGTCAGCTCAGCCACATGGCTTCTGGCAACTTCCGTTGGTTCTGGGCAAGGTGGGGCCTTCAGATGTTCCCAAATGGCGCGCCGCCTGGCGTACCCGATCCTGAAGAAACCAAAGCGCTGACAGAGTCTAAGTATGACCGTAGGATGGACGAAGACCTTTACTGGGAAGTTGACGTCCTTCTGGGAAAGCTGCGCCAAGGGATCGGCATCGGACAAGCCATCCTCTCCAACGAAACTGTGGAGTCGATGAGGAGTAAGGAATTCGAGTTCACCGACGATGGGGCATGGCCGTGGTTCTACGACATCCACGGGTCCGGCCTGAGGCGAGACACTGAGATTCCGACTAAGATCTGGTTCTCTTTGGAGACCATCTTCAACCACCGGTATTACGAGCACATCACCCACCTTTACAACATCCAGAGGATCAAGTTGGCCCAAGGCCTGAGCATAGTGGCCGAGGTCCCCATCAAGGGCTATATGGCGTTGCCCGGCTGGGACCTAAGCACTCCGTAGGAGAATGAAATGCCCAAAGCAAAACTAGTCCGCTTCGACAGCGTGAAACCCCAGAACAAGCGGCCCGGAGTCATCCTGACCAGCCTAGTTGACGGGAACACCGGGTCCACCAAGATCTCAAGCGGCGTCGCCGAGTTCTCCGTCGGAGCCAAGGCGCCCATGCACTACCATGATGCCGAGGAATCGGTTATTGTAATCGAAGGCGAAGGCCTGATGGTCATCAACGGCGAAGAACACATCGTCACACCCAACGACGCCGCGTTCATCTCGCCCGGCGCCCATCACAGTGTCGCGAACCACGGCGACCAACCCTTCAGGATCAGTTGGACCTACGCCAGCACCAACTGGTCAACCACACCAGTGGAGTGAACGGTCATTCCAACTGCCTGATATTGTCAAACCTGATTAGGAAGAACAGGCTTACGGCCAGAGCAATGGCCCCGCCGATGGCCATAGCGGTATCGATGCCCACCACGATACCAACCCCGCCGGTGATGGCAGCAAACATAGGAATCAACCCTTGCTCGTAATGCCACACACTGGTCACCCGGCCCCTCAAGTTGTCTGGCACCAATGTCTGTATGAGAGTCTGGTTAGATACTATAAAATTGGTCTGGGAAAAGCCCATAAATAACATGATTGGCACCGACAGCCATATCCATTGCGACAAGCCCAATATCAGGATCACGGACGAGCCTGACACCAGTGTCACCAGCGTAACAAGACCCTTTCTAGCAAAGAACCCGAAAGACGAGATCATCACAGTCGCTGTTAATCCCCCTGCCCCCATGACCACAACCATAGCGGTGCTCACCCCAGCTCCGCTCCTTAATGCCTCTTCGGTGTAGGCGGGCAAAAAGAGCAGCAATGGCATGAAAACCCCGGTCCGAACGAAATTTATCAACATCAGCCGCAGCATTTCTTGACTTGCGATGATGTACTGGAAACCCTCTTTCAGGTCATCCATTGGAGAGGTTATCCGTCGTTCTGGCTCTGCACGGTAGGGCATCTTCATAGGCGCCAACAGCAGGATCATCCCAGCGTAAAGGCCCGATTCCGCAAAAAAATTCCATTGGAAGTCTAGGGTCTCGATCAGCACGCCGCTAATTGCTGCCCCTGCCAGTCGCATGGAAGTTACTGCCATGGCGTTCAGCGCCAGGGCGTTGCCCAGATCATCTCTGGGGACGGTGTTAGCCACCAAGGCCTGCCGGGTGGGCTGCACGAAAGCATGAGAGATGCCCGACACCATCATGTACCCATAGATGTGCCAGATGCTGTCAATCTTTCCGTTGGCTATCAGGACGCCGAAAGCAATGGCCGATGCGACCATCACGAATTGGATGGCCATTACCAGCTTTCTGCGATCCCACCGGTCGGCCAATACCCCGCCCCATGGTCCCAAGAGCAAGACAGGCAAAGCTCTGACGGCGACGGTCAATATGGAATGGAGTGCCGAGCCGCTGATATCCAGAGCCAACCAGCCAATAGTTATGAACTGGAGCCACTGAGCGCAGTTGCCAAACAGATTGCCTGTCCACAGGTAACGGTAGTTGACGTTCTTCTGCAGGGAAGAAAAGGTTCTGACTCTACCGGAAGGTGGCGGGTATAAAGCACTTGGAGTTGATGGGCCGGAGCTTTGAGGCGGTTCTTGACGCAAATTTAAGGGTTATAAGGCTCCTAGTTTAAGATAGGGCCATCAAATATCCTAGTACCACCATTCCCCTGAAGCAAGCAGCATCGGCCGGTTAACTCTTCCGTGGTGGCTGGTTATTGGTTAAACTAGGCGCGCATTACACTTCTTCATGCCTACAGCAACCTTCCCTTAAACGGTAAAAAAATGAAATTCGGTCTGTTTCAGTCGGTACAACTGCCCAACCCCAAGGAACAAGTCAGATATTACAAAGAGGCTATGGCCCAGGTGCTCCATGCCGAACAACTCGGCTTCGAATCGGTGTGGATCACCGAACACCATTTCTCGCGTCACGGCATAGTCTCGGCAACCCTGTCCCTGCTGGCCTATCTGGCGGGGGTCACCGAGAAGATTCGTTTGGGCACCGGAGTGACGGTTATACCCTTCCATAACCCCATCCAGCTGGCGGAA
>JAKUNK010000037.1:0-25582 GCA_022451945.1 Dehalococcoidia bacterium
GTTGGCGGCAGTACTTCTGATTTCCCGATTTTGAAAAAAGCTGTTGATTTGTTGGAGCATCTTGAGGTGGAGAGCGAACTCAGAGTTGTATCCGCTCATAGAACCCCTGACTGGTTGTTTGAATACGCCGAAAAAGCTGAGGAGAGAGGACTAAAGATAATCATAGCTGGGGCGGGCGGAGCTGCACATTTGCCCGGTATGCTTGCTGCCAAAACCATCCTCCCAATAATTGGAGTCCCAGTACCCTTAGAGCACCTTAAAGGCATGGATTCACTACTTTCCATAGTGCAAATGCCAAGAGGTGTTCCAGTAGCCACAGTTGCGATTGAAGGTGCGGAAAATGCTGCGATTTTAGCCGCCGAAATACTCGCCATTCAAGACGAAGACTTAAAAGCTAGATTGAGAAATTGGCGAAACACCATGACCGAAACCGTATTGTTAAATCCAGAGTCACGGGGTGCAATTTGAAAATTGAAGACCGAAATCTGGTGATTCCTTTAGGTAGCACCCTGGGAATGCTAGGTGGCGGTCAGATTGGAGGATTTTTCGCTGAAGCTGCTTTACGTTTTGGTTACAAAGTAGCAGTTTGGGATCCATCACCAGATGCACCGGCGAAGAGATTTGCTAGTGTGGCATTCGACGCACCGTTCGATCACCCAGACACTTTGCAAAAATTCGCAGATGTATCTGACTGCGCTTCTTTGGAATGGGAAAATATCCCTGTGACGTTAACGGACGGCCTGGAAAAGCTAATCAGAGTCAGACCAGGAAGCAAAAGTCTAGGACTTGCTCAAGACAGAACCAAAGAAAAACATTTCCTAACAGAAAACCACATTCCTATTACAAAATACGCTGTTATAGAAAACCCTTCGGAATTAGGTGTGGTTCAGCTAGAACTACCCTGGGTAGTAAAAACGGCCACGCTGGGATATGACGGTCACGGGCAATGGAGAATATCAAACTCTCAAGATATCGCCGGTATAAAAAAAGTTTTGAAGGGAGATGGCCCATGGGTGGTTGAGCAAGTAGTGCCTTATAAAATCGAGCTGTCAGTTGTTGTGGGCTACGATGGTAAAACCAAATTAGTGACTTTTCCGCCAACTGAGAACATTCATGAAAATGGTATTTTGAGAATAAGCATATCTCCAGCTAGAATTTCCATGGAAATAGGAAGAAGAGCTCAAGATCTCGCTGAAGAAGTTATAAAAAATATAGGAGATCCTGGTGTTTTTTGTGTGGAGATGTTCCTGCTAGAAAATGAAGAACTTCTGGTCAATGAAATTGCTCCACGACCACATAACTCTGGACATCACACAATAGACTCTTTCACAGTGTCTCAATATGAACTTCAGATTCGAGCACTAGTAGGCCTGCCACTTGTAAATCCTCAGCAAATCACATCGTCAGTTTTGTTGAATGTGTTGGGCGAAGAGTACACGAGCCTAACTGATTCATATACGACAAATCGAATCTTGAAAAACCAAAACGCACGAATCTATTCGTACGGTAAACCGGACGTCCGTCCTGGTCGGAAAATGGGTCATATATTGTTCAGCGGACCCTCTCAAGAAGACTTATTTTCGGATGCTCTTGAAACGCATAGGATTTTGACTAAAGTATAGGTTCAAAATTCGGCTAAATTGACCTGGTTAGTTTCCCTAATGAAAATTCAGCGACAATGATGTTTCTTTCAGAGTTTGTTGCAACACCACGTGGACTATTAAAGTTACCTGTCCTAAGTGTTTCGTGAAGAACATCCACCACCTGGGATTTTCTCCCGAAAATGCAACAGGTAGATCGTCGATAGCCAACGTTGATGGCGGTGACCACTTTCTGCTCTAGCGGAATCGCAAGGCTCGACTCCATCATCGAATGCCTTTGGACCCATAAGTGGGCCATCATCCAGCATTAAACCCATGGAACTTCTAGCCGCAGGTTCCTCCACCGCTTCGCATAACCCTGCTGTAGTTGCTTTTAAACTCTTCAGGCCGGTGCTGGGTTCCCAGCCTGGTATACCAGCCAAAGAGTCTGTGCATCTCCTCGCCCAGAAAACTTGGAATAGCTTCTCAGAACAGACTTCGCCCGACAACATCAAACAATCATTGCCTCAGGTCGGGAAATTGACAGGTCATGGAATATGTTTATAACTATCATTGATAATTAATTGATTATCGCATAATATGCGCTCACCGATTATATTGAGTCTATTCGAATATATATTGTTAATATATATATGTAAAACGTATCAGTGGTATCTCCACATCAAAACTGCGTCGAGACACACTAAGACGAGGAGAAAAAGATGCGAAACGGAAGAATAATACTTTTGTTGCTGGCGATGCTGGCGGTGATGCTAGCGGCCTGTGGCGGGTCGGAATCTGAAGACACCTCGGCGAAACCAGCAGCGGCGAAACCAGCAGCGGCAAAGCCAGCAGCTGCTAAGTTAACCCTGGAAGAGGTTGCCGCTCAACGTGCAGGTGGACCAGGGTCATTCTACATTGGTGACCTGAAACAACTGGTTGGTCCGGCTCCCGCTCCTACGCTTGGAGATGAAGATGATATGGTCAACCTGGCAGGGTTAGAACGGGAGCGTTACCTTTTCGACTCGTCCTACTATGCTGATCTGGTTGAAAAAGCCAACTTCACCGACCCGACGGAACTCGTCTATGACGGGGAGCCCATAGAGATTCAGTTTACCTGCATCAATAGCACCGTCGCGCCGTGTAAATTAGTAAAGGCTGTTATTGCAAAGAATATCGCAGAGCGGACGCAGGGAAAGCTTACTTTAGCGATGACATCCTTCCCAGAGTTGGGGCTAGCAGGTCCCGATACTCTGTCACTGGTCCGTGACGGTACCATATCGTTCACCGAGATCACTTCTGGTTATGTAGCTGGGGACCTACCCCAACTCGAGATCACATTCCTGTATGGGCTTTTCCCCGACCACGAGGTCGAATTTAAAGTGAACGCAGCTGTTCAAGCAGACCTGGATAAGCTAATCCAAGAGGATACTGGCGGTGGACAGGTCATAAGCCGCATGTGGATTTCCGGTGGCGACAATTTCTTCTTCTGCCGGGACAAGGTCGGCAGCGTGGCAGATTTTGAGGGGAAGAAAGTACGGAGCCATGGGGCCGCCCTGTCTGATTGGATTGAAGCATTCGGAGCCAATGCTCAGTTCGTAGCCTTTGCGGAGGTATATACGGCCTTGGAGCGCGGCATCCTAGACTGCGGTGTCACGGTGGCCTTCGCCGCCCATGGACAGAGATGGTATGAAGTTACCAAGTATATGGTCGGTCCTCTTTCCAGCCAGCTGATCAACACTATGGTCATAAACGCGAAAGTGCTCGCAGACCTGCCTCCAGACATTCGTCAGATCCTGGTCGAAGAAGGCGCCAGGCACGAACTAGAAGCCATGAGGGTGACTCCAGCATGGAACGAGGTCTGGACGCAACGTAACATAGATGCTGGCCTGGAATTCATACAGTTCACTGATGAGATGAAGGAAGTACAGAAAAATATAGCGGTGCCGATCAATGTGCTGCCCAACTGGATCAAGAGAGTTGGTGGCCCAGACACGGACATCGTGCGTTTATTCAATGAGAAAATCTCGCCGATCGTCGGCCTCAAGATAAACGACGACGGAACAACCACTCAGGTCCCGATCACCCAGTGACCAAGCACCTAAATCTTTAGCAATTGGCTGCCTCGATCATGCAACTATTGGCCTAGTGAGTACTTTATCAGGAAAGCTAGGCCAACGTTGTGTCTGTGAGCTAGCTTGTACCGATAAATGTGCTTGAGGGATATTCTCAGGACCACCCACAGTAATCCAACGCAGCAGGCTGTACGGTCCTAAAACAGTACTAGTCGAAAATTCCCTATTGGTTGCTAGGTAAGCTTACAAGGCACCTTTTCTGACTATTCAGGTCGCATGCTGTTATTGATACCTGTAAAGACCGGTGATGATGTTAGTCTTTCAGTGCTTGTATCATCAAGGCTTGGGATTTTTTCTTCGGCCATAGCCTTTTCAGTTGAGTATGCATCAAAGGCAAGCTCAACTGCTCCCAGCGGCATGGTAGGAATATCTCGATTGTTATAGCATGGGCGTAGAATTCGGGAAGAGGTGAAGCCATGACTGATGACCTCGAGCTTCGAGTAACCATTGGCGATCTGCTTGATTCCCAGACGGAACTGTTTGCGCAGCGTGATGCTCTGGTGCATGTGGAAGCCGGTACGCGCCTTACTTACCGGGAATTTAAAGATGAGTGCGACCGGGTGGCCAGGGGACTCATGGCTCTTGGTATAGAAAAGGGTCAGCATGTCGGAATCTGGGTAACCAACTATTCTGAATGGGTGGTGGCCCAGTTCGCTACCGCCAAGATCGGGGCTGTGTTGGTTACCGTCAACCCATCCTACAGAACCCACGAGCTCGAGTATGTCCTAAAACAGTCAGAAGCCAATGCCCTGATACTCATCGGTCAGTTCCGCAACTCCGATTATGTGGGAATGGCCAACGAAGTGATTCCGGAACTTAAAAACTCGACACCGGGTGAACTCCGTTGTTCTACGCTGCCGAACTTGCGCAACGTAGTATTCATCCCGACGCCCTCTGATCCCAAGACAAAGGCTCCTGATGGAATGTGGTCGTGGGAAGACGTTCGGCTGAAAGCAAGCGAGGTCACCGGTAAGGAGCTGTCAAAAAGGCAAGCGTCCTGTGACCCCGACGATACGATAAATATCCAGTACACCTCTGGCACCACAGGGAATCCCAAGGGCGCCATGCTCACCCACTACAATATTGTGGCCAACGGCTACTACACCGGCGAAGGCATGCGATTCACCGAAGAAGATCGCCTGTGCATCCCCGTCCCTTTCTACCACTGCTTCGGCTGCGTCCTGGGCAACCTAGCCTGTGTCACCCACGGCTCCACGATGGTCATACCTTCGGAGTATTTCGACCCCCTAAAAACTCTAGAAGCGGTGCAGAAAGAAAAATGCACCGCCCTTCACGGCGTACCCACTATGTTCATCGCGCAACTGGGCCATGACCGCTTCTCGGAGTTTGATCTGGGCGCACTCCGTACCGGTATGATGGCCGGCTCACCTTGCCCCATCGAGGTCATGCGGCAAGTCGTGGACCAGATGGGGGCCAGCCAGATTACCATCGGCTACGGCCTAACCGAAGCCTCTCCGGTAATCACGCTAACTCGAACTGAGGACACCCTTGAACGCCGGGTCAGCACCGTTGGCACTGCCCTGCCCAACGTGGAAGTAAAGCTAGTGGACCCGGAGAGTGGTCAGGACACGCCAGTTGGTAAGCAAGGTGAGCTGTTGACCCGCAGTTTCATGGTGATGAAGGGCTACTATAATCTGCCCGAAGCTACTAATGCGGCTATCGACAAGGACGGCTGGCTTCATACGGGGGACCTGGCTACCGTAGATGACGCCGGGTACTACCGTATCACTGGGCGGCTAAAGGACATGATAATCCGAGGCGGCGAGAACGTGTATCCACGGGAGATTGAGGAATTTCTCTATACCCACCCTAAGGTGGCCGATGTCCAAGTGATTGGAGTGCCGGACGAGCGATTTGTGGAAGAGGTCATGGCTTGGGTGATGTTGAAGCCCGGCGAAATGTGCGATGACGAAGAGATACGGGATTTCTGCAAGGGCAAGATCGCGCACTACAAGATTCCTCGTTACATCAAGATGGCTACGGAATTTCCCATGACTGTCACTGGCAAGATTCAGAAATTCAAGATGCGCGAGATGGCCATTGACGAGCTTGGTTTACATAGGGCAGCAAAGATAGAAACTGCCTGAGTCCGTTACTTCAAGTGACGTCACGCATTACATCCTGGGAAAGTGAGAACTCGAAGCAAAATAATCCATTGAAAACAACAGCACTAAAACATGTACCATATACGTAGATATCGATCGTGGGTCCGACTTTTTCCTTAGATGGCTGAACCGCGGTTCTTTGCCTTAAAGTTGACCTGGACCATAGATTGAGCCGCAGGCCAAGTCGGGCGGAGGGTTCATTAGGCATACAACAAGGCCCTGGCTAGCATTTACTCTAGCCAGGGCCTTGTTGTATGAAAACGTGGTTGGATTGCGCTAGCCAGCAGCTAAGGCTCTTACTTCTTTGGCTTTGGCTGGCAGGTCGTAAGTGGTCCAGGTTGCGCCGTCGTCCAGTGAACCGAACACCTGGCCGTCCCGTGAGTTGCAGAAGACGTGGTCCGGAGCCCTAGGATCCACCGCAACCGTCATCATGGTTGAGTTAGGGGAGATGCTCCGGTCGACTTGTTCGAAGGTCTTGAACAGGTCTCGACTCCGGTAGAGGGCGCCTTGGGTGCTCCTAGCAGCCGCGCCGATAGAGACGTACATCATGTTAGGGTCGTGGGGAGCGGCTTTTAGGTCTCGGGTGTAGGTGATCTCCGAGAAATTACCGAATTCTACTGGTATCCACTCGCTGCCCCGGTCTGGACCAATGAAGGGGCCTTGCCGGGTGGTGATGAACACTGTGTGAGGCATGGCGGCCGAACACTGAGCGCCGTGGAGGTCCAGCGTATCTTCGCTGGGGGCCAGCGTCCCGGAGATCTCCTCCCAGGTGTCGCCTCCGTCGGCGCTCCGGATCACTCCGGCAACCTCAAGAGCGGCATACATCTCGTCCGGGAAATTAGGGTCGGCGCAGAGAGCGATGACCCTGGTGGGAAATGCCATAGAGATTTCGGCAGACCCCATATTCTTGGTGATCTGCTGCCATGAGTCTCCGCTGTTGGTGCTCCTGTAGATCTCCCCGGGGGCGGTGCCAAGGTACATGACGGAGGGGTCGCCGGGCCGGAACATGAAAGTCCAAGGAGGGGCGCCGGTCCTGGGATAGTCCAGTCTCTCCCAGTTATTCCCCCTATTGATGCTACGGTAGGGTCCGTCTTGGGTTCCGGCGTAGATTACCTCAGGGTCGTTGGGATGGATGGTGATCCCACATACCATGGGGTCTGCCGGCAATCCATTGATCAATTCCTCCCATTGGTTGGAGCCGGGCGAGAGCCGGAAGATGCCGGTGGTCTCGGCTCCGGCGTAAACGTAAGTGTCGTTGCTTTCTGTGGTCATATTGGTCTCCTCTACAAATCGATGTTGGCCGTAATAACTAGCGGCCTATCTCTTAAGGATCTGTTATCACAGCTCGCATCTCTTCAAGGTCGAACCGAAATTCCTCGATAACGGGGTTGGCCAGCAGTTTCTGGCACATCTCGGTCGCAGAAGTCTCCGCCTTGACGCGATCTGACTCGTTGATGTTCACGAGCAGGTATTTGCCGATTCTCACGTCCTCAGCGCTGTCGAAGCCTAGACGGTGCAGGCTGGACAGGACTGTGACGCCCTGGGGGTCGTTCACTGTGGGCTTGAGAGTGATGTATATGCGGGCCTGAAACATATGTTAGTCGAGAACCATATAAAGGTTAGTAGCAGGGGACTGTTTCCGGCCCAAGGTTACCGGCATAGGAATCGAAGAACTGTTTTATGCGGTCTTCGTCAATCCCCAAGAAGGTATCAGAGACACCCCAAGTACTCAAGGTTATCTGCCCGCTCGGAATCTGGTCGTAGGCGCGGGCAATGCCCCAAGCACTGTTGAGGTCGATATTATCCAGAGCGCTGCGGAGATCCGAAACGTCCGACTCAAGTGGCAGGTTGTAGCTGATCACGATGTTCCCGTGCTCCATATTGTGGACCACAAGTTCATCTGGCAATATCTCTTCGTAGAAGCCGCAGCGGGCAGGGATGGGCCAGTGATCTCCGGATGTTGGTGGAGCACTGTTGTAAGTAGCTCGGCTTCCTTCAGTGATGTGGTCGGCGGTTAAGATCGGATGTTGGATGCCGACTCCTTCTCTGTATTCATCGTAGCTGCCGCTCTGGGTTTTGCCACCGCCACCACCACCGGTGAAGCTGGCGAAAGCAAAGCTGGCTATCACCAGGACTGCAATCACTATAGAGGCGACTAGGTAGAGCTTGTTAGTAGGTTTCCGCCTGTTGCTCGATGGCACGTTTCCAGAGCGGGCAGCTCTGGTGGCGGCGCGGCCGCGTCGTCGTCTTGAGACTGGCAATATATAGTCCTCCGAATTGAACCAAAGAGATTGGGAACGTGCCCGCTAGAGCCGCGTTCCAGTCAACTTGAAATACGCCCTTTGATATTTTTCCGATGTCTGTGATACCACTTCATCTGGTAGCTCCGGCGCTGGTGGCTCGTGGTTCCAACCTTGTTCGTCCAGCCAGTCTCGTACGAATTGCTTGTCGTAGCTCGGTTGAGACTTCCCGGGCGCATACCCTTCGACGTCCCAGAACCGGCTGGAGTCTGGAGTCAGTAATTCGTCGATCAACGTCAGCTGGCCGTCTATTATGCCGAATTCCATCTTCGTGTCGGCCAGTATTATGTCGCGCTCCCTGGCGTAATCAAGGGCCCATTTAAAGACGGTAATGCTCGTCTCTTCAAGTTGGCGAGCCATGTCGGTGCCGACCATATCTAGCACTTTTTGCTTGGACATATTTTCGTCGTGGCCTTCTTCCGCTTTAGTGGTGGGAGTGAACAGTGGTTCGGGGAAGGCTTGGCATTCAACCAAGCCTTTTCCCACGTCCAATCCTGACACGGTGCCCTGATGCCGGTATTCCGACCAAGCTGACCCGGTGATATACCCTCTGACGATGCATTCTAGGTCTATACGCTCGGCCCGCTTGACCACCATGGACTGTCGGGCGACGTCTTCCGAGACTGAGCCCGCGATGCTGCTACCATCTAGGTACTTGACCGCCTCCGGAGCATCTCCCAAACAGATGAAGTGGTTGGGCACGATGTTTTTGGTCTTGTCGAACCAAAAGGCGGAGATGCGGTTCAAGACCAGGCCTTTATCGGTTATACCTGTGGGTAGTACCACGTCAAAAGCTGAGATTCGGTCGGTGGCGACCATTAATAGATCCTCGCCACCCAGGCCGTATGTGTCGCGCACCTTGCCCCGGTGGAGTTTATCCGGCATCTGAGTTTCTAATATCACGTCAACCGCTCTTATCCTTAATCGCCTTTGATCTGTTGGTTATTAGCTTATTTTCACGCCCGATTGGCCCAGGCCTAACCGCGCAAAGGTCTCATCTACGTACCGGGTGTAATACCCGTAGTCGAAGAGCTCGTCTAACTCTGTCGGGGAGAAATACTCCTCAGTCTGACGGTCGCTCCGAAGCAAATCTCGGAAGTCTTTTTTCTCTTCCCAGCTACGGCTGGCGTTGGTCTGGACAATCTTATAAGCGTCTTCACGGGCAAGGCCTTTGTCCACTAATGCCAAGAGCACGCGTTGGCTAAACACCAGACCTAAGCTGCTTTCGATGTTTTCGAACATGCGCTCAGGGAACACCCTGAGGCCCTCTATGATGCGGGTGAAGATGCTTAAAATATAGTCCAATGCCAAACACGAGTCGGGCAGTATGATTCGCTCGGCTGACGAATGGCTGATGTCCCGCTCACCCCAGAGGGCCACGTTTTCCATAGCCGTTACTGAGTTGCCGCGGATCAGCCGAGCGAGGCCACAGATACGCTCTGCCAGCTCAGGGTTTCGTTTGTGGGGCATGGATGATGACCCGGTCTGTCCTTCTCCGAAGGGTTCCTCGACCTCATGCAATTCAGTGCGTTGAAGAGCCCTGATCTCCGTGGCGAACTTCTCCAGCGAAGCCGCGATTAAGGCCAGGGTGGTCATGAAATGAGCGTGCCGGTCCCGTTGGATGATTTGATTAGATATCTTTGCGACCTTTAGTCCTAACTCTCGGCAGACCGCTTCTTCGACGGATGGCGGCACGGTGGCGTGGGTGCCCACAGCCCCGGAAACCATGCCCACTCTCAAGCCCTCGATTGCTTCTGTCAGCCGCTCTTTCTGGCGCATCATCTCGTCCCACCAGAGGGCAAACCTTAGACCCATTGTCATCGGCTCTGCATGCACTCCGTGGGTGCGGCCCATGGCCAGCGTGTCTTTATATTGGACGGCCTTTTCAGCTAAAGCGGCGATGGCTCTGTCTAGCTCTGTGTGCAGCAGAGAGCCGGCCTCGATTAGTTGGAGATTTAGGCCGGTGTCCAACATGTCGTTGGAGGTCATTCCCAGGTGGAGCCAACGTCCTTCTGGACCCATGGACTCGGTGATGGAGGAGATGAACGCCGTAACGTCGTGGCGAGTGGTCTCGAACAGTTCCATCATGCGACTGTGGTCATACTTTGCGCCCCGGAGTTTGACCATATCGCCTTTTGGAATCACACCGTCGTTGGTCCACGCCTCGCAGACTGCTAATTCGACATCCAGCCATTTAAGATATTTATTTTCGTCTGACCAGACCTGTTTCATGGCGGGCCTGGAATATCGCTCAATCACGGGTTCTCCTCCTCACCGAGCCACGCCATCAGACCCATGTCCATCCTTGGAGAATCGTTGTACAGATACCAGCATTCCGCTGAAATCCTCAAAGTGGTTGTAGGCTATACCCTCTTCGTCGCAGAACTTCGCGAGGGTGCTATGGGCGAATACAACATCCGCCACACGTGCTGCTTCCAAGTCCGATCGACCATCACCGGCGAAGAACACATGACAGCCACGTTCCTGGAAGGACCTCACCACGAACCCTTTTGAGTTTCCTTCACTCTCTTTGCCAGGGTAGGCATGATTGTAGTGGTAGAAGATCTCACCGTCTTGAAACTCGGTATCCACGGCGTAGATAGGTACGCGGCCGAGTCCTTCCCTTTCCAATAGGGCTTGGATATAGAAATCCAACCCCTGGCTGACCACCGCCATCGGAATATCGTTGGCCTGGCAGAAGCCCCACATCTCTCGGAAGTAAGGTCGGAGATTGGCGTGTTCTTTCACATAAGACTGCATTGTGGCCCGGTCGGCCTGGATGTTACGGAAGGTTATCTCTTGATATTCCTTCAGGTCTATGTGGCCGTCTCGAAAGCGTTGGCGCACGACCGTCCAGTCCGGGTTGCCAAACCGGTTCAGCAGCAGCTCGGCTACGTTTTGGGCGGCAGCTGTATCGTCAAAGTCGGTGAGGACAGCCGGTTGCGGTCTACCGCTCGCGGAGTTCGCGCCGGTAGTCTTCATAAGCCTGCCTTATATTGTCGTACTTCAAACCTAGAATCTGGGCGGCGTAATATGCGGCGTTCCTAGCGCCCCAGCTCCCTACAGCCATGCAGGCCACTGGGATACCTGGCGGCATCTGGGCAATGGACATCAGCGCGTCGATGCCCTTGAGTTCGCTGGATGTCAGCGGGACGCCGATGACCGGCAATGTGGTCTGGGAGGCCAATGCACCGCCCAAAGCCGCGGAGCCTCCGGCTGCTGCTATGATCACCTCTATCCCTCGGTCCCGGGCGGTTGATGCATACTCATGCACCCGCTCCGGAGTGCGGTGGGCTGACATAACACGGGCCTCATAGTCGATGCCCATCTGTTCCAAAGTATCCAGAGTAGTCTTGACGTCAGTCTCATCCGAAGCGCTTTCCATAATAACACCTACCAGCGGCAAAACAACCTCCTATTCACGCTCAAACCGGTACTCTGCGTCTGGCATAACGTGCCGCGAAATTTGGCGAGATTTATAGCTCCAGTTCGTCCCTAAATGCTTCGATGAGACCTTGTTCCAGAGCGTTCCGCTCTGGCCGGATCTCGATCTCGTTTATCTGAAGATATATACCGTCGTCGGAGAGACCCAGATCAACGGCAATCTCTAATTCCCCACCTTCGTCCCAGGACAGGATGGTAGTGATGACATCGGTATTATCATCTTCCTCTGGTTCGTCGCCGTTCATGCTGATCCCCTGCTCTGATTCAAGATCGTCACCGTCGGCAACCCAGCCGATGATGGTCTCAATCTCGCCTTTCCCATCTAGCAGAGTGGTGTTCATCTCGGCCAGTAGCTCATCGACCCCTAAATTTTGAGCCATCTTGGATAGGTCGTCCCTTTCCTTCTGTAGACCTGCCTTTTCCTCGTCCACTTGGCGTTTGCGCTGGGCGCGGACGTCAGTCAATTCTTCTTTGAGTCCTTCCAAAGTTTCACGCCAGCTCATCTGCGGTTCCTCCGGGCTGTTTGGTAGGCCAATTCGTCAATCTCCCGGAAGTCCAGACGGCCTGACCGTGCCCGGACTTGATTCAGGGCACCCAAGATGTCGAGATATCGGATGCCTATGGGCCCGCGTTTGATTGTGGAGGGAAGCAGACCGGCCTGTTTCAATAATCTCTCGGCATTGGCGTTCCAAACCCCGAAGAGACCAGGGTTGCTCAGGCACAAAAGATATGAAGGGAACTCCCGTCCGGCGCCCGCCATTCGATAGGCTCCCTCAGGTGCGGCGCACTCGTCAAACCGGCCTTCTAGCTTGATACTATCATAGAGAAGAAAATCCAGGCCGTCCCGGATGTCCTCGATGGTGTTGGTCTTGAACTGAGCTATGTTTCGGCCGCCTGAAGCCCGGTAAAGTTCCAAAGCTTGTTCCATGGTCAATGTCAGCAATTCGTCCTGCTGTAGCCACTGGTGGAACTCGGCGGACCTCAGCCACTTCTTCCTCCTGTAATTAAGTAGCAGCTGATCATCTTGAGCCAGGAAGAACGATTCGTTGGCGATGGTCATGCTTTATCCAGTGGCCTGGGCGGTGCTCTGGTTTGCCACCGAGCTGATATCCCGCCTCCACTGTGCGCCCTGGAAGCTGATGCGTTCCAGCCTGGAGTAGGCCCGTTCCTTGGCTGACTCGATGTTGTCGCCACCGCCGACTACCGTCAGTACACGTCCTCCGGCGGTGAGTGACGTTCCACCGGGGCCCAACTTGGTGCCTGCTTGAAAGACCATGGTGTGCTCTGGGCCGTCGTCGTCCAGTCCTGATATTTCAAAACCAGTCTGGAATTCGCCAGGGTAACCACCGGAAACCATGACTACGCCTACATAGCTCTTGTTGTCCCAGAGAACGTCAGTCTTACTGAGGTTACCCTGGGCACAGGCCATCATGAGTTCCAGCGGGTCTGACGCCAAGAGCGGAATCACCACCTGTGTCTCAGGGTCTCCCAGCCGGCAGTTGAACTCCAGGACCTTAGGTCCAGATTCGGTTAGCATCAGCCCGGCGTACAAAACCCCTTTATAAGGGGTGCCTCGATTTGTCATCGCTTGGAGCACTGGCTGCATGATGGTCGATTCAACTTGGGCAGCCAATTTAGAGTCCCAGAGATCCGGCTGTGCGAAGCTACCCATACCTCCAGTGTTGGGCCCGATGTTACCGTCTTCGAGCCGTTTGTAATCGCAGGCAGCGACCAGCGGCGAGAGGTTCTCGCCGTCGCAGAAGGCGAATACGCTGATTTCGGGGCCAGTTAGATACTCTTCCAGGACAACGGTGTCTCCTGCCTCTCCAAAGGCCCGGTCGGACATGCACTCTCTGATAGCTAAAGCTCCTTCCTCAGAGTCCTGGCACAGTAGAACGCCCTTTCCTGCTGCTAGACCATCAGCCTTCACCACTACTGGTCCGGGGTGAGACTTCAGATGGTCTAGGGCGTTGGTCTGGTTGGAGAAGATATGAAACTCTGGACAGGGCACGCCAGCGTCCTGCATCAGATTCAAGGCGAAGCCCTTGCTGGCTTCGATCTGCGCTGCTGCCTGACTGGGTCCGAAGACGGGTATGCCCAATAGATCCAGCCGGTCGACCAGACCGAGTGCCAATGGGGCCTCGGGCCCCACTACCACCAGGTCCGCTGAAGTATCTTGGGCAGCGGCCACTAGGGCATCAACGTCGCTAGAGCGGATCTCCATGTTCTCGGCCAAGCGGGTGGTGCCCGCGTTCCCGCCAGCCACCCATAAGCGGGTGAGGTTGGGACTTTGCGTGATCCGCCAGGCTAGCGCATGCTCCCGGGCCCCTGATCCAACGATTAGGACTTTCACGAGCACAACCCGGTGTTCAATCCCAGAGATGGGGAAATCATTCCCATTCGATGGTGCCGGGTGGCTTGCTGGTGATGTCGTAGACGACCCGGTTCACGCCGGGTACTTCGTTGACTATGCGATTGGAGATGCGGGCCAGCACCTCATAAGGAAGCCGAACCCAGTCTGCAGTCATGGCGTCCTCGCTGGAAACTGCCCTGATGGCGCAGACGTGGCCGTAGGTTCGGTAGTCCCCTTGCACTCCCACCGTCCGGCTATCACTTAGGACCGCGAAGCTTTGCCACAATTGGTCGTACAGGTTTGCGCCCTTGATCTCGTCGATGACGATCCAGTCGCATTTCCGAACCATCTCAAGCTTCTCTCTTGTCACCTCGCCGATGATGCGGATCGCTAAGCCCGGGCCAGGGAAGGGCTGCCTATAAATCATTTCTGGGGGCAACCCCAACTCCAAGCCTACATCACGGACTTCGTCCTTGAATAGGTAGCGGAGGGGTTCCACCAACTCCATCTTCATGTTCTCCGGCAGGCCGCCGACGTTGTGATGGGTCTTGATCCTGGCAGATGTACGGTTCTCCGGGGACTCACTCTCGATGACGTCGGGGTACAGTGTTCCTTGGGCCAGGAAGTCGGTCTGTCCCAAGCTCGATGCCGCGTCTTCGAACACCCGGATGAATTCCTCGCCGATGGCTTTGCGCTTGATCTCAGGGTCGGTCACGCCCTCAAGTTTTTCGAGGAATCGGTCGGTGGCATCTACATATGTCAGATTCAGTCCGAGACCTCGCTCGAAAGCAGCCTGGACCCGTTCAGCTTCTTCCAACCGGAGCAACCCGTTATTCACGAAGATGCAGGTGAGTTGTTCACCGATTGCCTGGTGCAACAGACCAGCGGTGACGGCTGAATCCACACCGCCTGATAGGGCGCAAATCACCTTGCCGTCGCCGACCTGTTCGCGGATGTTCCTGATTGAGTCGTGGACCACGTTCCCAGGTGTCCAATCCGCCTTGCAGCCGCAGGCTTTGAATAGGAAGTTATCCAAGATATCTTGGCCCAGTGGTGTGTGGTTCACCTCAGGGTGGAACTGTATGCCGTACATGTTGCCGCCGTTGCCGATGGCAGCCACCGGGGAGTTTTCGGTGTACGCCATACCGGTGAATCCCGGAGGGAGTGTCTCAACACGGTCTCCATGACTCATCCACACCTGGAATTCCGTGGGAAGTTCATCAAATAGCACTGATTCAGGATCAGAGCCGTCTTGGTGTAGGACCGCGTACCCGAACTCCTGTTTGGCGCCTGGAGATACCTTCCCGCCAAGTTGGTGGACCAGTGCCTGCATCCCGTAGCAGATGCCTAAGACCGGCAGATGCTGCTCAAAGACCCAGCTGGGAATCTGGGGCGCCCCTTCTTCATACACGCTGGCCGGTCCGCCGGAAAGAATCACTCCCCTAGGGTTCAGGTGTTTGACCGAGTCCCAGCTACTTTTGGACTGGGCTATCATGGAGTAGACCTTCAACTCACGGATACGGCGGGCGATGAGGTGGCTGTACTGGGAGCCAAAATCGATAACGATGACGCCTTCGTTAACAGATTGTTGGCCGTCTTCGTTTTCAGCTCCTACACCGTCTAGTCCTTTGGCTATCTCCAGGTAGGCAGATACTTCCAGGTCGTCACTGGTCGCGACCCGGCGTCCTTGAGGCAGTTTGGGTTCAGTCGTGGCTCTACCCCCTGAATCTTCTGTAAAATCTACGGAATATCTCGGAAAATACACGGCATGTACGGGACAACATCCGGCGTTACATAACCTGGAATGATTATACTGGCCGGACAGGGGCGAGTATAGCTGTGGGAGACGCTATAAAGTCAACATGCGCAGAGGGGAAAATAATCAGATTTTAACGTCTCAGGATACCCAGGGCTGTGATATACTCGGCCCGCCGCCGAGAGCCCGCGTTGGGCACGGCGCCACGAATAACAGGGATGGCATCGGATACCCAGCTAGACATGGAATCAGCCGACTTGGAAAGGGCCGTTCAGTACCTTAGGGAAGGTGGCATCGTGGCCATCCCCACGGATACCCTTTATGGACTGGCAGTTGATGTTTTCAATTGCTCCGCGATAGACCGGGTTTTTGCCGTTAAAGGCCGCCCTAAAGACTTGGCTCTGCCGGTCTTGGTGGGAGATTGGAATCAGGTCAAAAGGGTAGCGAAAAACCTGTCGCCACAGGCCCGAACCCTTGCGGACTCGTTCTGGCCGGGCGGGCTGACCTTGGTGCTCGAAAAAGCTGACGGCCTACCAGACCAGGTGACGGCGGAAGGACAAACGGTGGCGGTGAGGATGCCTGACCACCCGGTGCCCATCCATTTGACCCAAGGATTGGGTTTACCAATCACCGGTACCAGCGCCAATATCAGTGGAAGAGCCGACCTTTTGAGCCTTACTGAACTGACTAATCAGATCGGCGGCCTAGTAGACCAAGTAATCACGGCAGGCCCCGAACCTAAAGGCATAGCATCTACTGTGATTGACATAACTGGAGGAGAGCCCAAACTACTCAGGCAGGGTGTGATTTCTTTCGAATCGATATTGGAGGCCTGGGAAACAGGTCGTAGATAGGAGATCGAAGATACCTTCTATAGAATTATACGAACCATATCGGCAGGCCCTGGAAGAAGAGCTAAAAACAGTCTTTGAGTCCAGAGATGGCTTCCTATATGACGTTCTTCGTTACCACTTGGGCTGGGTAGACCAGCAAGGGCAACCCGTGAGCGGGTCCCGGCCGCTGAACTTCCAGTCGGCCTTGGCTTTGGTCTCTTGCGCCGCCCTAGGTGGAGACTACCGCACGGCACTTCCGGTAGCGGCCAGTGTGGATTTGATCGTTAATTTCACGCTTGTACACGGCGATGTCCAGGCTGGACGAGCAGAACCCGGTGACCGCCCCAGTATCTGGTGGGTCTGGGGTCCGGCTCAAGCGATAAATGCCGGTGACGGCTTACACGCTCTTGGCCGCACCACCATGATTCGCTTGGCCCAGAATGATGTGTCTGCTGACAGGGTCCTGAGGGCGGCGCGCTCTTTGGACTTTGCCTGCCTAGCTCTCTGTGAAGGCCAATACATGGACCTGCAATTCCAAGACCAGATGCTTGTCTCCACAGCCGATTACCTGGACATGATTGGCCGCAAGTCGGGGGCTCTATCCGCCTGCGCCGCTGAGTCGGGTGCATTGGCCGCAGGGGCCAGCGACCAGGCTTGTAGTAGCTTTGCCGAGATTGGCCGGAGCATGGGCATGGCTTGGCAGATAGCCCGGGACGTCGACGATCTTTGGGGAGAACACGGCGACGGCATGACTCCGAGCAACGTTTTGAATAAGAAGAAGAGCCTGCCGCTGGTGCATACCCTGGAGAACTCCGATGTCAGCACCAAGCGCGCATTGGGCGCTATATATATGAAGCGCGTGCTGGAAGCGGATGACGTTAAGAAGATGATCGAGATTTTAGATAGTACCGATGCCCGCCAGACTTCCCAGGCGAAAGCCCAGGAGCTGGTGGAACAAGCCTTGGCTGGAGTGAGTGGAGTGTCCCAAGAAGGAAAAAACTCTCTGGCTAGTCTGGGTCAGTGGGCGGCGGAGGGAGGCCGGTAATGTCAAAACGCAGGCTTGACCAGCTCGATGTGGCAGGTAAGAAGGTGCTCGTCCGGGTGGACTTCAACGTCCCAATCGACCAGGGCATCGAGGGTATCGCCCTATACGACCAACGCCTCCGGGCAACCCTGCCGACGATCCAGTATTTGATTGACCAAGGGAGCAAGATAGTTCTCTGTTCCCACTTAGGTCGCCCCAACGGCGAGGTGGTAGAAGAGCTCCGCTTAGAACCCGTGGGCGACCGACTGGCGTTGCTCTTGGGCCAACCGGTAAAGAGCGTGCCTGAGATTACTGGACCGTTAGTTGCCGACACCGTGTCCCAGCTTGCCCCTGGTGAGGTGCTGCTACTTGAGAACCTCAGGTTCCACCCCGGCGAAGAGAAGAACGATGGCGTATTCGCCAGTGAGCTGGCTGATATAGTCGACTGCTTCGTTAACGACGCTTTTGCTGTGTGTCACCGGGCTCACGCTTCCACTGATGGCATCACCAAGTACCTACCCTCTGCCATGGGTCTGTTGGTCCAAAGAGAAGTCGAGTCCATGGGCCAGGCATTGGAGTCTCCAGAGAAGCCTCTGGCGGCGCTCATGGGTGGGGCAAAGGTCAGCGATAAGATACTGCTCCTGGATAACCTATTGGAAGATCTGGACCATTTGTTCATCGGCGGGGGGATGTGCGTAACCTTCCTGAACGCCCTGGGTTACCTTACCGGCGATTCCAGGGTTGAAGAAGACCGATTGGAATTCGCCCGTCAAATCATGGCCCGTGCAGAGGCTGGCAAGACCGAGGTCCATCTACCTGATTACGTGGTCATCGCCAACGAGTTTGCAGCCGAGCCAGGAAAGACCGATGTGATGCACGTCGGTGACGTTCCCGACGGCTGGTACATCATGGACATAGCGCCATCTTCGGCCGAGGATTTCGCCGGGGCGTTGAAGAAGTGCAAGACCATCATCTGGAACGGCCCAATGGGCGTCTTCGAGATGCCTAAGTTCAGTCAAGGCACCCGAACGGTGGCCGAGGCCATATCAGACCTGAGCGGAGTCACCACCGTTGTGGGCGGAGGCTCAACAGCCGAGGCGGTGGAAGAACTGGGCCTGATGGATAAGATGACCCACGTCTCCACAGGAGGAGGAGCCTCATTGGAGTTCCTTGAGGGCAAAGAGCTGCCGGGAATAGCGGCTCTCCCGGACGTTTAACTGATTCGAGGGTGATAAGCCGTAGTTTGAGGGAGCCGTAGGCCATGATAGATGTAGAAGAACTGAGAGATTGTTACACCAACACACCGTCCAAGATGGTGTTGTTAGTTGCAGACGGATTGGGCGGCTTGGCCCATCCGGAAACCGGAAAGTCAGAGCTTGAGACCGCCCACACGCCCAACCTGGACGCGTTAGCCCAGAAAAGCGCCTGCGGGCTGACTACACCGGTACTGCCAGGCGTGGCTCCCGGCAGCGGCCCAGGCCACCTTGCCCTCTTCGGCTACGACCCACTGAAGCATCAGATCGGTAGAGGGGCATTGGAAGCCCTGGGTATAGAGGTAGAACTGGCCCCGGGAGATGTGGCTGCTAGAGGTAACTTCTGCACCATAGATGAGGGAGGAATGCTGACCGACCGCCGTGCTGGGCGTATCCCCACGGATGAAAGCGCCCCGATCTGCGAACGCCTGGACCGCATCGAGATTCCAGGCGTGCAAGTGGACGTATTCTCCGTTCAGGACTACCGATTTGTCCTTCGTCTAAGGGGCGACGGTCTGTCGGAGCTTGTCACTGAGACCGACCCACAGGTCACGGGTGCCAAGGCTTTAGACGTCAAAGCGCTGAAGCCCGAAGCTCAGAAGACCGCAGATATTGTAAACGAGTTCGTGAAGCAGGCATCTCAGTTGATGTCCGAAGAAGAGCGGGCCAACATGCTACTGCTGCGTGGCTTCGCTCAGATGCCCATGCTACCCCCGATGGGGGACGTATACCGCCTTGATCCGGCAGCCATAGCCGCCTATCCTATGTACCGTGGCCTGGCTACCGTGGCTGGTATGAATGTCATCCCGACAGGCAAGAACTTTGCAGACGAGGTGGACACCCTGCGGGCTAACTGGGACAAACACGATTTCTTCTTCATCCACTACAAACCGGCCGATGCTGCAGGTGAGGATGGCGACTTCGACGCTAAGGTGAAGTGTCTGGAAGAACTTGACCCTTTTATTCCGGAGATACTCGCGCTGGAGCCGGATGTCTTAATGGTCGCCGGTGACCATGCCACCCCTGCCATCATGGCCGCACATAGTTGGCACCCCGTTCCGTTCATGCTCCACTCCAAGCTGACCCAAGGCCAGGGAGTCCTCACCTTCGATGAGAAGGCTTGCGCCCAGGGGGCGATAGGAAGTATCCCGGCCACCAGCGTCATGGTCATGGGCCTTTCCCATGCTGGAAAGATGACCAAATACGGCCCTTAAGCAGCTCGGCGGACCACCGCGTTTTGGTGGGATCGTCGTTTGAAGAATAGAGTGGCGACCCAAGCCGATAACTGGAGTTAGACACATGCCAGATCTGGTAGTCGCAGGAAACTGGAAGATGAACACCACAATCTCTGAAGCCACTGCCTTGGCCGGGGGGGTGCGAGATGGTTCTGCGGCAGTTTCTGGCGTAGAACTGATACTTTGCGCTCCGTTCGTCTCTCTGTCCGCTGTAAGTGGCGCCGTTAAGGGGTCGGCTGTGAAAGTGGGCGCCCAGAACATGCACTTCGAGGAATCTGGGGCTTTCACTGGGGAAGTCTCTGCTGGCATGCTGCAGGGAATCTGCGACTACGTGATATTGGGCCACTCCGAACGACGCCAGATGTTCGCTGAGACCGATCGTTGGGTTAACAGTAAGATTAAAGCCGCCCAAACAGCTGGCCTGAAGCCCATCCTGTGTGTGGGTGAGACCTTGGAAGAACGTGAGTCGGGCAAGGCTTCCGACATCATCAGTGGCCAAGTCCGTGCAGGGCTGGAGGGGATAAGCGACATCTCTAGCCTAATACTCGCCTATGAGCCCATCTGGGCGATTGGTACAGGGCAGGCAGCCACGCCCGATATCGCCGCAGAGATAATGGGTGGAGCGGTCCTAGACACCTTGAAGAGCCTTTATACCGCCAAGGCCGATGATGTGCCTTTGCTTTACGGCGGCAGCATGAACGCCGGCAATGCTGGCGATTTTGCCGCCCAAGATTGCATCCACGGCGGATTGGTCGGAGGTGCCGCGCTCCAGGCAGATTCGTTCTTAGCGGTCGCCGTCGCCGTCGCCGCCGCGAAAGCCTAAGCCTTTGCTCAGGACCTGATATGTCCATCGCTCCCAGACCATCTATCGCCATAGTCGGACCCACTGCCGTAGGCAAAACAGAACTGGCCATTGAACTCTGTCGCCGGTTCGGCGGCGAAGTCATAAACGCCGACAGCCGGCAGGTCTATCGGTGTATGGACATCGGTACCGCCAAAGCCACCGCCGTAGAGCAATTTCAGGCACCTCATCATTTGATAGACCTGTTGGAGCCATCCGAACATTTCAGCTTGGGATCCTTCTTGCCACTGGCCAAGAGTGCATCGGATGATATCGTCGGCCGTGGGCTTATCCCATTCTTGACCGGGGGCACCGGCCAATATGTGTGGGCCATGCTCGAGGAGAAGTCTGTACCACCAGTCCCGCCTAACCAAGAACTGAGAGAGGATTTGGAGCGGGAAGCTTCAGGGGAAGATGGGGCTCAGGCCCTCCATGACCGCCTCCGCGAGATAGACCCCGCTCGAGCCGATGCCCTAGACGCACGGAACGTCCGCCGTGTTATCAGGGCGCTGGAGATCCATCACGCCACAGGCCGGAAACCATCGGAATTGGGCGCGCCCGCCGCCGATCCAGGAAGGTCGCTGGTCTTGGGACTTACCATGGACCGAAAAGCCCTCTACCGGCGAATCGACGACCGGGTAGACGCCATGATGAAGGCGGGATTCCTGGCTGAGGTGGAGGGTCTGGTGGCGGCAGGTGCTCCCACAGAACAGGGCGCGTTGGACAGCCCTGGGTACCGAGAGTTGGGGTTGTATCTGCTGGGTGAATTGACCTTGGAAGAGGCGGTTTTCAGGACAAAAACCCAGACTCACCGTCTGGCACGCCGCCAGTACACCTGGTTCAAGCCATCTGACCGGCGGATAACCTGGCTGGATGTGACAGCTCCACGCCTGGCCCAGAGGGCAGCGGAGCGTGTCCTTACGTACCTGTCCGAGACCGGCCCTGTGGTACAATGAGCCTTCTTTCCCACGAGGAGCCCAGACATGAAATTCACCAAGATGCACGGCGCTGGCAACGACTATGTTTACGTTGACGCGCGGTTCCAGAATCGAGACTGGAACGAGTTGTCGCGACAGATGAGTGACCGGCATTTCGGTGTGGGAGGAGATGGCCTGATACTGATCAAAGACTCAGATGTTGCTGACCTCAAGATGAGTATGTTTAACGCCGACGGTTCAGAAGCAGAGATGTGTGGCAACGGTATCCGGTGTTTCGTTAAATACGCCGTTGACCACGGGATCGTTTCAGACTCCTCAATCTCGGTCAGCGTCGAGACCTTGGCTGGTATCCGGCAGGTATCGCCCATAGCTGAAGGTGGACAGGTGGTGGCCGCAAGAGTGTCTATGGGGAATCCGATACTGACTCTATCAGAGGTCCCAGTGAGACTAGGACCGGCTGAAGAGTATGGGCCAGGCCCGGTGTTGGAATATCCTTTCCAGATAGACGACCACGACCTTCCGTTGAGTTTTGTATCTATGGGCAACCCACACGCCGTCACGTTCATCGACACCCCGGTGGCGGAGTTCCCTTTGCACACAGTGGGGCCCAGATTGGAACACCATCCCATCTTCCCGAACCGGGTCAACTTCGAGATCGTAAACATCGAGAGTCGGGATCACCTGACGGCTCGAGTCTGGGAGCGGGGTTCGGGCGAGACCATGGCCTGTGGCACAGGGGCTTGCGGCATCGCCGTGGCGTCCATACTTGGCGGGTACACCGGCAATACGGTTGACATAACTCTCCCCGGTGGCACCCTCAGGGTGGACTGGGACGGAGAAGGGGAAGTCTTCCTAGAAGGGCCAGCGCAGGAAGTGTTCAGCGGTGAATGGAAGTAGGTAAGCGATTATGAAGCTTTACAAGTTGTCACTCTTCATCCGCTAATCTGGCAGCAAAGAGACCGAGGTATTTCGAGACGTGACATCGAAGGGCTAGGACCCAGGCTATTCAATCTAAATACCGGAGAACTGTAGTCGAGATGGTGAAATTTTCTGACCGCTTAGGGAAACTGTCCCCTTATCCTTTCGTTGAGATCTCGCGGATCATCGCTGAGAAGCGCGCCGCCGGGGTCGATGTGGTGACATTTGGCATCGGTGACCCTGACATTCCAACCCCGCAGCCAATCATAGACCGGCTGTTGACGGCGTCCCAACACGCCCCAAACCACCGCTATCCCGAGACTGACGGGCTGCCTGAGATGCGCCGGGCATTCGCCGAGTGGTATGACACCCGCTTCAACGTCAAACTGGACCCAGATACCGAGGTCTTGCCGCTGATTGGCGCCAAAGAAGGTATCGGGCACGCCGCGTTCTGTTTCCTAGACCCAGGTGATATCGCTTTGATCCCGGACCCCGCCTACCCTGTCTACGGCGTGGGCACCATGTTTGCCGGGGCCGAGAGCCATATCATGCCACTCTACGAGAGCAATGGCTGGTTGCCGGAGTTGGACGCCATCCCTTCCGATGTGGCGCGGGCAGCTAAGTTGATGTGGCTGAACTACCCCAACAACCCAACTAGCGCCGTTGCGAGCGAAGAAGATTTCTTGTCTGCGATAGCATTCTGCAGAGAGAACGATATCGCCCTGCTACATGACGCCGCCTATAGTGAAGTTGCTTACGAGGGATACTCACCGCTGAGCTATCTACAGGTCGCAGGATCCAAGGACATCGGACTCGAGTTCCACTCCTTGTCCAAGACCTACAACATGACTGGATGGCGCATCGGCATGGCTGTGGGTAACGCCGATATGATAAAAGCCTTATTCCAGATCAAAGCCAACCTGGACTCAGGGGTGCCTCAGGCTGTCCAGGAGATGGCCATGGAAGCACTGACCGGCCCGCAGGACTGTGTGGCTGACAATGTGGACGCCTACACGCGCCGCCGCGACAGGGTGGTGAAAGCCGTGCAGGCCATGGGCATGAGCGCCGCGGTCCCCCGTGCTAGTTTATACATATGGGCGAGGGTCCCTGATGGCTATACCTCCGCCGAGATGGCCCAGCTACTCTTGGAAGAACTGGATGTCGTGGTGACCCCTGGTTCTAGCTACGGGAAGTATGGTGAAGGTTACATACGCCTGTCCCTGACTACGCCCGATGAGCAGGTCGAGAAGGGCTGTCAAAGGATGGAGACCTGGAAGATCCCACCGCCCAAAGGCGAGTAGACCTAGTGAGTAGAGCCCATAAGTAAGCGCTCCAAACGTAAACAATCCTCTGTTCCGGTAGAGCCAGAGCCGGAAAAAGCGGTTCTTGTAGCCGTCGAGATGAACCGCAAGGCCAACCTGTGGTCGTTGGATGACACACTCTCCGAACTTGAATATCTGGCAAATACCGCCGGTGCCCAGGTCGTTGGCAACGTCACCCAACGTGCCAACCGGCTGGGGTCTACCTACGTCGGATCAGGTAAGGTGGATGAAATCCGTGAAATGATGGGCGACCTCGAAGCCGACGTGGTCATCTTCGATGACGAGCTCACCCCAGCCCAGCAGCGTAACCTGGAAAACGCCCTCGCATGCAAGGTCATCGACCGCACTGCCTTGATTCTGGATGTGTTCGGGCAGCACGCCTCCACTCACGAAGGCAAACTGCAGGTAGAGTTGGCCCAGCACGAATATCTGCTGCCGCGCTTGGCCGGCCAATGGTCTCACCTAGAACGTCTGGGCGGTGGCATCGGTACTCGAGGGCCAGGTGAGACCCAGATCGAGACAGACAGGCGGCTGGTGCGTACCCGGCTACAGAAGATCAAGTCAGAACTGGATGCCGTGCGGCGTAGGCGCAGCGTCCATATGGAACGCCGCAAGAAATCCACTATACCCATGGCTACGTTGGTGGGTTATACCAACGCCGGCAAAAGCACCCTTTTCAATGTCTTAAGCAACTCCAAGGTGACTGCTGCAGACCAGCTCTTCTCCACTTTGGACCCGGTCACCCGACGCATCCGGTTGCCGTCTGGAGCGCAGCTACTCGTGAGTGACACAGTGGGGTTCATCCAAAAACTTTCGCCCAAGGTGGTTGCCGCTTTCCGCGCAACATTAGAAGAATTGCAGCAATCGGACATCTTGCTCCACGTCATAGACGTCACCCATCCCAAGGCCCCGGAGCAGACCAGGGTTGTGGAAGAAACCCTTAGGGATCTGGGACTGATGGACAGGCCCAGGATATTGGTCATGAACAAGATGGACCTTATGGCGGAAAGATCCTTAGATAGTTCCAACGGCGACTCCCCCGGCCTGCCTGCCCACGAAGCTCAGTCAGGCATCTTGGTGTCGGCTGCCAAAGGATGGAACCTAGATGACCTGCTCAGGGAGATCGAAGAGACCCTCATCGATATGGACGGCCCGTTGACCGTAGTAGATGCTGCAGGTAGCAGCCGAGGCCGGTAGCAGAACACTGAGCTCGGGCGATATTACATAACTCGCTTAGCCTATTTTTCGATTCTATCCCCCTACAATCGTTCTCAGTGGATCGAAGTACTCCCTCACCGCCAGCACACTGTTGTCCTAAAAATACGGCATGGAACGAGACACAGGGTTCGCTGTTTTGCTAAAAAACCGATTGCCAAAATTCTGGCGATTAGTTTTCCGTGTGGCCAATACAGAAATTGGCTTGAAGGAATGGTGGAGAAATCTATGAAATGGCTCTCCGGACAGAAAAGAATATAAAACGGCGCTATGGGGTTCTCACGCCGATTTTGCTAGGAAGACAGAGAT
>JAKUNK010000038.1:0-25230 GCA_022451945.1 Dehalococcoidia bacterium
GATTTAGCCCAGTAAAACTAATCCATCTGATTTTGTAGGAATATCCAGCCAACTGACCATCGAAACAAATTTTTCTCTAAGGTGAATAGCCTCACTATAAGTTATAAGTTCGCGCCGTTTTTGCTGTAGCTTATCGTATATTCGGCGATTCCTTCCCTTAGCTATCTAAGTATCGCCGGTAGGTCAGGATGACGAGGGCTAGTCAATTAGTTTAGTTGGGAATGGAATAACGCCTATACCGTCCACTAGGTGTTTAGGCATGAAATATTCGCGGCTGTCGGAGCCACCGAACCCTTCTATGAATGACTGAACCACCCCATCCGACTCCAATGCTGCCCGGACAATCTGTTTGTTAAAGTTGCTGATGTTTTCTGACTGGATGAACTCATCAACCGGCATCCAAAGGCATTCCTGAATCTCGGCAGTTTGCATTGTGATTTCTTTGCTGAGAGGCCGCAGTTTCCCAACGAAGTAGATGTCCGACTTGCCGTAACGGTAGCCGTGCCACTGCCGAAAACAGGCGATGGATTCAAACTGTGCCCTAACACCAGTCTCTTCCAACACTTCCCTTTCAACGGCTTGCCCCAGATGCTCGCCAGCCTGGAGCGCTCCGCCAGGGAGCTTTAAAGTTGGCTCCCGTCCGCCCACTCCATATTTCTCCCTGACCACCAATAAGTCCCTGTCCGGAGTCAACACCACCCCGCCTATCCCAATATAGTGCGTAGCGAAAGGCGGGATGTGAGAGCCCACCACAAGCAGACGCGTCAACAAGATATAGTCGTCACCAGTGTGGTGGAATTCGAAACCGCGATCGATGGCTTTGGGGATCAGTGCCGATTGGCTCTTTGGGATGTCCAACCAAATGGTTAGGAAACCATCTTCCGCCCATCGCTTCATTGAGACGACAAGCCTGGCGTCAAAATCCTCTGGGTCGTTGGGTAACCCCGCCCGGTCAATAACCGCGCCGTTAAAGGGGTTTGGCTTGAACTCCAGTATCTCTGCCATATTGACCTCTACTCCGTTTCGTGATCGGTTGCCTTTAATCGACCCAGACGTTTTTCAACTAATATTGCCGAACCATAGCATACCCAATTTCAGCACCAGTGGACACTTGGTGCCCTACTAAGTGACTAACATTAGGCTCGGCGTTCCGGCCCGCTTATGACGAGAATATAACGGCTTTCATCTCAAGTCCTATGCTAAAATTTCGCCATGGCTCTCTCTCAGTTTCATCCTCTGGTCCAAGCGTGGTTCAAGAGCCGGTTTTCCGAACCTACTGATGCTCAGATCGAAGGCTGGCCTGCCATCGCCGAGGGACATCATACGTTGATTGCGGCGCCTACCGGATCCGGCAAGACACTTGCGGCATTTTTGACCTGCATCGACAACCTGGTTAGGCAGGGCCTTGCCGGAGAAATACCTGACTCCACACAAGTCGTTTACGTATCCCCATTAAAAGCCCTCTCCAATGACATCCAAAAGAACCTTTCCACCCCACTCGAAGAAATAGCAGAGCTAGCCAAAGCAGCAGGTACGCCTCTGCCCGAAATACGGGCTGCCGTCCGCACCGGGGATACCAAAGCATCAGACCGGGCTAAGATGGCCAAGCGGCCACCCCACATCCTAATAACCACTCCGGAGTCCTTATACATCCTATTGACTTCCCAGAGCGGCCGACAAGGCCTGACCGGAGTCCAAACTCTAATCCTGGATGAGATTCACGCTGTAGCAGGCAACAAGCGAGGTGCTCACCTGTCACTGTCCGTCGAGCGTCTCTGCGCCCTGGCTGAAAAACAGGTGGTGCGGATCGGATTGTCTGCCACACAGCGTCCCATCGACGAAGTAGGACGACTGCTGGTTGGCAACGAATCCATAACCCCGGACGGTAAACCTGACTGTCTGGTAATCGACACCGGCCGATCTCGTACCATAGACCTAGCCATCGAACTACCCCAGAGGGAATTAGGGCCCATTGCTTCCCATGAGACGTGGGACGAGGTATTGGACTCTGTGACCAGGTTGGTTCAAAACCATGGGACCACATTGGTCTTCGTAAATACCCGACGGCTTGTAGAGCGTATCTCCCACCAGCTATCAACCCGTCTCGGCGAAGACGCGGTAGTGGCTCATCATGGTAGTCTGTCCCGCGCCACTCGGCTGGCCGCTGAGCAGAAACTCAAGGCCGGTAAAGTTAAGGTCTGCGTCGCCACCGCTTCATTGGAGTTGGGGATAGACATAGGGGTTGTCGATCTGGTCTTCCAGATCGGCTCGCCCCGGTCCATCAGCGTTCTACTACAGCGTATAGGTCGGTCCGGCCATCAAGTCGGCGGCATCCCCAAAGGCCGATTAGCCCCACTCACCAGAGACGAGTTAGTGGAATGCGTCGCCTTGGCCCGTGCAATCAAACACGGCAATCTGGATACACTGAATATCCCCCCTTGGCCGGTAGATGTTTTGGCCCAACAAATAGTCGCTTCCTGCGCTCAAGAAGAATGGATCGAAGAAGAGTTATTCACCCTCTGCAAGAGGGCTTACCCATACCGTGAACTGCCTCGAGAAAAATTCGACCATGTTGTAGATGTCTTGTCGGAAGGATTCACCGTGAGTCATGGACGGCGCGGGGCTTACCTACACCGTGACGGGGTCAACCTGAAGGTGAAAGGCCGGAGAGGGGCGCCAATAGCCGCCATGACCAGCGGTGGAGCTATCCCGGACACCGCTGATTACGACGTGATTCTCGAACCAGAAGAGACATTCGTAGGTACTGTCAATGAAGACTTCGCCATTGAGAGCCTAGCCGGCGATGTCTTCTTGTTGGGCAACATTTCCTGGAAGATACGGCGTGTGGAGCGCGGAAAAGTCCGGGTTGAAGACGCCAAGGGACAACCTCCAACTGTTCCATTTTGGCTGGGAGAAGCCCCCGGCCGTACCTGGGAGTTATCTCAAGAAGTCTCCGAGCTGCGGGAAGGCATAGACCAACGTCTGGACAATCAAATTGCCGCACAGGAGTGGGTTGTAGCTGAGTCCGGCGTGGACCAGGAATCCAGTCGCCAACTAGTTGCCTATCTGGAGGAAGGCAAACGTGTTTTAGGAGTCATCCCCTCCAAGAACAAGGTAGTCGCCGAGCGTTTCTTCGACGAAAGCGGCGGTATGCAGCTTGTGATTCACGCTCCTTTCGGAGCCAGGATTAACCGGGCGTGGGGGATGGCTCTGCGCAAGAGAATCTGCCGCACTTTCGATTTTGAATTGCAGGCCACGGCGACCGATGACGGATTGAACTTTGCGTTGGGGCCAGGACTGTCCATGCCCGTGGAAGAAATTTTCACCTACCTGAACGAAAGGAACATCCAAGGCGTACTGGAGCAGGCCATCCTGCAAGCCCCTCTCTTCGTGACCCGCTGGCGTTGGAACGCCACCAGGGCCCTAGCAGTACTGCGGCATACCAATGGACGCAAAGTACCATCGCCATTGATTAGAATGCGCTCCGAAGACCTGCTAGCCGCCGTGTTTCCCGCCCAAGTTGCCTGCCAAGACAACGCCATGCCAGGAGATATCGAGGTACCTGGCCATCCTTTAGTCTTTGAGACCATGCGGGACTGCCTAACCGAGGCGATGGACGTCGAGGGTTGTAAGGATTTGTTGGACGGAATCAACAACGGCAACATCGAGATCTTCGGCAGGGACACGGTGCAGCCGTCAGCCTTCTCCCAGCAGATACTGAACGCCATGCCTTACGCGTTCTTGGATGACGCTCCTTTGGAAGAACGCCGCGCCAGGGCGGTTTCTCTTCGGCGGGCGTTGCCTAATGACTCTCGAGACTTGAGTGCTCTCGACCCAACAGCCATAGAGCAAGAATCAACCAACGCATGGCCTCGAGTCCAAAATGCCGACGAACTCCACGACGCACTTCTCGTCTTAGGTGTCCTTCCTGAATCAATAGGTTTGGCAAGCGCTGCTCAGGATGACACGGCGCCCATTGAGCGTTGGTTTCAGTCTCTGATAGAAGCGGGTCGCGCCTACCGGATGGAATCGAACGGTGCCGCCTACTGGACTGCTGCCGAACGACTGTCCGTTCTTGCACCGATCTTTCCCGACGCAATTTTTATTCCCAAAGCGCCCGCCAATCTTCTCGGGTCTCTTGATTCCCCTAGAGAGAGCGTCCGAAACGGCAATATCTGTTCTGTGATTCGCGGTTGGGTGGAATGCTCTGGGCCGCTGACCGCCACTGCGGTCGGATGTTCCCTTGGGATACCCAGGGACGACATCGTCTACGCATTGGCCCAACTGGAGCAAGAGGGCGTCGTACTTAAAGGCAGCTTCAGGGCTGAAGTAGACGAAGAAGAGTTTTGCGACCGGCGCATCCTGTCTCGGATTCACCGTTCCACCATCGACACCCTTCGCCGGCAGATTGAGCCTGTTACTCCAACGGCCTTCATGCGCTTCCTATCCTGCTGGCAGCACGTGGACCCTGAGGCGCGGTTGCAAGGCGAAGGCGGATTACTAACCACCATCGAGCAATTACAAGGGTTTGAGTCTGCCTCTGGGGCCGTCGAAGAAGAGGTTCTAATATCCCGAGTCTCCGACTATGACCCCCTGATGTTGGACCGGCTCTGCATGGAGGGAGAAGTCCTTTGGGGCAGGGTCTCGTTGCAATCAAGGGAGCAGCAGAGCCCCGGCGCGCCGGTGGCCGGTCGTTCGTCGTTCACCAGAGCCACACCGATAACCTTGGTGTTGAGAGACTCTTTGGACTGGATTCTAGGCCCGACCGACCGAGATGTCGGCGGCCTTACTGGGACTACTAAGGAAGTCATTGAGTTCCTTAGCCAGCAAGGTGCGTCATTCCTCGCAGACATCATTTCTGCCACCCATAGGTTGCCATCGGACGTGGAAGAATCCCTATGGACACTGGCTGCATCCGGCTGGGTGACTGTTGACGGTGTTGAAGCCGTGCGACAGCGCCTTGGCGGCACTTTTCGCCGGCCTAGGCGCGGCGGACATGGTAGGCAGGGCAACAGACGTTCCAGCCCGTACCGTAGTCGTGGTTATAGCCGTTGGTCGCTGCTCGAACCTATCTCCCCGGTAGATGATCGCAGTGAGCCCATCGCGCGTCAGCTTCTAGACCGCTACGGAGTGATTTTTCCGGAACTCTTGGCCAGGGATGCTCTATCCTATCGTTGGCGCGATCTAGTGCAGGTGTTGCGGCGGCTTGAGGCTAAAGGCGAGATCAGTGGTGGACGGTTCGTGTCTGGATTCATCGGAGAACAGTTCGCTCTACCCGAAGCTGTGGCGTTGCTACGCAAGACCAAAAACGTTAAACCGGACAGCCGTTTCATCGCGCTATCGGCCTGCGACCCATTAAACCTGGCTGGGATACTTTCACCAGGGCACCGGGTGCCATCGGTTATTCGGAACCGATTGGTCATACATAACGGTATGCCAATAGCGTCTATGGAGAATGGCTTAGTAGTTGAATTGGCCAACGTGAGCGCTGAGATTATGGAACAGGCCAAGATCGCACTGAGCATCCCAATTTCCCAGACCAATTACAGCCTGGACCATCAGGACTTAGTGGCTCTGTAGTTTCTACTCGTCGAATTGATAATCCAGGGTGCCTATGCTAACGTTGGAAGGCACTTTCCTGGCTTCCCCACCCTCGGATCAAACATAAGTTTCCGGGCACGGTGGGCGAAATTCACAAAGGCGGCCCCATTGTCCGAATTCCGTTTTTCTCCCAACCCGAACCAGGCCCATGGCGTCAATTGGCTGCCCTGGGAACCAGCTGTCTTCGCTAAGGCTCAAGAAGAAAATAAACCTGTCCTACTGTCCATCTCCGCGGCGTGGTGCTATTGGTGCCACGTAATGGACGAATCTACCTACTCAGACCCTGAAGTCCAGGATCTGCTCAACAATCACTTTGTGACCATTCGAGTGGATAACGACCATCGGCCAGATATTAACTCCAGGTACAATGTGGGCGGATGGCCTACAACCGCCTTCCTAACCGCCCACGGCGGCCTGGTTGGTGGCGCAACCTACCTACCACCAGAGCAACTGATCTCCATGATCTCGGAATTTGCAGAGGCTTACGAGAACGACAAACCCACTCTTTATACTCAGGCCAGAGATCTTCACAACAACCGGAAAGAGCACTCTAAAAGGTTCGTTGCAAGCACCGAGTTAGAAGAAGCTACGGTTGACCGTGTGTCCCGAATAGTTGCTGGCGCCTATGACGCCTCCAATGGTGGGTTCGGCAGCGAGCCCAAATTCCCAAACGCCTCGATTATCCGCTTCGTGAACCACCTGTACCGCACCGGCGGCGAGGATTTTTACGCCACCATGCTCACGAAGACCCTGGACGGCATGACTGACGGACAGGTGCTGGACAGCACCGATGGTGGATTTTTCCGGCACTGCGCTCAAGCAGACTGGGGACAACCCCAGCACGAAAAGATGCTTGAAGACAACCTAAACCTAGCCAGGGAGTTTCTGGACGCCGGAATCCTACTGGAACGTCCCATTTACCTGGAAACTGCGAAACAGACATTCAGATATCTGATGGAGCAGATGTACAACCCTGCCACACCTGGATTCCGGGGCAGTCAAGGTGCCCACTCGGATTATTATGCGATGAGCCCTGACCAGCGCACTGAAGATGCCCGACCAACGCCTGATCCCTTCTGCTACGCCAATAGCAATGGCCTAGCGGTAACTGTCTTTCTCGATGCGGCTTGGAAGCTAGGGGACCCATCGTTGCAGGTCACTGCCATTTCCGTCCTAGACAAACTAGATTCCATGCAGGAATCAGGTTCATTCAGCCATGTTTTCTCCGAACAAGGACCTTCCGACACCCCAGCGCTATTCACAGATTATGCATGGCTTTTGACCGCCCTGCTCCAAGCCCACGGTAACACTGCAAGAGAAGCCTATCTGGAACGTGCAGTGGCTGTAGCCCAACAGATGGTGGATCGATTTTTCGACCAGGAAGGCGGCGGATTTTTCGACATCGAAGAGCAACCAGAGGCCATTGGGCACCTACAGATCAGAGAGAAGATATTATCCGACAACACGGTGGCGGCCCAGGCACTGATCCGCCTGCACCAGCCCACAAGGAACGCTGACTATCTGCAAATCGCCGAGGCCACTCTAAGCGCCTTTGTGGAAACCTTCAAAGAGCAGGGCGAATTTGCGGCTGATTATGGCATAGCGATACACATGCTGAAGAACGACCTGGTGGAAGTGACTATAGAAGGAAATCCTGAAGACTCTGGTTGCCAGGAGTTGCTGGCAGCAGCGGCCCGCCTTCCCGAACCAAATCTGGATATCAAGACCGTTGCGGCTTCCGGCGGCGACACCGTGGCCCGTGCCCACGTATGTCTAGATACGCTCTGTCTGCCACCGGTGGACTCACCCGCTAAATTGAACGACGCCGTCGCGGGACTCACCAAACAGCGAGAAAGCCCCTTCCAAGATATATTCCATATCTTCCCTGGGAATTAGCAGTTTCCACCCAGGCGATTTCGCCTGCGGCTGCATATGGCGTATCATCACTCAAAAGATTACGGAGGAATTGCGTGCTGCGTAGCGCGGATTGCGGCTCCCTGAGGAGCGAAAACGCTGGCGATCAAGTGACCTTGGCGGGTTGGATCGGCCGAAGGCGTGATCATGGCGGAATCATCTTCCTAGATCTGCGTGATAGGTCGGGCCCGGTCCAGGTGGTGTTTAACCCCGAAACCGCCGAGGCTGCCACCCGGATTGCAGAAGAGCTTAGAGGCGAATGGGTTGTCCAGGTCAAAGGAACAGTTAACAAGAGGCCTGAGGGAAGTGAGAATCCTGCCATGGAGACCGGTGCCATCGAAGTGATGGCTGCGGAGGTGACCGTCCTTAACCGCTCCCTTACTCCTCCGTTCTATATCGATGAAGACGCCGAGGCCGACGAGAGTCTTCGCCTACGATACCGATACCTTGACCTACGTCGTCCGCCCATGCTGCGCAACTTGACCTTGCGCCACAATGTTGTCAGGTACATCCGGGAATTCTTGAGTGAACGGGATTTCTTGGAGATCGAAACGCCCATCCTTATCAAGAGCACGCCTGAGGGCGCAAGAGACTTCCTAGTACCCAGCCGTATGCAACCGGGCAATTTCTATGCACTTCCTCAATCGCCTCAGCAAATGAAACAACTGCTCATGGTCTCTGGCGTCGAACGGTATTTCCAGATCGCCCGGTGCTTCCGTGATGAAGATCTCCGTGCCGACCGGCAGTTAGAATTCACCCAACTGGACCTGGAGATGAGCTTCGTCGAAGAAGACGACATCCTGGATCTTACCGAGGAACTCTATACCGGGATGATCGAGTCGGTGGCTCCCCAAAAAAAGGTTCGCAAGCCCTTTCCCAGGATTAGCCACGCCGAAGCCGTTGAACGTTACGCCTCGGATAAACCTGATTTACGCTTTGGTCTTGAAATGACCGACGTCTCAGACTTGGCTAGCGAGACCGAATTCAGGGTATTTCTCTCCACCATCGAAGCCGGCGGCCAAATCAAGGGTTTCGTTGTTCCCGGCCAGGCAGGGTTCGTCACCGGTCAGGTCAAAGAGCTAGAAGACGCTGCCAAGGAAGCAGGGGCAGGTGGGCTTGTCTATATCCGATACCGTGGCACTAGTCCGGTAGGTGCGCTGAGCGGTGAAGAGATATTAGAGTCGGCCGGGCTACGTATGCCACCGGAATGGCATCAACGCCTTGCGAATAAGATGGGCGCCGGACCGGGAGACATGATATTGCTGATGGCAGGCCGCCAGCCTCGGTTGAACGCCTGGCTATCGGTTATGCGGACACACGTGAGCGAATTGCTGGAACTTGTCGATCCCGATGAACTGGCCTTTGCCTTCGTCACCAAGTTCCCTTTGTTCGAATGGAACGAAGACGCTGAGCGTTGGGACTCGTCCCACCACCCATTTACCTCGCCTGAAGAAGGCCGGGAATCCGACTTGAATGGCGACAACCTCGGAGATATCAAATCAAAGGCCTATGACCTGGTCTGCAACGGGTCCGAGCTTGCCAGTGGAAGCATCCGGATTCACGACCGCGAACTTCAGGAGAAGATCTTCGGCATCCTCGGTCTCTCCAAAGAAGAGACACAATCTCAGTTCGGGCAAATCCTTGAAGCATTCGAGTACGGCGCGCCGCCCCACGGAGGAATAGCGCCGGGAATAGACCGTTTAGTGGCTATACTCAGCGGCAGCACATCAATCCGTGACGTCATCGCCTTCCCCAAGACGCAGAGTGGCACTGACTTGTTGTTCAACGCCCCTGCCCCTATTGCTCCGTCACAGTTAGATGAACTTGGGCTAAAAGGAATCGAACAGCCTCAGTAAGTAGTTTCGCTTAAGCCGCTCCTCTGCGGGCTACTCCCGTAAGCTTGGCCCTGGTGTAGAAGGCCAGCGCTGCAGATTCAGTGTTCTCTGCTTTGCCAGCCCATGCGGACAGCGGGGCGCCTTGCAGACTCCGGCCAAACGAAAAGCTGAGCTCCCAGGGTGCCTTCGCATCCTCAGCTATTTTATTTAGAGCGTTCAGGTTGGCGGTGACGGAGTCATCAGGTTCGCCGCCGGATAGGAACACCACTCCTGGAACGGAAGCTGGCAAAGTCCTCTTGAAACATTCAATCGTCCGTTCAGCGACTTCCTCGGGATCGGCGCGTTCGGCTGCCGAGCCACCGGAAATCACCATGCTGGGCTTCAGAAGCATGCCTTCCAAAAGTACTTTCTGTTGGGCCAGTTGGTCGAACACTTCGCGCAAAGTCTCTTCGGTGACCTCAAAACATTTATCGATGTCGTGGTCTCCGTCTCGCAAGATTTCAGGCTCAACAATGGGAACCAATCCTGCTTCTTGGCTCAATGCCGCGAAACGGGCTAAGGAATGGGCATTAGTGGCTAAACCGTAGGACGTGGGGGTCTCGTTGCTGATACTAATCACCGCCCGCCATTTCGTGAAGCCGGCCCCAAGTTCGTTATACTCCTTCAGACGGTCACGAAGGCCGTCCAAGCCTTCGGTCACTAATTCATCTGGAGCTTCAGGCAGCGGAATCGTACCCTTATCTACCTTGATGCCGGGTATGATGCCCTGGTCCGACAATACTTTAACCATAGGTGTGCCGTCAGCGGCGTCCTGGCGGATGGTCTCATCAAACAAGATTACGCCACTAAGGAATTCATCCACGCCAGCTGTGCGAAACAGCATCTCGCGGTAGTTGCGTCTGTTCTCTTCAGTTGACTCCACGTTGATGGTGTCGAACCTTCTTTTTATCGTACCGCTGCTTTCATCAGCCGCCAGGATACCCTTCCCTTTCGCAACCAGTGCCTGCGCGGTCTGTACTAAACGCTGGTTATCCATGAATCACCTCTTTTCACCGTATTATCCTGGTTATGTCGAGTGGCAAGCAAGACTCTTAGCCACCACTAATCACGGACACGGTTTCGTCAACAACATCCTTGTTACCCAATATCAAGGGCGTGCGTTGGTGCAGTTCCTTGGGGATGACGTCCATTATCCGTTCGTATCCGGTTGATGCGGCGCCCCCAGCCTGCTCAGCCACGTATCCCAATGGATTAGCCTCGTACATCAGACGTAGCCTGCCTTCTTTGCGGTTGGTGTCAGCTGGATAAGCGAATATACCGCCCTTCAAAAGATTCCGGTGAAAATCCGCCACCAATGACCCCACGTACCGCTGGGAATACTTGTCCCGGAGCAGCGTGATCGCTTTTTGGGTAGATTCGTCCAGCACTTTGTTGTTGCCTTCATTAGTGCTGTAGTAAGGGCAGTCTGCAGGAATTTTAATGTTAGGGTGAGTCATAATGAAGGAGTCTGACTCGCTGTCCAGTGTGAAACCTTGAACGCTGTCTTTTGTAGCCAGAACCAAGACGGTACTGGAGCCATACACCACGTACGCGGCCGCGACCTGTTGGTTGCCGGAACGCAGAAGGGAATCGTCGTTTACGGTCTCTCCCGGACTCTTCAACCAGATACCAAAAATTGAACCAATGCTCACGGCGACATCTATGTTAGATGAACCGTCCAACGGGTCCATCAACACGATATATCCGTTGGCCACTTCGCCTGCGACTATAACCGGCCGTTCAATCTCTTCACAGCCGATGGCGGCCACGTGGCCCGACTGGGATAGGGTTTCCACGAATATATCCGAGCTGGCTGCGTCCAGGCGTTGAACTATCTCACCCTGTACGTTTGTCTCTCCAGTAGTACCCAGTGCATCGGCCAACGCCGCCTGCTGGACCTGTTGCTGTACTCTAACCGAACCGTTAGCAATGGCCATTATTACGGCGCCGAGACCGTCATTCTGGCCTGTTTTCTGCCACTCTGAAATTACAAATTGTTGAAGAGTAATTCTCTGGTCTGATGCCGACACGCGTCACCTCCTCACGGTACGACCGGGTTGTGCAACATCGTGTCAGTCACGATTGTTGACCATTTCATCTGCTCAATCAGAGTTACCAACTTTTTACGTAGTAACTAGCGGAAATAATGGAGTAATTTAGTTATCAGGCAACTCGATTCGTCAGGCACGCTATAGGCGTGGATTTGCTTCACCATTCGGGTCGCGCCCAATTCTAGCAGTAGGGATTTTCCTCTGTCAATTTCCGTCATATTTAACTTGTTATATAGACGGATATTACCGTCTTCTATACAAGATCAAAATAGCGTCCAATCCCCTGCACGGGCGTTGCCGTGGAACTCTTGCGGGTGTATATTCAACGTTAGATACTAACGGATCCCTCAGGCTCAGAGGGAGAGTATTTAGGACATATCAGTTGGCTGACTTATCTGTATTATTTCAATATCTAGTGGTAGTTTTGCTGGCCATTTGGACGGCCCGCCTGGCCATCACTAAAAGGCGCAATGGCTGGGCTTGGGGTGGAGTAGCGTTGATCTTAGGTCTCCTGCCTTTCCAGGGCTCCGGACTAATCGCCGCCCTCCCGGTATTTACTCTGATGTTCATCAAGCTCCCGAGCGATTCTCCTGCCGTCCAGGATGACCACCTAGCCTGCGCCCGGTGCGCCAAATCGCATTCGGCTGGCCAGCACTTCTGCACCGGCTGCGGCTGGGATCTTAAGGAGGCCGATTCTCCCCAAGAACCCGACGGAGGTAAAGCCTTTCCGGGCCAACCTCAGGTTTCAACCACCGTCACTGTGACCGTGGATTCGCAATCGCCAGAAACTACTGAATCGCCTGGAACAGAGTTGGATACTTTTTTTGAAGACGAGATTGTTCCAGCAGACGACAAAACGTCTGAACCTGATCTAGAATCCGACAGGGAAGAGCCTGAAATTGAGCACATCCCTTGGGGCACCTATGACGTCGGCGTGGCCCCGACCGCCGCAGTCATGGTGTCACGAGGGATTGAACGGTTTGACGAAGGTAAGTTCCAAGAGGCTATCGACCAATTCACCAAAGCTATCGCCCTGGACCCAAATTACGCCGATGCCTGGGAACGTCGCTCTGTAGCCTACGCCCAGCTAGGAAGGCCTCAACAGGCGGAAGATGACCGCCGACACTTGCAAGGATTGGACCCGAGTTCGTCACCGGGCTAGCGCCTTTCACCACCCGTTAAGCAAAAAAGAACCGCTGCAATGCGGTTCTTTTTTTGCAAGACGTAGTTTTCTGATTGGCGGTCGTTCCGTTACACCGCCATGATGTGGTAACCGGCGTCCACGGGAATGATTGTGCCGGTGATTCCACTGGAAAGGCCACTACACAGGAAGAGGGCTGTCTGGGCTACTTCGTCTACCGTGATATTCCGCTTCATAGGCGCTTTTTCGGCGGCGTTGTGTTGCATGTCCTTAAAGCCACTGATTCCTCGGGCCGCGAGGGTTTGCAACGGGCCAGCGGATATTGCGTTGACCCGGACGCCCTGCTCTCCGAACTCGTAGGCCAATTGCCGGACGCTATGCTCCAGAGCTGCCTTGGCAGTGCCCATGACATTGTATCCCGGATAAACGCGCCGGGAGGCGTCGAAGGTCATAGCCACTACACTGCCTCCATCTGTCATAAGTGGAGCAGCATGACCTACCAGAGGCAGTAAGGAATAGGAACTAACCTCGAGGGCCAAACGGAATCCTTCCCGATCCGTGTCCACAAACCGTCCATCTAGGTCCTCTCGATTGGCAAAGGCTATGCTGTGCACTAGGAAAGAGATATCGCCGAACTCTTCTTTCAACGACTCGAATACCCGGGCTATCTGTTCGTCATCGGTGGCATCGCAAGGAAGAGTCAGGGCGCCGTCCAAAGTGCCTGCCAAATCCTCCACTCGTTCTTTCAGACGGTCTCCTTGGTAAGTGAGCGCAATACGCGCGCCCGCTTGCCCTAGAGCCTGAGCGATGCCCCAGGCGATGCTCCGGTTATTAGCTACCCCGAAAACGATTCCTTTCTTGCCGGACAGGTCTATCGGAAACACCTGTTTACCTCCTAACACTCCTTCAATCATCACCGTGCCTAGAACCGAATCAGGCAAAACCCGGGGCTACTTTTTCCAGGAATATATCTAACTGTTTTTCGGGCTCAAAACTGGCGAATCGGACCACTATGGTCTCTGCACCTGCTGCGACGTATTCACAAATCCGCGCGGCTACTCTCTCGTGAGCACCGAAAGGTCCCCAACGGGTGCCCCAAATGTCGGAGCCGTAATACCCGGTCAGCCATTCAACGGCGTCGGCCTCAGCTTTAGCCAGGTCCGGGTCCATATTCACGGTGATGTAGAAAGTTTTTTCCAGACTTCCTGGGTCTCTGCCGAACTCGGCTGCTCTCTCAGTTACCTGCTCGATCACTTGGGCGAATTCGTCGGGCGTGTCGGAGATGGAGATGATACCTGCCCCCAACCGTGCGGCGCGCCGGATCTGTGCTTGGCTCTGGGCCCGGTAGTGGCTCGCCAACAAGAAGGGTATACCACCTTCCCTAGCAGGGATCGGCCGCATCAACGTCGAGTCTAAGCTAAAATCCCTGCCGTTGAAGGTGTAAGGTTCACCGGAACCTAGACCCTGGAGAATCTCGATTGTCTCTTCAAAGCGTTTACCACGTCCTTTTGACGGGACCCCGGCAGCTTCCCATTCGCGTTTCTGGTCGTCGTTGAACGCTCCTCCGACACCAGCCCCAATCACCAGACGGCCTCCGGATATCAACTCCACGGTGGCCAGAGTTTGTGCGAGTAAAACCGGTTGCCTGAGAGCAGGAAGCAACACCGCGGTGCCCAACCTAACTCGGCTGGTACGCGCAGCTAGGGCACCTAGAACAGCAAGGGGCTCCATGCGTGGTTTTGCTACCAAGCTATCTCCAACCCAGACGCCGTCCAGGCCTGCCTGCTCAACCGTTTCCGCCAACCCAATAAGCCTGTCGATGTTGGGAGGCTGTTGGTCCCGCAGCAGCAGCCCTCGGGTGGGTAACAAGATACCGAGCTTTACTCTGCTAGCGGTCATTGATTAACACCATTTTCATCAAGGTCGATTGGCCGCAATTTGAGCTCCTCCGACAGCCGTTCTAACAGTCCTTGCTCCATGTGCTGGAACGTCTCCAAATCATCAACAACATCCAGATCAAATCCCAAACCTTGGCTAGAGTTGATGGCCACCGAAGTTTCCAGCCGGGCTGCCTGAGTCAGGTGTTTCATGAAACTGCGTTGTCCTAACTCGGGCCGCATTGGTACACCGACTGGTACGAGTATGGCGTTGGTGCCGCCGTCACGGCGCGCCGGCGCCAACGTAACGTTGCCCTGGCTGCGGGAAGCTTGCAGCATGCTGTGAATGTCTGCGGGCTTCAAGAAAGGCAAATCTCCAGCCACATACATCGCTGATTTGCCTTGTTGGAAAGCGAGCTCAAAGGCAATCTTCAGAGTGTCATTAAGGTCATCACCTAGCTCTTCGAGGCATTCAACACCTAAGACTTTAGTTAACTCGCGGACCCGGTCATCACCGCCGACCACCCAGACGGTATCTATTGATGCTGATTTAATGGCGATAAGCACACGACGTAACATTCCCAGAGCCAGGTCAGCGCGCTGGTCAGCCGTTAGCGCCTGAGCCAAGCGCGACTTCCCATGGGACAAAGGTTTCATGGGGACGATGCCGATTACATTCCTGGATTCGTTGAGCATAATCTCTTTTGGGGACCAGAGTTATCCCGACAAGGCCAGAATCTCTCTGGCCAGGGCAATTTTATCCTCTTCTGTCTCCATGATAGTTGACGTTACCAGCGGAGTTACGCCCATTTCTTCTACCTGCGAAGCCAGTGCCCTGTCTTGACTGTCAATCACGAGCACGTCACAGATGTCCCTGTATTCTCTGGCGACTTCCACGCAAGACACTTCCTTACCCAACTCGGCCATAATCTTGCCTGCCGGGCCATTGACCGCGTCACCGCCAACGATCGGGCTGACGCAGACCCTTTTACCAGGGAAAGTCCGTATCCTTTGCCGAACCTCCGGCAACGCCAATATCGGCCCAAGGCTCAAGTACGGATTAGAAGGGCAAAACACCAACAAGGCGGCTTTCGTCAAGGCGTCATGCAACCCAGGAGAGGCGTCAGCGACATCGGCGCCTCGGTACCGAACCTCAGAGACTATCGGTTCGGCTCTCCGGCCAACGAAGTATCGTTGCATCGGCAACTCGCCTTCATCCGTTGAAAGTACGGTCTTCACTGGATCGTCACTCATTGGGATGATTTCATGAAAAACGCCTAGACTCTTATTAAGTTCGCTGGTGACTTCGGAAAGGGTTCTGCCCTCAGACAGCATCTGAGTGCGGAGGATGTGTGTGGCCAGGTCGCGGTCTCCTAAGTTGAACCAGGTATCCACTCCAAATTTCCCCAGCATCTCAAGGGCGGTGAAAGTGTCTCCGGCGACTCCCCAGCCGTTCTCTTTGTTGGAGAACCCGGAAAGGGTGTACATCATAGTGTCCAGGTCCGGCGAGACATGCAGCCCATGGAACGCCTCATCATCCCCGGTGTTCACGCAGACAATTAGATCGCCTGGCGGAAGGCAAAGAGAAAGTCCTAATGCCAATTTAGCACCACCAACACCACCGGCGAGGGCCAACACAGCGCGAGATTCAGGCGTCACAATCAAAAAGCTTCCCCGCTGAAGCCGATGCCAAAAAACGACGCTGTGCGTCTAGACTCTGGCACTTGGGTTGGTGGGATGCTCGAACCGGTAGGTGTCCAGTTTGACCAGCCGATCATAAGACCCGAACACATCTTCCACGTTGTCGCCGACCAAATCGAGGGGATCTAACTCCTGGTCTGCGTCGCTGAACACCCGGCGGGTCTTGTAAGTGGTGTAACGTTCCGCAGGTATACGGCCCGCTTGCCGGATCATCTGGCGGAATTCAGTCGGGCGCATGAGTTGTCCATGCTGTGCTCCAGCCGCGGTGGATATGCTTTCGTTGATCAGCGTTCCGCCTAAGTCATTGACGCCGGCGGCCAACAGAAGCTGCGACATACGCGAACCTTCTTTCACCCACGAAGCCTGGATGTTGGGAATCCAGTTATTAAGCATGATCCGGGCGATGGCGTGCATCTTGATGACATCCATCCCTGACGGTCCGGGCCGAACATCGTCTACTAGACCTTTCATGAACATCGGCGCTTCCGTATGAACGAAGCTCAAAGGCACGAATTCGGTGATTCCGCCGGTTTGCTGTTGAATACTCCTGATGAGCTCAACGTGTTTGGCCAGCTGGGTTGCAGTCTCTAAGTACCCGAACATCACGGTTGACGTTGTTGGAATCCCCAACTCATGGGCGGTCGTAATCACCTCTGTCCATTGGTCAACCGTAATCCGGCCCGGAGAAATCTTGTCACGTAAGTCCTGGTCCAAAACCTCAGCAGATGTGCCGGGTAGGCTACCTACTCCGGCTGCTTTCAGTTCCGTTAGATAGGCCTTAATGGTGCTCTCAGAGCGGATGGATCCGTACAACACTTCTTCGGGAGAAAATCCATGTATGTGCATGTCTGGCAGTTCTCGGTTAATAGCCTCGCAGAGCCGGATATACAGGTCCCCCTCCATCTTGGGCGGCAATCCGGCTTGGATGCAGACTTCCGTGGCTCCGTAGTCCCAAGCTTCCTTGGCCCGCCGAATAATCTCTTCCACGGGCAGTAGGTAGCCCTCATCTTCCCGGAAATCGCGGCTGAAAGCGCAGAACCCACAGCGTTTGATGCAAACATTAGTGAAGTTGATATTGCGGTTAACCACGTAGGTGACGACATCTCCCACAGTACGTCTACGTAGCTCATCCGCAGCCATGACCATGGCGTTGTATTCTTGGCCTTCCGTCTCGAACAAGACCACAGCTTCTTCGCTGGTAATATCCTGTCCGGAAAGGGCACGGTCCAAAACCGCAGCAGTCTCGGGTTTTATTGCACCGATTATCCCTTCCAAGTTTTGCGGGTCGCGGTCAGTTTCTGCCGGCATATCGTTTCATTCCCCCTTTAACGTAACCCTCAGCATCAGCCATGGATGAGACCTTTTGTAAGAGGGGCTCGGATAGAAATTCGTCTGTGTCTAGGAAATACTCTGGGTAGACCGGGAGTCTGGGTTTGAGCTCGAACCCGGCTCCCTCTGACCTGTTTCTCAACTCTGTAAGAGCTGGCCAAGGCGCTTCGGGGTTAACGAAATCAATAGTTAGAGGCGATACTCCGCCCCAATCATTGATCCCCGCGTTCAGATATATCTGGTAGTTTTTACCGCTCAGGTTAGGTGGCACTTGCAAGTTGACTTCCGGGCCAAGTATGAGCCGGGCGACTGCAACCGTCCAGAGAAATTCATCGGTCTCCGCATCGGGTGCATCTTCCATAGGCGTTTCAGGTTTCGCAAGAAAGTTCTGAATGATCACTTCCTGAACATGGCCATATTGGGCCCGCAGATCAGCGATGGCCAACAGTGATTCTATCCGGTCCCGACGGCTTTCACCGATGCCGACGAGGATACCAGTGGTGAATGGCACTCGCAACTGCCCGGCCAATTCAAGGGTCTTCAAGCGAACGCTAGGGCGTTTACTGGGAGCGAATTCGTGCGGGCCGCCCTTGGCGTACAAGGCCTCACTGGTACTCTCAAGCATCAAGCCCATGGACGGATTGTACGGCTGCAGTGCTGCTAACTCACGGCGAGCCATGGTACCAGGGTTGGCATGGGGGAGCATTTCGGTCTCTTCCAGAACCAACTGACACACATACGTCAGGTATTCCAGGGTCGTCTTGAAACCTCTTTTCCTGAGCCATGCACGCGCCTCAGGATAGCGCTGTTCCGGCCGTTCTCCTAGTGTGAAAAGGGCTTCGGTACAGCCCAAGGCTGCGCCCGCATTGGCTACCTCAAGAACCTGTTCCGGAGTCATGTAGATGTCTTTGCCCGCTTGTTTCGGGTCTTTCCGGAAGGTGCAGTATCCACAAAAATCACGGCACATATGGGTCAGTGGAATGAAAACCTTAGGAGAGAACGTAACGGTCGTGCCCTTACCCTGCAGACGCATCTCAGAAGCCGCAGTGCAGATATCTCCGATTTCTTGGGGACCAGCCTGAGCAAACAATAACGCCTCCGTTTCAGGAAGGCGATAACCCGCCAAAGCTTTGGCAATCACCTCATCCAACGTAAGGTTGTTGGTTTGTGCCCGGATCGATTTGCCGGAGAAACCAGAAACCGTCAAGTGAACTCCACCTTTGCATCATCTGCCTGTCCCAGATAGGCAGTAGGCAGGGAATAGCACCAAACTATTCTAGACCGTCAAGCGTAAGTGGGCAATAAGAAACATCAATGCTTAGGCAGGGAAAGAAGGAGAGGGTAAATCAGAAACCGTTCAAACGGCCTTGATCTGTGAGATCAGCGGCAGCGTAAGGCCGCCCCAAATGGTCATGAGCCCGTCGAGTGGCGACCCGGCCTCTAGGAGTCCGTTCCAAGAACCCCAATTGCAATAGGAAAGGCTCCCAAACATCCATGATAGTTTCCGAGTCTTCGTTTAACGACGCCGCCAGGGTTTCCAATCCAACAGGGCCCCCGGAAAACTTGTCGATGATACTAGTCAGAAGCCTGTGGTCCGACAAATCCAAGCCAAGTTCGTCAACGTTCAGCTGCTCCAACGCCGCTTTTGCCACGACGCCGTCCACGCAGTTGTCCGCCTTTACCAAGGCATAATCACGGGTGCGTTTCAGCAATCGATTGGCGACCCGTGGCGTTCCTCTAGAGCGCGATGCTATCAACTCCATGCCCTCGGTATCGGTATCCATGTCCAAGATGCGGGCCGAACGATCGACAATCACCTTCATGTCGTTGGTATCGTAGTAGTCCAAGCGGCAGACCAAGCCGAAGCGGTCACGAAGGGGTGCACTCACCATGGAGAACCGGGTGGTCGCGCCGACCAAAGTGAAGGGATTGATCCTGAGATTGACATTTCTCGCGGCCAACCCCTTGCCCACCATCCAGGAGAGGAAGAAGTCTTCCATGGCCGAGTATAGGACTTCTTCAACAACCCTGTTCAGGCGGTGTACCTCATCTATGAAAAGGACATCGCCTTCCTGCAGGCTGGTCAGGATGGCAGCCATGTCACCGGCCCGCTCCACAGCAGGGCCCGAGGTTACTCTGATATCGACTCCCATCTCGGCTGCGATGATGTTGGCCAATGTCGTTTTTCCCAAGCCAGGAGGGCCGTAAATTATGACGTGGTCTAAGGCCTCTTCCCGCATTTTGGCGGCCTGGATCGAGATGGAGAGGTTCTCTTTGGTATTGGATTGACCCACGAAATCTTCCATACGTTTGGGGCGCAAAGACGTGTCTTGGTCTTCTAGTTGGAGGTCGCCGGATACCAACCGTTCGGCCATCCTATTCTCCACTCACCGTCTAAACTCAGCCACTCAAATAGCCCGAAGGTTCTCCAGACCATTGTATTTGGCGGCCTATACCCATGGTCAAGAATCTCCCGTCATATATTTACTCGAAATACTGTCGGAACACCAAACAGGCGTTCTGTCCACCGAACCCAAAGGCGTTAGAGAGGGCTACTTCAACGTTAACCGACCTGGCCTGGTTGGGCACATAGTCAAGATCACAGTCCGGATCGGGCTCTTCTTGATTGACGGTAGGGTGAATCATACCTTCGGTGATTGTCTTCACGCAGGCGGCCGCATCCAAAGAACCGGCGGCACCCAGCGAATGCCCAATCATCGACTTGGTGGAGCTGATGGGAATCTTGTAAGCTAGATCACCAAATAGCCGCTTGATAGCCACAGTCTCCAAAGCATCGTTCAAAGGAGTGGAGGTGCCGTGGGCGTTGATGTAACTCACTTGGTCCAACGAGACCTGGGCGTCGGCCAATGCCATCTGCATCGCGGCCGCAGCGCTGGCCCCAGTTTCTTCCGGCTGAACCGGATGTCCAGCATCGCTGGTTGAACCGAACCCTGCCAACTCAGCCAGGATGTCGGCCCCACGTGCCAGGGCATGTCCCAAACTTTCCAAGACCAAAATCACGGCTCCTTCGGACGGGATGAAGCCGTCACGGCCAGCGTCAAAAGGACGGCTCGCCTTTTGAGGTTCGTTGTTCCTTGTGCTGAGAGCCCGCATGACGGCGAACCCCGACAACCCTAACAGGCTGATTCCTGCTTCTGTACCTCCGGCAAACATGACATCGGCTGTACCACGCCTTATGACTTGAATCGCCTCTCCTAAGGCCTGGTTAGAGGCAGCGCAGGCGGTGGTGGCTGTAGAGTTGTAGCCGTGGGCTCCCGTGTACCGGCTCACTGCGGCGGCGGCCATGTTCGGCAAGATCATAGGAAAGAAGAATGGGGACATGCGCATACCACCCCGTTCAGCTAATATCCGGCAGTTCTCTTCCAGCGTTGGGAACCCGCCATTGCCGTTGCCAAGGAGCACGCCCACCCGATACGGGTCGTCCTTGGAGATATCGTAGGATGCCGCTTCCACGGCCTGGAGAGCAGCAGCGACCGCCAATTGGGTGAAGCGAGCCATCCTCCGGGCTTCTCGGCTTTCGATATAGGCGCCGGGATCGAAGTTAGAGACCTCCCCGGATATCTGGCAGGGGTAACCCTCTGGGTCGCACAGTGTCATCGGCCCAATGCCCGACACTCCTGCAACCAAGTTCTGCCAATATTCCTCAGGGGTCTCACCCAATGGGGTCATTGCCCCGATACCTGTGATTACTACCCTTACCCGCTCATCAACCACTTGAGACGCTCCTGATCATTCTTTGATAGATGCCGATATCTATCAGACCGACGAGCCCAGTGTTGGCAATTCCGGATAAATCTCTGGTTCGATGCCCAAGGCGGACTCCCGAACCTCTGCAGTCAAAAAGAGAGAGCCTGTTGCCAATACCAAGTCTTTATCTCCTGCGGTATCTAACGCCATCTTCAGAGCCTCCGCAGGCGTAGGCGCCTCTGAAACAATCTCTCTAAAGTCCGCGAACAGTCCGGAAACCTCCGCCGGTGTTAACGAACGTGGATGGCGGGAGGCGGTTGCGTATATCACGTCTGCTTTTTTTAACAGGGCCTGGGCCATCCCTCGAACGTTCTTGTCCCTGGAGAATCCAGCTACCAAGATAAGCCTGTCGTATTCCAGATACTTAGGCAGTGAATCCAAAAGACTCTCCACTGAGTATACGTTGTGGGCACCGTCGACCACCAAGAGTGGTGAACGCGATAATACCTCCATCCTGCAAGGCCATCTAACCCGTTCGAACCCTATTTCCATCGCATTGGCCGGCACTTGGATACCCTGACTGCTCAACGCTTCCAGGGCTGCCACAGCCAATGCCGCGTTCTCCAACTGATACGATCCCAATAGCGGCATCTGCAAGTGATATTCGGCGTTGAGACCTCGCACAGTGAAACGTTGACCATCATTGTCACAGCCGAGTTCCTCCCAGGTGACATCTCGGCCAACCAGGATAGGCGCGGCTTCTTTGTCTTGACACGCAGACAATATCTGGATTAGAGCTTCCGGTGGCTGGGGAGCCACTACCACCGTTGCGCCAGGCTTGATGATTCCAGCTTTGTCGGCGGCGATCTCTCCGATGGTGTCCCCCAGTACTGCAGTGTGGTCCAGACTAATTGAGGTGACGACGCATACACCGGCATCCAAGACGTTGGTCGCATCCAAGCGCCCGCCCAGTCCCACTTCGATCACCTGCACGTCTATGCTGTCTTCGCCGAAACACTGGAACGCCATGCCAGTCAAGAATTCAAACAGGGTCAAGGGTCCGACATTGGGGTCAGCTTTTAGTTCTTCGTGCAACGGCCAAAGTAATTCAACCAAGGATTCGAATTTTTGTTGCGAAATGGGTTCTGAATCGCGCCTGATTCGCTCCCTGAAGGTATGCAGATGAGGTGATGAATAAAATCCTGTTTTGAGTCCCGCAGCATGAAGAGTCGAATCGCACAATGCCGCAGTACTGCCTTTACCTTTGGTGCCTGCGATGTGAATAGCGGGAACCTGATGCTGCGGGTTACCCAATCGCTCTAGAAGAACTTCCATTCGTGTCAGGTCATATATGGTCTTCTGGCGCGGCCCCGTGACCTTGTTACGTTCGTGGTCAACTAACGCGAGTAGGCGGGCGATCGATTGGTGGTAGTCCACTTGTCTCCTTAGCGCCTTTAGGAGGGAGATTACAAAGACCTATGCAAGTTCAATGGTCCCGGATTCGGTGCGGCATGGAACCCAAGAGCATCTGAATCCCATCGGCAACACCGACCGAGTTCACAAAATCAATGTTACCTTCCATCGCCCGGGGGGTAAACCCAAAAACTCGCTCAACCTCTCCCAAATCCGCCACGCTCCGGACGCCCAACATCTTGATCTGTTCGGTGGTGATTGGTGCTCTCGTCAAAAACCCTTGGGCCACCTTGGCAACAGCGTAGATCAACCAAGTCGGCAGATGGAATCTTAAGCGCCGTTTACCCATAGCTTTGGCTACTTCCGATACCAGTTCGTTGTAATTCAAGCGCTCCGGACCACCCAGGTCAATGATACGACCCTTCAAGTCTCCTCGCCCCAGGCTAGTGGAGATGCACTTGGCAAGATCATCAGCGGCCAACGGTTGCATACGGTTATTTCCTGAACCAATTACTGGCACCAGTGGAAACAGGCGCACCAGACCGGCCAAAGCATTCAAAAATTCGTCCCCCTCGCCGTAGAGCATGGAGGGCCGGAAGATGGTGTATGGGATTCCGCTATGGATGACTTCTTGTTCGCCCAGCCACTTGGTGTAGAGGTAAGGATAGGCGCTGTCATTGGCAGAACCAATCACGCTCACATGCAAGAAATGCCTGGCCCCAATCTCTTTGGCGGCGGCTAATACGTTCGCCGTGCCCTCACGATGAACATCTTCAAATGAATCGCGGCGTCTGGAACGAATGATTCCAACCAAATGTACTACCGCTTCCACGTCATAGAAAGCATTGCCTAGAGAAGCTCGATCACGGACGCTACCATATTTCACCTCAACTTCCCGGTGTGAGAATATCCGCTCTTTGCCGGGGGTGTGGACTAGACAGCGCACCTGGTCGCCCTGCTCTACAAGCTCTCTAACCACTCTCCGACCCAGAAACCCAGTGGCACCGGTTACCAAAACAAGCAAATCAATCTCTCTGTCAGGCTCTCAAGCCACTGGCGATTTGGTTACATCTGTGTCGTAAACGATGGCAAATCGATCTACGGCATGTCAAGGCAATGACGACAGGGTATCCGCTGCGGTAGATCTCTAGTACCCTCTGGACGGCCCGAATCACCCTCAGTAAAGCGATAGGTCTGCCCGCCACCGATTTGGCAGACCCATCGTCGGCCTACAGTTTTCGTTAGAATACCAGACCAAGAGCAGGGCCCTTTAGTCGCGGCACGGTAGCCCTATTGCTTGGAGTAAGCTACCTGCAAGTAAAACAGGGCAGATAGACTGGATTCGTGATAATGGTTATGAAAAGGTGAAGAACCATGGCGGACTTGAACCTACATTTTGGCGCTGGTTTAGCACTGGGTGTCAGCGAGACAGCCCGGCAGGCCCGATGGATGGAAGAATTGGGCTACGAATATATCTCTTGCGGTGAGCATTTCATGAGAGGCGACCCGCCTGGGCCCACTCACGCAGCTTTGCCTGTGCTAGCCGTGGCAGCAGGGGCAACTGAGAACTTGCGAGTCCTATCGTCAATCATCTTGACTCCCTTCTACCATCCCCTGGTGCTGGCCCGCATGACCGCCACCTTAGACGCCGCAAGTGACGGACGTTTGACCTTGGGCGTGGGCGTAGGAGGCGAATTCCCAGTGGAATTTGAGGCCGCCGGACTCCATGTGAATCAACGTGGGCGCCAGACCGACGAGTGCCTAACAGTCATGAAACAGCTGTGGGCGGGCGAACGTGTGTCTTTCTCAGGCAGGCATTTCCAAATGGCAAACGCTATGATTAATCCCACTCCGGTCCAGCGGCCTAATCCACCTGTATGGGTGTCCGGTAGGCGAGATGCCGCCATGGCCCGAGCTGCTAAATACGGCGACGGCTGGATGCCTTATTTCTATGACGCGCCTAGATATGCCGATAGCGTGCAGAAGATTAAAGGTTTTGCGTCCGAAACTGGCCGGGACATGACTAACTTCCAGTGGGCTCATTTCCCGTACGTTTCCATCTACCCTACAGAACAGCAAGCCGCAGAGGTAGCAGCGGAACAACTTGGTGGCCGCTATCTATACGGTGGCGAGTTTTTGGACATCGTCCGGAAATATTGCCTTCTAGGAACCGTCGAGAACTGTATCGAACAACTCCAGGAATACATCGACGCGGGGGCCCGGCATATCATTTTCAGCATCAGTTGCCCTCGCGAAGACCGGGAACGTCATCTTGAGGTGATCGCTAAGGAGCTGATTCCTCACTTCCAGAACTCTTAAAGACGGGTTCCCGGATAGGAGGCCGCTCAGTCGAACCTCCTCTGCTTCTCTGCATTATGACAATTGCCCGATTCTGGCGTAGAATTACATTGCACGGTTGTTATGTTGGCTAAAATGAGCCTATCGGCATGCCAAATCCCTATTAAACCAGACATCTCAAGTCGCCAAATCGGTTCTTCTGACCCTAGAAAGTCCTGTATAATCACTTGCGTAACAACGATGGGCTTCGGTGGTTTATCACTTGCCTCCGAAATTCACCGAAACTCAGACTTACTCCCAATAGTAGCCGACACGAAACGCCT